>CAIWTN010000049.1 GCA_903915625.1 uncultured Pseudomonadota bacterium | reverse complement strand
TGCTGTCAGTACTCCCGTACTTACGCTACCGGTCGTACTAATGGTGGTCGTTCCAGAGATGGTTGAGGCACCATTTATCGTGGCGGCAGAAAGAGTCTTATTGGTTAGCGTATCTGTAGTACTCCGACCTACCAGAGTGTCTGTCGTTGTTGGCAAGCTCAGTGTGCCCGTATTGACGATGGTACTAATCACCGGTGCCGTGATCGTTTTGTTGGTTAAGGTCTCGACGGCATCACGGGTTGCCACCACACCAGAAGTTGGGAAAGTCGCAGTTGAGTTAACGCCGGTACCGCCGTTCGCCACGCTAAGCAAGCCGCTAGATATCTTGCTCGCGTCGAGATTAGGGATATCGCCGGAACTGAGCGCACTACCGCTAATTACCTGTCCCTGCGCATTGGTCTGTACTTTCATGTAGGTGCCAGCGGTGCCGACTGAACTCAGGCTGACCGTGGCCGTACCACTGGCGGTGGAAACAGCGACGCCAGTGCCCGCAGCGACACTACCGAGTTTAGAGCTGAAGCTCGCATAATCACTGTTTGACAAGGCACCGGCAGTAACTCCTGCGGCCGACGCGAGCGGAATATTCAGGGTATGGACGGAGCCCGATGAGCTAAACGCCGGACTAGTGCCGCTCGTGCCAGTTGCGAAGGTTTGTGTACTTGCCGTCAGTCCGTTGAGGTTGGTGAGGCCTGCTCCCGACACACCCAATGCCTGCGCCGTAGTTCCGTCCCAAAACTTGATTTGATTGGTTGAGCTATTGAACCAAGTTTTACCCGCATCAGCAGCCGTGAGGCTGCCCGGGTCGGTACTATTATTACTGAGCAGGAAAGTCTTAGCAGCAGCCATGCTGATATTGCCCGCGTTCGTGAGATCGCTGCTTCCCATATTGAGCGAGCCGGACATCGAATCACCGTCTTTATTCAGCGGAGTGAAACCGAGGGCGTTTTGTTTCCCGTTGAAGGTCGTCCAGTCAGCAGAACTCAGATACCCATTCGAGGAGCCACTGGCCTGCGCCAATGAGATTTGACCACTAGAAATACCGTAACTTAGTGGCGCATTAGCCGAGATCACACCTCGTGCCCGCGCGTCCGTGTAATAAAGATTCGTACCGCTTTCGGCAACGACTGCGGTGGTCAAGCTTTGCCCCAACGCAGCGGTAACATCCGCAGCAGCAAGTGACAGCCCTTGCGTCACGCGTCCCTGAGCATCGGTCACGACTTTGACGTAAGTTCCTGCAGTGCCGACATTGGGCAGACTCATCGTTCCGCTGGTTCCCGCCGTCACAGCTGGAGTACCCCATATCAGCTGGCCACTGCTATTTTTAGTAAGAAACTGATTGGCTGCCGGCAGACTACTCAGAGAGATGCCTAGGTTGCCGTTACTGTCGAAAGCGAGAGTTTTACCATCCACGGGGACACGCAGCGCGTAGGGGACGAAACTATACTGCTGGCGTGGATAGGTTTTACCGGCAGCAGTGATTTCGATGAATACCGGACTGACGCCGTCGCCGAAGATCTGCTGAACCTGATCGGCGCTCAGTTCGAGTGGTAAACTAAATGTGCCACTATTTAAGTCCACTGCTGTGAACTCGATCGGAGCAGTGAGAGAGTTACCACTAACTGAGGCGTTCCAAAACTTTACCGAGATATCGACCGGTCCCTCGACTGGGGCACCCGTAGATTGCGTAAGACGCCCGCTGTATGACACTGAAAACGGGGCCGCGTAAGCTTGCGAAACGGAGATCACGCTCGCCGCAAATGCTAAACTCAGCATGCACATCCGGGCGCCGAGTAAGGTCCTCTTCGTGTACCGAGATTTTTGTTTAGAATGGGACATAAGCAGACCCAAGATTTGTTAACGGGGTATCTCCCCTGTTATCCATCTTAGCTGTTCGTCAACAAGTTCCTAAAACTTTAGAAAAAAAGGCAATAATCCAATATTATTGGTATTCGTGAGACCGTTTTTTGTAACGGTAAAACCGCTTCCTTAGGCAAACAAAAAAATACAATAGTTACCGGCACATGCGGAGCCCTGACGATGGGGTGCAGCGCCCTTAACTCAACGAAGTGCTGAGGTGGTATCATGGAATCAAAAATAGGCGGACTTTCGATGCACGAAGGTAAAAATCTAAAATTATCAGGCTTACTGAATATTTTAGCTGCAGCTGTTGCATGGCTGCCAACGACCAGCTGTAAGCGCTCGATGACCGATCCGATTAGCAGTACCAAAAGCCAAGAGGATGTTAGCCCGGTGGAGGCGGCATGGCGTCGCTACTTTGTTGACGATTTGAAGCTTCACTATCCTTACGAGCTCCAAGAAGATTGTAAGCCTGTGTTTGCCCGTGCTAACCCAGCGGTGCCATATGTGGGCACTGCGATATTCTTTCACGGTTATACGGCCTGCCCTCAACAATTCTTCGAGATGCGCGATTATCTCACGTCTCTCGGTTTTAATGTGCTGATCCCGCTCCTGCCTGGCCAAGGTCGGGGACCAGCGCAGCTGAAGGGCGATACTGTCGCGGAGCGCCAGCATTACTATCAGTACATCCCGAATATCGAGAAGGGTGGAGCGCAGGAGTATGAGGCCTTTGTCGATGCTATGAATGCGATCATGCAAAAAGCGACTGGTTTGCGAGTAGTCGGGGGCTTATCTGTTGGTGGGGCATTGGCATACCGCAGTGTATTTGCCGCGCCGGGTTTATACGAGCGGGCCCTTATATTAGCTCCCTTTTTGACTCTTCCTCCCGATAATTTTTGGAGGCCGATTGAACCTGTAGACTCCAGCGGCAAAGCCCGTTGGAATGCGTTTTATACAAATGCAAAGCTAAAGTTAAATAACGATATTCGTAAGATCGTAATCGCCAACAAAGCAGACTTAATTTCTAGCGATAAACAGGAAGTTCGCTGGGGTGATCAGTGCTATAAGCGCAATACCGGTGGACGTGCTGGCATTTGTGACACAAATATCCGTAATATCGCAGCCACTGTTAAATTTGGTGAAGGTGCTACGGCCTTAGCGGCAAAGCAGGCGGATTCAGAGGCGTTCAAAAACTCACCAACGCAAATTCAGATTGTGGCCGTCGAATTTGATGACGGATCTGATACACGCGCCACAAAAGATACGTTTCGCAAAATTAGAGAGCCCAATAAATTTAAAAATTCACTTTGTTTTTATCGGGGGACTCCGCACTCTTTCCTTTCGCGCCAGGACCATCCAGGTAATGCCATGAACTGGCTGCCTCACTTTCATGACCGTGCCCGTAAATTTTTGATCGAAGGGCAGTTCTTTGACACCGAAGGCCCAAGTCGTGAATTGGTGCGCGATCCCAGTCTAGTCGAGGGTGCGGTGTCGACGGCATTTCCGAGCAAAGAGGCTAATATAGGCGCCGAAGAGTATTTTGATCTTTGCCGGCAGTCGTAGGGTCGCTGCCGCGCGGCATGGCTACTGTTTTAACTGTACCTTCAGGGGGTTACGGGAAGTGCCTGACCCCATTGCCATTCGTCTTTCCAGCTCATGGTAAAGCGGCCGTTGTCGTACTGGAGGGGGAGCCAAATGTAGCGGCTGTCGGCGAGATTATCCGGATTCCAGCGATCACCGATGTAGATAAACTGGCCCGATCCGGGTGTGACCTCGAGCACGTAAGTACTTTGGGAGCGAAACGTAACGTCAGACTCTGGACCCTGGGCAGGATTGTCGAGCTCAGTCCAAGGACCCATCATGTTGTCTGCTACTGCCTGCCTCGCACTATTCGGATCCCAGCCGGTGCATCCTGAGGCAATCAGATGGTAGCGACCTTTGTATTTGAAGACTGCCGGAGCTTCCATCGACCTGCCGATGAAGGCGCGCACAAATTTACCGTTTGGTTTGAGATAATCATCGGTCAGTTCATTGATGTGCATAGTCTGATTTTCTTCAGACGCCGCAATCTGATAGGCCTTGCCATTGTCATCAACAAATAAGGTTTGGTCGCGGGACATTTCGTTATTAGGTTTGAAACTCGTCAAGAATCGGTATGGTCCCCGAACAGTATCGCTAACCGCTACGCCAGCTCTTGCTGAGCCGTAACCTTGTCCTTTAAGTTCCAGGTGAAACCACATGACGTACTTTTTGGTCTTCTTATTGAAGATGACCTTTGGGCGCTCAATGATGGCACCCTCGGCAATGTCACTATCTGGATTGGACTTGTCGACGGCTAGTACTAGGCCTTCATTACGCCAATTATAGAGATCAGTGGATGAATATAAGCTGATCCCAGCACGAGCTAGTCCGTCCTGGCCTTTTACTTCACCAAACCAGTAGTAGACCCCGTTCTCGACATAGAAACCACCGCCGTGCGCGTTGATGACCTGTCCCTCGGTGTCGCGCCATATTTCGCCAGGACGAAAGCTGTTGAGTCTAGCAGCGTTCATTAGGTTGGAGTTGTTTATCGCATTTATCGATTCGTTGGCTTGTGGGGTGGTCTGAGACGTATTAGGTCCAGTTTTGTTGCCCGCCAAGAATCGACGGTCTAAGCTTGTTGCTGCAGACGGACCACATCCTGATGTCGTGGTGGCAATTAAGCAAAATCCCGTAATCACAAGACGGTATTTACTAGCCTTTAAAGATTGTTGCAGCTGCATGCATGAGTCCGCTGGTAATTAATTGGCCCTTAATTAGGCCGTCCTATCTAGCCCACAGGTCTGCAAGATTCGAGCCCTGCGAAAAGTGCGTGATTATAGTGATAACAGCCCCATCATCGCAACGCTTTAGCGCCGGGTGTCAATTTTTTTTACAGCAGCATAACCGAGCCGCCTCGGCTCACTGACATAGCGTTAAAGATCGGTGCCGAATAACATCCTCAAAGCTTGCTGCCAATAGAGGGCTCGCGTACTACCAAAGGTCTGCTCTAGCTGATCGCGCGATAAGAGCCACTTTTCTGCCTTCGGATTTAAATCACGCCCAAGGGTTTCTAAGGCTTTGGCGTCTAGCTCATTAACGTGCTCTTTGGACTTTATCTCGACAAAAAGCTCAGGAAGGCCAGGACGCTCGACGACGAGGTCAATCTCGACATCGTCCTTCGTCCGTACATAGGACAATGTCCAATCCAGGCGACGATAGCTAATGTTCTTAACGAACTCAAGAATCACCCAGTGTTCGAATGCATCGCCCCAGGCGAAAGTCTGCGGTAGTAATTCGACTGAGATTGTCCTGTCGAGAGCTCGCTTAATTCCCGTGTCGATAAAGTAAAACTTTGGCGCCAACTTTTGCGCCTTGCGTACTGATCTGTGGAATGCCGGCAGTGAGAATCCTAACAGAGTCTCCTCGAGAATCTCGAAGTAGTTGCTGACTGTAGTATCCTCGACGCCGGCCTCGCGCGCGATAGCGGCCTTATTGACGATCTTGCCGTTCATTTGAGCGGCTATGGACAGGAATCTGCGGAAAGGGTCTAGCTTCCGCACCCACTGCTCTTGTTGAATCTCCTTCTCGAGGTAAGTGGCTACGTAGGCTTTCAGGTACTCCCTTGCGTCGCTATCTGACGACGCAAGATAGCTCTCCGGTAGGCCACCACGCTCAAGGGCTCGTTTTAAGTCGAAAGAGTCCCCTAGTTCGAGCGATGACAGGGGATAAAGGTGATAAACCCATGCGCGTCCAGCGAGCAGGTTAGTGCCTGCTTGTTTGAGTTTGCGGCTGCTCGATCCTGTTAGGATAAACTGACGTTTGCGTCTTTGGATTTGGGATTGGACCACGTCCAGTAGCTTGGGAAACTTTTGTACCTCGTCGACAATGACGACTTTGTTGACGTGCTCTGGACTATCGATGATCTGCTTGAAACGCCCAGGATTGAGCAGCAGTTGGTCCATGAGCTCGATATCCAGGAGATCCAGGTATAGGGTCCGATCATTAGTGAACTGGTCCTGAATAAGCGTAGTCTTGCCTGCCCCCCTCGGCCCGAAGAGGAAAAAGCTATTAGTTGTCGATAACTTACAAGATCTTCGAATCATAAACCGGATTTTAACGCGAAATCCGGTCCGAGGTCAAGGCCTGTCGGGCCGTTAGGCCTGCGGCGGATCACCCACATTGGCAGCTACAGCCTTTGTTGTCGGCCAATCACCCCCGGGGCCGAGCTGTCGCATGCCTGCTCGCCATCGGTCAACCAGCCCCAGCCATCTTTGCAGTAGCGATTGCCATCGCATCTGAGTTCGGTTCTGCTAATACTGCTACCTCTATTACTGCTACTAGGACTGCTGCTGGTGTCTTCAAAAGGGGTTGCATGAATATGCTGCACCGTTGCCTTAGCTGGATTGGGATCGGCCATCACGGCCGCAATTAAGGCGGCAAGACCAGGGTTGAAAATGTGGCAGTAAAAAGAAAGAAGTGGATTATCGTCAGATAGGTAATCGTTGTACGGTTTAGTGATTTCTTCAGGCAAACCGAATGCGTTATTGCGCTAAAACCATAGTCGACCAATTTTTTTATCCCGCCGAAAATTTAGCGCAGTAGTTTTGATCTTTGGTGATCTGAGCGGTTATTTATTTTTTATCGACAAGGTCGGCCGCGATTCACGCTTAAAAAATCGTGGTACATAACTGTTGTCAGTGTCGTGTAACCGCAATTTATGCTGGCTCCGTACCGACTGATGCAGAGATTTTTATGAAAGCCGTGGGCGACCTGCTCACCAAGCGAGATCCCATGCGCAAGGCCGAGCGCGCTGCCGCGCGGCAGCAACATAACAGACAAGGTAGATATATACCCGCTGCCGTGCGGCATCAGGTTTGGCTGAGAGATCAAGGGCAGTGTACGCACATGCATCCCGATGCATCTCGGTGCCAAGAGAGGATGATGATCGAATTAGATCATATCAATCTGTATTGCCGTGGCGGCGAACATTCCGCGAGCAACTTGCAACTGAAGTGCAGACTTCATAACAACTTTGCTGCCGCGGGAGCATTGGGGAACGAGTGGTATAGGCAGAGATTGGAGTTTGTAGATTCGAGGCGAGATTCTTAGAGCCCTGCCGGGCAGTCAAGAATCCCGAAGTTATAATTACTTACAAAAGTTCCGCTGCGCGGCAGCGAATACAGAGACTCCTCAAGGAGGGGAGTTAAGTTTGTTGCCTAAACTTTTTTGCAGAAGATCCCGAAGCCCCCCCACGATTTTGAATTGCCTTGAGCCGCGAGGACAGCCCGACTCGATAGCTCTGATTCAAATCGTAAGTGGCCCTGTAAATAAGCGATCAATAGCTTCTTTGGTGGTATCAAAGGAACATACGAGACGCACGAGACCTTCATCCCACGGGTAAGCGGCAGCCTCTGTATAAAGATGCTGAGCTTGGGTAGGATTAACGCGCACAAAGACTTCGTTTGCCTGCGTCGGATAAGGAAAATGCACAGAACTTAGCTTGGCCAAGCGTGATCTTAGATACTGAGCCATGGAGTTTGCGTTTTGAGCGTTTGTCAGCCAAAGTTTTTGCTCCAGATAGGGAATGAATTGACTGGAAAGAAAGCGCATCTTCGAAGCCAACTGCATGCTCTGTTTTTGCAGATAGTCAAATCGGTGAGCAAGACCTGGCTTCAAAAAAATCAAAGCTTCCGCACAGAGCAGTCCATTTTTAGTCCCACCGAAGCTCAGCGCATCGATGCCGACCGCGCTCGTGCAGTCACCCAATTCAAGGCCGAGAAATGCAGTCGCATTGGCAAGACGAGCTCCATCCATGTGAACAAACATCCCCTTCTTATGGGCTAAGTCGCAGATATCTCGCAGTTGCTCTAAGGTATAAACTGTCCCACTTTCCGTCGCCTGGGTGATGCTCACAAGACGCGGCAAGACTCGATGAGGATTGCCTGGATCAATTTTGAGCTGCTCTAATGCCTTGAGACTCAGCTTCCCTTCTTTTGGAGCCACGGTAAGAATTTTGCTACCGCAGATATATTCAGGAGCACCACACTCGTCTTCGTGAATATGGGCATTGCTTACTGCAAAAACTGATTCATACGGCTGGCAGAGGCTGCGAATGGCCAAGGTGTTGGCAGCTGTTCCGTTAAAGAGAAAAAAAATCTCGCTATCAGCGCCAAAACATTGTTTGAGCAAATGTTTGGCTTTAGCCGTCCAGGGATCAGCTCCATAGGCAGGGGTATGGCCCTGGTTGGCCTCCGCTAGAGCCAGCATAACTGCAGGATGAACCCCCGAGTGATTGTCACTGCCAAAGCTCAGATGCGTCTGCATGTCGAATTCCTTATTCTTCAAAAGACAAGTGTGAGCTCTACTTTCCGCTAGCTCGCTACTTCGCTTCGCTTGGCTATCCTTCAGCCGAAGTCTTTGGGACATGCTGGCCCCAAAATCCTGGATGTTTGCGAACCACTAGATCGGAAGTGACCCGCACCTGGCAGGCCAGTCGCAGATTCTGCTCAGCACGATGTGGTGGGAAATCGAGGCGCCATGTCTCGCGCGCATTCTTGGGCGCGACGTCACCGCTAATGATGTCCACAGCACAGGTGCCACAAGTGCCCAGTCCCTTGCAATTAAGCCATTGCGCGCTACCGTTGTGGGGCGACTCACCATTCATGAGCAGGGCATCGCGGAGTCGCATGCCGGCATCGCATTGAATCAGCTGTCCGTTGTAGTCAATAATCGGCAACGAAGTTCCCCAAGGCTGACGTGATTTCTGCCCGAGTGTATTAGCTGCAGCTTAGCGTTTCCACACGTTCAGTTCCGGCTGCATCAAGCTGAATAATTTTCGCCGTAGTCTCTACTTGACCAGGCTCACGACGAATCTCTGCGCGGAAGCCACGTTCGCCGGGATTAACTTCAGCACAGGACCATAGAAGTTCAGGTGTGCCAGTGTTTACTGGTGGGCGCACGCATTTAAAGCTAACGGCTGCATAATTTAAACTCTGAAGTAGCCCGTGACCTTCGTAAATGCGAAATGTGGTATCTGAGTCTAAACCGCAGATTGCGTCAAATTCATGGGGCGCGCCTGTCGTTGTGGTAGCGATTTGTGCATTTCCAATATTGCTGATTGCAGACATCATGAAGGACATGGCAGCCGCTAGGAAAATCTTACACATGAGATTAGCCTTTCGCGAATCAATCGCAATCAACCTGGGCCGAAAATAACCCTAGGGTCTATTTTAAGTCTCACTGCACGGGCCGAGAGTCAAGATAGCCTTGTATGCCGCGCTAAATACAGGTCAAGAGAGGTTAGTAATGCAGCATGTAGGGACTAAGTAGCTCTCTCAGCTCAGGGGTCGGAGCGCCGTCTTCGTTATGCCGGACTAGTTCATGGGTCTCGGGTTTGGTGACTCTGCGACTATAGGCACTGATCATTCGGTTGATCGGGTCCGACGAACTATGCCTTAAGCAGAGTCTTGCTTTTTCATGTAGGCCTGCTGCCGAAGCAAGGGCCGAGAATGTCACACTCTCGGCTGCTGGTAGTAGTACCCAAAAGATCCCGTCATCGTGCAATAGGTGTTCGACAGCGGCCAACATAGCTGCGAAGTCGAGGCCATTTTCATGCGAATGCCGCGCGATGTTGGCCGAGTCCTTAGCCGATGCAGGTAGATCATTTTGATAAAATGGTGGATTGGAAAGAATGAGCTCATAGCGCTTCTGAGACTGAAGCGCGAACTCCTGAATCGACTGATGCACCGGATGGATCATGTCAGCAAATGGGCTGCTAGCCGCATTGTCCCTGGCTCTCGCGAAAGCTACTGGCGAAATCTCTACAGCATCGATCCGTGCCTCGGGTTGAGCACGCTGCGCCACCATTAAAGCCAAAAGTCCGGTACCGGTGCCGATATCAAGGATCGTCCTGACATTCTCTACGGGGATATAGGCTCCGAAAATAGTCGCGTCAGACGAGATGCGCATGGCACAGCCAGTTTGGTCTATTTGAAAACGCTTGAATGTGAACTGATCACTGCGGCGGCGCTTCTCTACTCCAACCGACATTTAGCTACATCTCCACACAAGGACTCGTCATCATCTCGGAAGTACTTCTTAACCGCTAATCGACGCGACACTCAACTGTGAACCGCTACTATCAGCGCAAAATCCCTGCATATCAACACTGCCACCTGCGGGAATATTCATATTCCAGCTTGCGGCTGGTTTGAGTGTCACTGTGCCAGCTCCATAGCTGGGTACCATGTTCCATTGCTGCGTCATCGTGGACGAGTTTAGATTCAAAACTAAAGTCCAGGTACTTACGGCTTGGGTGCCCGGGTTGCTGATAATTAGGTCGGCACAGTAGCCACCCTGCCAGTTTGATTTAACTTTGATTTCGACTTTTAGCTCGCTGCCGTTATTTTCTGTAGTTTTCTGTAATGAATTAGGTGGAAATGAAGCCACTGAGCTTGGCGATTGGGTCGGCACTGCTGGTCCGACTGGTAGCGCTGGTACCCGCGGCGCTGACGGAGTCGGGATAAACCAAGGGTTCGGGATGTTAGTTGGATTCGAAGTAGGCGGTTGCGCTTGCTGCGTTTGTGTCGGAGCTGAGGCCACCGGTGGCAGTGACTGTTGCTGAGCCGGCTCTTGAGTCTGCTGAGTCTGCTGAGTCGTCGTTTGCGAAGGTGTGGGTTCGTTCATACTTGCGTTTTTGGCTAGTTCAATCGCTCTTTGACGCCAGAATTGACCTGCGGCTGGACCTCCGGCGCAACTACCATCAGACTCACCAGGAGTTTTGATCCAAACAAATGCGTCGACGCCTTTGGCATTAGTTTTCGTGGTCGGTACGATACCTAGTCCACGGCCAGGGGGATTGCACCATTGGTCAGCACCAAGGGATCCTTTGCCGTTGCGGCTGGTGTCGATGACAAAGTTTTTCTGTACTATCGCCGCAATTTGCTGACCGTAGCTGATGTTGGTGCTGTTGTCGTAATAATTGCTAGTATTCAAGGCGAAGCCATCCGCCTGCGCTATACCGGCTTCTTTTAAACGCGACGCTACATCGCTTACACTCAACCACTGCGGATGTCCTGCGTCGATGTAGACCTTTGCGTTCATGGCTTTTTGTTTGAACTGAGTAATCGCAAATTGAAGTAAGTCGTTACGTTCGGTGCGTTGCTGAGGACCAAGGCAATCAGTCAAGGTAAGAGCATCCGGTTCCAGGATGATCATGGCCTTGGCGTTGCCGACACCGGCAGCAAATTGCGAGATCCAGGTGCGATACTGACCCGCTGGAATGCCGCCGCCGGAGTGGCTGCCGCAGTCGCGGTTGGGAATGTTATAAGCGATCATCACTGCGGTGGCACCTAAGGCGAGGGCGTTGCTGGCATGCGCTTGCACGGCGCTCCGAATATCACCACTCCAGCCACCGTACCAAACTCCTACGGTGTTATTAGCCACCAACTCCATATAACGCGCATCACTGCTGCCTTGAGCGCGGAGATTTTCCGCCTCGCGTCTTGCCTGCGCATTTTTATCGACCAAAAAGCCATTAACCACCGTACCTAGGGAAGCACCGCTACTTACGCCTGCCACTACGCTGCTTTGAGTGGGCCGGCAGTTCAGTAGACTGCCAAAGGCGATAGTGAGTCCTAATATAGTTTTGGCTTGGCTAAAGGACATGCACGCTTCTCCTGATCCGTGGTGGATGCTCAGGTCGTGAACTGGGGGCAAAAAAACTCTACTGAGAACTATGTGCAATCATGGTGCCAGCACACCAGATATTGAAAATACAATAAAATCAATATGTTGAGAATTTTAGCCACCGCCTGATCTTTAAGCAATAGCATTACATTGTAAAAACCATTGGCGAATGGGACCTGCTGCAATAATCTGCCGGTGCCCGGTTAAAATACTGGATTTCTATCAGCTAACTTCAGGAGAGGTGCTTCCATCGTGTCTAAATTCAAAAAAGGCGTCATCTTCGGCGACGATCTTAAGGCCCTCTATCAACACGCAAAAAATCATCAGTTCGCGCTACCGGCAGCGAATGTTACCAGTACCGATACCGTGAACGCCTGCATGGAAACTGCAGCGCGTCTGCAGTCGCCAGTAGTGATTCAGATTTCGCATGGTGGCGGACAGTTTTATGCCGGCAAGGCACTCTCGAATGATCATCAGCAAGCTGCGATCGCGGGAGCTGTAGCAGCAGCTCACCATGTGCACCTACTTGCTGAGCTCTACGGTGTTACCGTGGTCTTGCATACCGACCACGCAGCTCGCAAACTGCTGCCCTGGATTGACGGACTTTTGGATGCGGGTGAAAAGTTCTACAAGCAACACGGTAAGCCACTGTTTAGCTCACACATGCTCGATCTTTCCGAGGATAGCCTCAGTGAGAACATCGCGACCTGCGTCACCTACCTGCGTCGTATGCACAAGATTGGTACCTCGATCGAAATCGAACTGGGCGTGACCGGTGGGGAAGAGGACGGCGTCGATAACTCCGGTGTCGATAGCTCGCGCCTTTACACCCAGCCCCAAGACGTATGCTACGCATATAGTGAACTATCCAAGGTCTGCAGTCATTTCACCGTAGCTGCCTCCTTCGGCAACGTCCACGGTGTCTACAAACCAGGTAATGTCCAGCTAACACCCGTGATTCTGAAAAACTCTCAGGATTACGTGGCGAAAGAACTGGGCACCGGGCCGAAGCCAGTGGATTTTGTCTTCCACGGTGGCTCGGGTTCGACTGCAGCGGAAATCAAAGAGGCCCTCTCTTACGGTGTGATCAAGATGAATATCGACACCGACCTGCAGTGGGCTTTTTGGGACGGCGTGCGCAAGTACACCACCGAGAAGAAGGCTTATCTTCAGGCCCAAATCGGTAATCCCGAAGGTGACGATAAACCCAACAAGAAATACTATGATCCACGCGTGTGGCTGCGAGCTGGCGAGCAGGAATTCTCGCTGCGTCTAGAACAGGCATTCCGTGAACTAAACTGCGTGAATACAAACAAGTAATATGAAAACGTACGACCTGACGGTAGGCGCCCCGCACAGCGGCGCGCGCCTAGACGTCTTTTTAGTGGCCGCCGAACTCGGTCTGTCGCGGCGGAAAATCCGTCAGGTGATCGATATCGGCGGCGTTTATGTCAATCGCAAGCGAGTGCGCGTTGCCTCACGGCAGGTGTGTCGCGGTGACAAAGTGCGCGTTGAGTACAGTGAAGTCACTCTCAAGAAAATCCGCGCTGAGGAGCCACCATTAACCCCAGAATCTCTGATTTTCGAGGGTAAGGGAATCGTTGCGATCAATAAGCCGCCGGGGCTACCGTCGCAGGCAACTAAAGATCAGTCGGTACTTCATGTCGTGCCCAGTGTTGAGGCTTTGTTCAAGACAATGGGGCGGCCTCGCACTGCGTTTACGCTGGTGCACCGTTTAGACAAAGAAACATCCGGTGTCATTTTAGTGGCGACGAGTAAGACGCGCGCGACCTGGCTTACGGATCAGTTTCGCGAGCGTACCGTTAAGAAGACCTATTTGGCGCTCTGTTATGGTCTAGCTAAGGCGAAAACGTTTACTGAGCGAGCCTATCTTAGCGAGATAGATAAACGCACTGGCGATGTCAAAGTCGTGCGTGCGGGCGGGCGCAGCGCCGTAACCCACTTCCGCGTGCTGAGTCAGAATAAAGATCTGGGGATTAGTCTGGTCGCTTGCTATCCCGAGACGGGACGTAGCCATCAGATTCGTGTGCATTTGCAGATGAACGGTCTGCCGATTATTGGTGACAAGCGCTATACCGCCGCGTCCCGCGCGAATCTACCGCAAGAGTTGGCTGAGTTGGCGAGCTTGCATCACTTTCTTCATGCCTTTGCTCTGAGCTTTCCTCCCGCCGAGGGCGCAGAGGACTTACAACTTACGGCGTCACTGCCGCCGCGTTTTGAAGCATTTATGAAGCAAGCTGGTCTAGCTGTGGATCTCAGTCTGGCGCATCGCTGAAGGGTAGGCCGCGTTGCAGCGGAGCGCCCTCTGCCGTTTTGGGGGCGACTTTCTTCAGCTCACTGCCAGTACAAAGTAAATATTCGAACGTGGTTGCTGGTTTTTCTTTCGGCCGGTCTTTCACTTTAAGTAGGTGCGGTTGGATCCGTTCAGGGCGGCCGACGATGACGGCGTCGGTCTTCTCAGCGCGCCAGGACTTAGCTAGATCCTTGGTCGCGAAAGCCATCAGCGTTCCGCTTAAATGTTGGCGGCTGATGCCTAGCGACTTATCCAAGGTCTGCATGATTTTCGGTTGCTGCCAGGTGGCTTCGCTGTAGCACCAGTCACGGCTGAGGTTGAGCATAGGGCATGGCGTAGGAGCGAGACAAGGATACAGCGGCAGGTAGCCCATCTTTACCATCTCATCGCGTAGCTCCATAGCTGAGCGGGCGAAGGTCTGCGAAGCGGGTTCTAGCAGCAGCACTAGGGTCGAGCCCTGCACCTGATCGCGCAAAAGTTTGAGGACGCGAGTCTTAGCGACCGGATTTTTTTCTAGTTCGTTCCAGACATAGCCAAGGGAAAAACCATGCATGGTACCTGCGGGTGCAAGTGGAACCATACTGGAGTCTAAACGTTCCAAACCAACGCGGTGTGTTTTGATACTGGCACCGCAAGCAGCTTGATTAAGCACTAAACTCGCGGCATCCAAAAGACTGCCGCTGGTGTCGTAGAGGCGCATCTGCAAAGCCGAAGGTGGCAGGCCTGCCGACAGGAGGAAATCACTGACTGCGTGTGCAACCGCGCCAGTACCGCAGCCGAGATCGTACCAAGAGACGAGAGGCTGCTGTTTCACCCCCGATTCGCTCTTGGTTTTGCTTTTGGCTTCAGCTTTGCCCTCGGCTTCGCCTTCGGTTACTGGTGCCGCTGTTGTTGGAGTGTGTTTGCGCGCAATTTCTTTAATCCAAGCCTGCACGTGATGCCGATCGCTGAGGCGCTTCAGCAGGAGTCTAGCTCGTGCTGCGTTGACCAAATGAAATCCTAGCAAGTAGGCCACTGTCTGCTGCGCGCTACCAAGCATGCCACGGCTAACTTGTTGGCGTTCTTTAGTGAAGGATTCCCAGAGGTCGATGATCGCTCCGGTTTCTTGGCGCAGAGCGGTGCCGAGCAATACTTCGGGTGGCGTGTCTTTGCGCTTCGTCCCACGGGGAAATTTTGCCAGTGCCAACACGGCGTCCCGCCACGCATCGAGCATACGCCCAGGCAAGTTAATCGGCTGGTTAGTGGGTGTCATAATTGGGGGACTCCTGGCTGGTGCTTAGGCCGCATTGGTGTATTCGGTTTTTTTTGCCCTGGCTATAGGAGATGCGGTGTCTTCTACGACTATGGACGACAGGCTGGTCAGTTGACGAGGCAACTGTACTTTGGCAGTGATGCTATTAACCTAATAGTTACGAGTGCTTAATGATTTTGGAGCGACCCACCCCCGGAGCCCACAACAGGCGCTGGACGCTGCCGCCGAATCACGCTAGGCTCCAGGCAGTTTGCGCGGCTGGGGGAAGTGTCGGTTTAGTCCCGCTAAGTACCCGCCCACACAGTTAAATTAGCTTACACGAGAAAGCCTCATCATTATGACGACCACTGACTCAGGCAGTGACCCAGCGGCACCAAAGCCGTTGCATGTTGGTAAACCAGCGTGGCTGAAGACACAGATACCCACCGGTGGTACCTACTTTCAAATCAAGCGGGACCTGCGCGAACGTAAGTTGTTCACGGTGTGCGAAGAGGCTAAGTGCCCCAATATCAGCCAGTGTTGGAGTCAGGGCACAGCGACCTTCATGGTGCTTGGCGATACCTGCACCAGAGCCTGCCGTTTCTGCAACGTTAAGACGGGTGATCCGCAGGGCTGGTTAGACCCGCATGAGCCCGACCAGACGGCGGAATCTGCAAAAGTGATGGGCCTTAAATATGCCGTCATTACCATGGTTGATCGTGATGACTTGCCGGACGGGGGCGCGGCTCACGTGGGGCGCGTGATTACCCGGGTGCGTGAGGTGAATCCAGAGATCAAGCTCGAAATTCTAGCGGGCGATTTTGCGGCTTCAGATACATCGCTGCAGACGCTATTGGCAGCGCGTCCCGAAGTGTTTGCTCATAATTTGGAAACTGTGGAACGCTTAACACCACGCGTTCGCGATGCTCGTGCCAGTTACCGCCAGTCACTCGCCGTACTGCGGCGCGTGCGTGAATTAGCTGATTATCGCGTTTACACAAAGAGCGCTTTAATGCTTGGCCTAGGGGAGACTCTAGACGAGGTTGAAGCAGCTCTGGCTGATATGCGCGAGTATGGAGTTGAGTTCGTCACCATCGGTCAATATATGCGGCCGACGAAACAACATCTCAGTATCAAACGTTGGGTGACGCCCGAAGAGTTTGACGCAGTGGCAGCAAAGGCTAAGGCGATGGGCTTTCTTTCCGTGGTATCGGGCCCGCTTGTTCGCAGTTCGTACCGTGCTGCTGAATATTTCGCTGCGGCCGTAGAGTCAACTTAACGCGGTTTACCCCGGGAGATATGGTCTTAGTGGACCTTTTAGTAGACCGTTTTTTAGCATGGTTGCTCACCTGCCTGTGGCGAGTTTTTGCAGCTATGCCGCTCTGGGCGTTGTCTTGCCTTGCGGGGGTTCTGGCTCCGCTGGTGCGTCTTGCGGCCAGGCGTGACCGGCGACAACTTAGCGAGAATGTGCGCCGCATCTACGGGCTTCCCGCCCACAGTTATTTTGCCCAACTGTTCTCGCGCCAAGTATTTAAGCAGCAGGTGCTGATCGCGCTCGAAACCATGCGCCTGATCCGAAAGCCAGATCTTGTCGAACTTCTCGGCTTCGAGGAGTTGGCAGACAAAGTTGCTACTGCCGAGTCGGCTGGGCGTGGTCACATCATGATCACTGCGCATCTGGGTAGCTGGGAACTTTGTGCCTACTACGCGCAAAAAGCGGCTAAGCGGCCCTTGCATGTATTAGCGAAACCGGCAAAGCGCCGCTTTTTGACGCTATTTTTGGCGCAGTTGCGAGAGTGCATGCAAGTGCATGTGCTGTGGACCGATCGTAAGACTTTGCTCCGAGATATGCTTGGCGCACTTAAGCGCCAGGAATCACTGGGTTTTGTGATGGATCAGAAGCCGGAAGGGCGGCAAGGTCCAAGCGTTCCATTTCTCGGCCTGCCGACAGAGTTTGTGAGCGGACCAGCGGCGATGGCCATTCGGGCTGACTGCCCAGTGATTGCCATTTTTTGCGTGCGTGAAGGGGCGGGCCGTTACCGTTTACTTAGCCGCACTCTGCTGCCAGCACTGCACGGGCAAAAAGACGAGACGGCCGTCACGGCACTGTGTGCAGCAGCCATAAGCGATGTCATTCGTGCCTATCCAGAGCAGTGGACCTGGACTTACAAGCGCTGGCGTTCGCTCGCCCGGGTTGCGGCCGAAGGTCAGTAGCCGTTACAATCAAGGTATCTTCGCAATTCTTCGCAATGACGCGTCCTTTCCCTGGGAGCTGCTGGTGAGACTGGTCTGCTGGCGTGCCGCACTGCTCGCCCTCAGTATTGTCAGCGCTTTTATAGCTGCTGAGCATGCGTATGCCCATAATTTGGAGCTTGGTCTTGCCGGGGTTAGTGGGGGTGACGATCACGCCGACCCAGCCGCCTTAGTGCGCTTTACTTCTGATGCACAGGTTTTTGTGCAAGGTTTGCTCTACGGAGCTGACTTCGGACCAGTTAGCATGCGCACCGGCCTAGTCAGTTTTGGTCTGACTGCGCCAGTCAAAGGACTAGAGCGTCTGCGGATTTATTCGGGCCTAACCTTTATGGATGAATACGTCAGTATTTACTCAGGCGAGCGCAGCCGTTCTGACAATACGACGCAACCCAAGATTAATGAGCATAATTATAACCTCGGAGCTCTCCTCGGGGTGCGCGCCCCGATTTATGTAAAATCCCGCTTTAGTGCAAATATAGGCTGGGAAAGCCACTTATTTATCGCTGGGAGTGCTGGTCTCTTTCTCGTGCTTGGTGTGAAGCAGTCTTGGTCCCTCACTGCGGGGATGACGCTATGAGCCAAAGAATGTCGCTTAGGTCTCTAGGTCACTGGCGCTGTGTACTACTGGCGTTGGCCTTTTGTCTTATGCACTCATCGCCAGCTGCAGCCTCTTCTGTCGCCCTGTTGCTGGGTCCAGCCTCCGCCGGCAACGGCGGTTCAAATCCCGTTGGTATCCCGCCTAGTCTTGGTGACATTGCCATAAAATATCTGTCCAGTGGCTACTACGAAACCACCTTATCGCTCGTGCCGGGACTACTTTTCGGTAAGCGCTTTCAGGATCGTCATTTGTATGTCTCGACCGGTGGCGGCTTACTAATGAGTATCAGTGGCGCTGGATTAGGCGTTTACACATCATTTGGTTTAGTTTCCGGAACAGGCAGCGGTGTTCATTTTAATGCCGAATATACCCAATCTCTGGGCATCAATGGCAAGGGGTGGACCGCGCCTGGGGCCGGTCGTATCGGCGCCATTTGGGAGTTTTAGAGGTTTCCGTATGCGTAAGATTTTACTTGAAACTTTCGTAGTCCTGGCGCTTTACCCAAGCCTCTGTGGTTTTGTGTTGCTGGGTAAAGATGCGGCCACTTTGCCCGCGACTGTCGACTTGCCGAATATTAGTTTACTTTGGGATGGCCAAGCCCCGGTCATCCAGGCGAAGGAGAAGTTTTCTGACGGTACTTACGCTAGTGCCAGCGATGCTCAAATTATGGAGCAGATTCTCAAAAAAGCTGCCGCGACTTGGTCAAATATTCCCGGCAGCTTTATCAAATTAACAGTCAGTGCCAATAGCGCCGCTGTCGAGGACAGTACCGATAAAAAATACAGCGTGGTGTTAAAGTCTCTAGGCAGCGCCTCAGAGGGCGGGGCGGCTCTGCCGATTGTGGTTGATGGTGTGATTGACGATTGTGATATCGCTTTGCCGCCGTCCAGTATCGACGCTAATGATTTACTGCACACTTTGATTCACGAGTTTGGGCATTGTCTCGGACTCGGACATGCGCACACAAATTACAATGCAATTATGGGTTATAGCGGTAGTTCCAGCCAAATTACGCTTGGAGCTGATGATATAGCTGGTGCCATATATCTATACTCAGACCCCAACGATCCTGAGGCAAAGAAATTCCATCAGCTAATTGGGATAGGGTGCGGTGTAGTCAATGGCGGTGCATCTGGCATTTCTGGGAGCTCTTCGGTAGCTGTCTTGCTCCTTCTCATTTTGCCGCTATCCGTGGTGTTCGCGGCTCACTCTGGCTTGCGCCTTCAACCATTGCTCTTGCGCCGCCGCCGAAAACCATAGATTAGACCGCTTTTCTTCGGCGCTAAGTTGAAATGGCTGCTAAGCTTAGGACAGTAACAGTCTAGTCCGGATGGATGCAGATTTATGGTTAAGAGGGTGTCACTGCCGCAGCTATTAAGGCGCTACTTGCACCTGTCGCCGCGTGGAGCGACAGAGTTTATGCTGGTGGCCCTGGCACTTAGCACTGCGAATCCAACTCTAAGATCCCTAGGAATCGGCGCAGCCTTTGCTCTGACGGGAGAGTTTATTCGCATCTGGGCGGCTGGTTACAGTGGTCTCGCTCCAGACCAAGGGCCTTTTCGTTGGGTGAGGCACCCCTATAGTCTGGGCTCGGCGTTGCTATTTGCCGGACTGGCTCTAGCGAGCCGGAATGTCTATGTCATGCTTGCAACCATCCTTTTGCTGCCATTGGTGTATCAGCCAAAGATCAAGCGAGTGGAAGCAGCACTGAGGCGGCAGCTAGGTCCTTGGCAGCCACGCTATGAGGCTGCAGTGCCAGCTTTTCTGCCGCGGCTCTTGCCAATGTCTCGGGGGTGGTTGCCACATGATGCAAATAGAGTTGTATTTTCAGTGGAGTACGCCCTGTTGCGGGGACGTCACCGAGAGCTGGATGCGTTACTTGCGATGGTCCTCTCGGCCGGAGCGTTGTATGCCCTTAAGGTCAGTACTCACGCAGAGCACCTGCACTTGTGGGTTGTTGCCGCTGTCGCTCTGCTTGCTGCTGCACGTTTAGTGTATTATTCAGTTAAATCGTAAAACTTGATCTACTTGAAGCAAAGTGAGAATGCCGATGCCTCAATCTTCTCCATATCCAGATTTTCTTGCAATCAGCTCCTTACTTACGGAAGAGCAGCGGCTAGTTGAGGCTAGCGTCCGCGAGTTTGTCAGTAAGGATGTCGAGCCATTGATCAAGGATTGCTACCTTGAGGAGCGTTTTCCGACCCAAATCATTCCGCGACTAGGGGAGCTTGGTCTGCTCGGGTCTAACCTGAACGGCTATGGCTTGCCTGGCATGGACAATATTGCTTACGGCCTGGTCATGCAGGAGTTGGAGCGCTGTGATAGTGGGTTGCGTAGTTTTGCCTCCGTGCAGGGCGCGCTTGTTATGTATCCGATACACGCCTTTGGCAGCGAAGCTCAAAAGCAAGAATGGCTGCCACGACTCGGTAGCGGTGAGGCCATCGGGTGTTTTGGTTTGACCGAAGCCAATGGTGGCTCTGACCCAGGCGCGATGATGACGCGTGCCGAAGACAAGGGCGATCACTGGCTCCTTAATGGTTCTAAAATGTGGATCACTAACGGCAACCTAGCTCAAGTTGCCGTTGTTTGGGCGCAGACTTCAGATGGTATTCGCGGCTTTGTTGTCCCGACGAATAGCAAGGGATTTACCGCTAAAAAGATGACCGGAAAGTTGTCGCTCCGGGCGTCTGTGACCTCTGAGCTTTATTTCGACAACATCAAACTGCCCAAGGATGCACTGCTGCCGAAGTCAGCTGGACTTAAGTCGGCATTAGCCTGCTTGACCCAGGCCCGCTACGGTATTGCTTGGGGGGTCCTTGGCGCCGGCGAGGCATGCTTTGACGAAGCGGTAAATTACGTCAAAGACCGCGTGACTTTTGGCCGTCCTATTGGTCACAGTCAGCTAATTCAGCGTAAATTGGCATTGGCGCTATCGCGTTTGACGCAGGGTAAGCTGTTGGCCCTTCGCCTAGGTCAGTTGAAGAATGCTGGTGAGCTTCATTTTGCTCAAGTCAGCATGGGTAAACAGAACAATGTCGAAGCTGCTCTTGAAGTGGCTAGGTCCTGCCGCGATATGCTTGGCGGCAACGGGATTATGGCTGAGTACAAGAGCATGCGTCACATGTGTAACCTCGAGACCGTCTATACCTACGAAGGTACCAATGACATCCACTTGCTGATCGTCGGTGCTGAAATCACCGGGACGCAAGCATTCGGAACTTGAGCTTTAGTCAAGTCCCTAGCTTGATAGCTGTTTGGTCGCTCAATTTGACAAGCGACCAAGCAGCTATCTGGCGGTGTAAGTAAGGTTTTTAGGCCGCCTGTCGATAGAACTTCTATGGTTATCACACGATAGCCATGTGGGAGTTCCATGCTAAAGGCCATCGAACAAAAATTAGAAGAAGCTAACAAGCTGATCTTCGTAAAACGCTACAGCGACGCCGAGGCTGTTTTGAGCGACCTCGTCGCCAGTGACGACGGGCGCGATGAGGCCTTAGTGCATTTGCGCCGTATTGAACTGGCGACGATGCTGAAAAGCCTAGATCGCTTGCGTCACAGTTATATGCAGCTTCTGCAAACTTCACCTAATCCAGGTCTCATAGAAACCTGCATCGCCATGATCCAGCAGCAGGGCGATATGTTGTCGCCGAGTGAAGTGGCTGGTCAATTTCAGGAAATTATACGTCAGCATGGGGCCAGTGCGGCAGCTTACTATGGCATCGGCTATAGCATGGAGCAGCTCGGCAGCTACGAGAGAGCTGTATTCAACTATCAGCAAGCTTTAAATATTGATCCAGGTTGGGTGATTGCTTACTTCGGTCTTAGCCAGGTCTATTACCATATGGGCGACGACCGCAAGGGCGATCACTTCTTCTATTTATTTGAGCGCGCAGCTCCCTACAATGTTTATGGCAACTTTGAAACCCATAGGCAGCTGTGCCAAGAGTACGTGCAGCGTGAGCGTTTTGTCGACGCCGAGGTGGCAATCCAAACTCTTTCCTCATGGTGGATTGAGAATAAAGGCAATTGCCCGCTCGAGATTCAAATCTATGAATTATTTGCGACAGCCAGGATTTCAGAGGCTCAGGGTGATAGAGCACAGACTCATGAGCGGCGCCAACGGGCACAAGCCTTAGCCGACAGTGCTTTAGTCGATGAAAAAATAGGTGAGCACGTTCTCTATTTTATCGCTAAAGTCCTCGAGGATTTCGACAGCTTGAGTCGAGCCTGTGTATTTTACGAAAAGATTTTGCGTAGCAAGAATGCAAGTTCGCAGGTGATTCAGAAGATTGGTTCACAATTTCTTGCTATTGGTGAGTACCAAATTGCTAAGGAACTGTTTACGGCTGCGTACCAAACGCACCCAGAGCAAACTGATGTTCGCTTTTGCTTACTTGTCGCCAACCTTAAATTGGCGAGCGTGAACGTCGAAGATTATTTGATTGGTAGAGAGCGCCTTCGTCAACTGATCAGCGGTAACGGGGACAAAGTTGAGCTTTTAGCTTTACTACATAGCCTACTCGCCAAATTTTCCGGTGATGCCGATGTGCAGGGACACATTGCTGATGTTTACTTAAAACTTGGGAATGTTGAGCGCGCTGGTAAGCATTTCGAAAAGATGTATCAACTGGACGGACTCAGCCGTCAGACGGCACTTAAGTACGCTAGTTTTATCCTTCATTATAAAGATGCGGATCAAGCCTCGTTCATTCTTGATCGCATTAGCGCAGATGCGTCCCTACCTTCTGAAGATCGTGCAGAGATCTACTGGCTGAAAGCTAGTTATCACGCCCAAAGGAAAGAGTACCGAGACTCACAGGCTCTGCTGCGTAAAGTCTTGCAGATGGATCCTTGGAATGTTTCGTATCTAGCGCAAGAGATCAACAACTTGATTTATCTATCGCCGATTGAAGCTGATCTTCAGATGGTTGATCCTGTGCTGACAGCGATTACAGGTAATGACGATGCTCCAGTGTCCTGGCATGATTTTGATCAGCGGACTGATCGCATGGAAAATCAGCATGCGCTAGAGCTTGTCTATGCTCGGCGTAAACTACGCTATCTGTATGCCAATGGTTCTGACGAGTCACTCCAGGAGCTGGTGAAGTCGGCATGTCGTCAGGATGCTGCACGAGCGACTTATGATTTCATTAAGTTGCTGAACACCAATTTTGATAGTTTCAGTATCTGTTGGGCTCTCGGGATTTTGTATAAAGAAATTTGGCAGCTAGAAACTGCAAGTGTTTGGTTTGAGCAAATGCTGCTCTATCCATCACTATCTGCAGCAGCGAAAGCTAAAGCATACTTAGAGCTGGCTGATTGTTTCATTTGGCAAAATAAGAACAGTGAAAAAGCGGTGGAATATGCAAAGCTAGCCCTCGATTTTGCTGACAGGCAAGATTTGCGCACTAATAGAACCTTAGCTCACGCTTATCTCAAGGTTGGGCAAATACGGCATGCAAAGCACGTTTTAGAGCAAATGGATGCTGATTCTGATCCAGAGACGCGCTATTTGCAGGGGCTGCTTCACTACCGAAATGGTGCCCGCGATCATGCTAACAGAATCTGGAAGCCACTTCTCTCCTTACGCAGCGAGAGTTTGCGATTCCACAATATTAAGCAGGATATTTTAAAGTTCTATTTCGACGGAGCACCCTATCTAAAAGTCAATTGAGCCTTGCGAAGTCGAGGCTCAGTTTGTCGCAGGTTGGTGATTTGTCAAAAAAATATCGGCCGTCTAGCCAGAAAAAACGTTGACTATGAGAGCGTTTTATGGAGAATAGACACCGAGCTAAGACGATATAATTTTTAGAGCAATTTGGATTGAGCGTGGCCTTATGCCAGCTGAATCTAACTTGGTGGGGTCTGTCGAGAATCGGCAAAGGGCGGTTTCTACATAGTTAGATTTTCTGCCTTATGTCCGATACTTGGAAGCTTCCTAAAGTTTTTTGGAAATGTGCCGATAGTCAGCCTGTACTTTGTGGGACAGCTATATGCGATGCCAAGCCTGAATGGTTTTTTGGCCGATATTTAACGACCAGGGGGGGACGTTGTGAGGCTCAAAATCGAAAGACTCGGGGGAACTGGGACTATGCAAAACACTTCCGTAGAATGCTGTAATTGTGGGACCGAAAGTAAATGTCGGCGCCGCGAATTCAGCGAGCAAGCGTGGACGGTTCTCTTGCTCTGGAACGAAGTACAGGCACCGGCAGTGGATCAGCCACTCTGCGATGACTGCTACAACGAATTGCGCGAGACTCTGATCGACCGTGCCGAGGAGATGGATATGGCATTGACTGAGCATCAGTCGCCGCTTAATTCTCGGACAGTTTCTCCGACTACTCCCAGGCCCAAAGTGCGCAAAGCTGGTTGATTTCAGCCGAACACCCCCCATTAATCGAGTTGAAATTAAGAGCCCTACCGGGCTCTTTTAGTTTATTACCAAAAATGGTCGCCTCAAGTTTAGATCGGTGCTGCCGAATCACTCGTACAGCCTAAGAAACCGAATCACTTGCAGGAGGACCTCGGATGATCCGAGCAGATCTGCTCAGTCTTGTGCAGCGTCATTGCGATAATAGCCAACGTTCACTCCTCACTCCTGAGAAGGCGTACGCGCAGGGATATGGGGGGTATGGTGAGGCGCTGCGTTTGATGTGGAGCGGCCAATTCAGTGACGCCGCCAGTCATGCCTCCGCGCTTTTGGCTGAGGATCCCGATATGGCGGGGCGCTTCGCCGTTTATAGGTTATGGATTGAGGCATTGGCGGAGCAATCCGACAAAGTATCACTCCGACTCCTACGCAATTTACTGCTTCAAGTTGGTCGCTCCGAACCTGAAGCCCAGGCCACCTTTGTCGCCTTGCGAGGTCTAGTTCATTACGAATTAGACGAGATGGAGGCAGCGCGCATGTTGGCTCGGGCCTGCGCCGATCATGAAGACAATAGCTATTGCCTGGAATTGTCGCAGTTGGTGGCTAATCGTGATCGCCAAGACACCTTTCCTTTGTTAACTGAAGTACCTTTGGTCGATTATTTTCATTGGCAGACCCTTGCGAGGACTTTACTGGCAAGTGGTTATCGCGAAGAGTTGAATCTGCTTTTGAGTGTCATGCGCGAACAGTGTCCTACCGCATCTTTGGCGCACACGTTTGAGTACCATTTATGTATTGAAGCTGGCTTCTATGCTGCTGCCGCATTAGTGGCTGAGCGCTTGACTACGCTCTACCCTGAATCAGTCGACTATCGTTACTATCAGGCCTACGCCCTTTACGAAGATGGCGATTATCCCAGTGCGCGTCGGGTTCTTTCGGAGCTGGTGAGTCGTGGGCACGGCGATGACGCCGAAGTGATTGGCCTACTTGGTCATACTCATGCCAAGCTGGGTAATGCCGAGGAGGCAGCGCGCTGTTTGCAACGCGCAGTTTCGTTGCTCAAATCACAGGGGCTCCCTCATTCCCACCTATCTATTGAGCTGTCGGATGTCGAGGAAGAGTTGCGTGGCGATCAGTTAGATCCAGCGCTGTCTATTCCACAGCAAACTCGTAAATGGTTGATCAATTTATCGCCGCGTCGTTACAACGAGCTAGTGTCCAGTTCGACTGCCGCAATTGACAGATTGCTTAGGCCGATGGGGCCAGAGCCGCGCACAGGCGATATTTGTTTCTTTGCTACGACTACTCATACAGAAGCCGGTGCGCAGTGGAAGATCGTTGCAATCTACGCAGTGGACTCGGTGCCGATGTGGCACCCTATCGATGGTTATCATACAGCGCTACGCTTGGTGGCAAGATTGCCAGACGGATTGCCTGTAGATATTGAGATGCAGGAGCCAGAAATAGAGGCATCTAAATCTCAGGCAATGCATCCGCGCGATCAGCATCGTAGCTACGGTGTTTATGAACTAGACAACTTCGCAATCGATATCATTGAAGAGGCGGTCCATATGAGCCGCGAGGATATGATCGATAGACGGCGCGGTAGTTCGCAGAGTCGTCGTCCGACTGCGTGAAAGGGGGGATTATGCGTAATTTTCTAATTAAATCTTCTGTTGCAGCTGGCATTTCGCTTGTTTTCTGTACTAGTCCAACTTTTGCTGAGGAAGATCCAAGTGCAAACGTTGCTAGTGAAACTGAAACCGTGCCGCCACCGGTCGAATCAGCCGCAGCCGTGCCGCCACCAGTCGAATCAGCCGCAGCCGTGCCGCCACCAGTCGAATCAGCCGCAGCCGTGCCGCCAGCGGTCGAATCAGCCGCAGCCGTGCCGCCACCGGTTGTTGCGGCAGCGGGCCCGGATGTTGCTTCCGCTGCTAGTGCTGAAGTAGTGACGGCCGACGGTAGCAGAATCACTGTGCGCGAAGGGGATTTCAGTATCATCCCGCCGAAGGGATGGGGGGTATACACTCAGCGTCCGGATCTTACGTTACTAGCTCAGCCGCCAATGCAGAATGGCATGAAGTATCAGCGCACCCTACAGGTAGCGGGCTTCTCTGGTCCTCGTTATATCGATGCAGTTACAGCAAAGGAATTCGAGGAAAAGATTCCGCGGATGTTCGCTCAGTCAAGTCAGCTTGTCAGTGATTACCGCGTACGCAATCAGGTACCTGTGGATCTTTCCGATGGGCGTAAAGGGCTACTATTCTATACAGAATTCACGATGGACCGCGTCAATTTGATGCAGGCACACATTCTAATTTCCTCCTTAAATCGGCACTATCTACTTACGTTTACAGATTTAGCTGAACATTTTGAAGGCGAAGGGGCCAACCAGTACCTGACTGAGGCCTGGGACAGTATGGTCTCAACCAAATTGGGTAGTCCTACGCCCCAAAGATTTGTTGGGATGGTGTATGGCGGTGTCAGTGTTGCCGTAATCTTAGTATTGGGAGTGTTCTTAGTTGCATTAAGGCGGCGCCGGGCTGGTCGCGAATTTCGTGCCTATGCCGAGCAAACAGATTTCAGTAATCACGGTGTCACACAGACGCCAGAGTCTCTTGTAGGTACACAAATGTCGCGCGTGTCGGCGGTTAGCGCTGTAGCTGAGTCCAGCTCTTTCAGTGCCATGAGTCCCCTGGGTTCGGCTCCAGCGAGTTTATTGGCGACGGCGCATAGTATGCCGGCGTCTGAATTCAAAGGTAAGGCGAAAAAAAGCGCCGTGAGCAGTGTCAGCAACGTGAGTGCACCAATGTCAGCCTTTACCTCATTGCCAGGTGCTGAATTCACCAGTGAAGCTGCCGTGTCGATTGTTGACTTTCAGTCGCATACAGTTAAGAAGGCGGATAAGAAGTTGGATAAGAAGTTGGATAAGAAGTTGGATAAGAAGAAGGCAAAACCGAGCCGCGACGATATAACAGGTGAGGAAGAAGCCTTGAGCGATCTTGACGAGCTGGACGATATAGCAATTTGATTTAGGTAGCTAAAGGTAGGCCTCCTGGAGAGTTCGCGTTACCAGGAGTCGATATCGTCGTTATAATGCCTCCATCGCCAATGCGAAGGAGGCATATGTTTACCGCAATCAAATACGATGGCAGCGTTTTGCAGTTGCTGGACCAACGGCGACTGCCAGAGGCTGAAATCTGGCTTAAGTGTCATGATGTAGAATCGGTGGCTGTGGCCATCGAAAACATGGTCGTCCGCGGTGCCCCAGCGATTGCAGACGCAGCCGCTTTTGCCTTGGCGATGAGTGCCAGCGAGCGGGCGAGGCTGCCAGGTACTTTGGCAGATGACCTGGGAGTCTTCGAAGCGGAAGTCGAGAGACTCAGCATGACACGCCCTACGGCAGTAAATCTATTCAAGGTCTTGGAGGAATTTCGCCGGACTCTTCGGGTTTTGGCTCCGTCAACCTTGCGAGTGCAGGTGGCGCGCCTATTAACAGAGTTAGCACAGCGAATTTTTGATGAAGATCTTGCGACCTGTTACGCGATTGGCAAGCACGGACTTGATTTGGCGCGTGAAGCGCCTGGGGTCACTCTGCGTATATTGACGCATTGCAATACGGGCAGTTTGGCCACAGCGGGTTATGGCACGGCGCTTGGAGTGATTAGGTCACTTCATGCATGCGGACGCCTAGCTATGGTTTATGTGGATGAGACGCGCCCCTATCTACAGGGGGCGAGGCTAACGGCCTATGAGCTACAAGCAGAGGGGATACCTTACCAGGTGATCTGCGATAGTGCCGCCGCATATCTAATGCAGTGTCGATCCGTTGATATGGTGATTGTAGGCGCTGACCGCATTGCCGCGAACGGAGATACAGCAAATAAGATTGGAACTTACGGTCTGGCGGTACAAGCCCATTATCATGGGCTGCCATTTGTCGTTGCGGCACCTCTAAGTAGCTTTGATGTCGCTATATCATCAGGGGCTGAGATCAGAATTGAGGAGCGAGGTGCCGATGAATTAAGGCTAAGTGGCGGTAAACAGGTGACCCCGCTCGACGCTCCGGTCTTCAACCCTGCGTTCGACGTCACCCCAGCGGCCCTAATCAGCGCGATTGTCACGGAGAGGGGGATTGTACGCCCGCCGACGACAGAAAAGATTGCAGCTATCTTTGGGTAGCCCCTCGTTTGCAGTTGACAGATATGGTGTTCCTTTGCGACAAGCTAGGGGCACAACGTGAAGACGGCAGCATAGGCGTTTAGCTCAGTTGGTTAGAGCACCTCGCTTACACCGAGGGGGTCTACGGTTCAAATCCGTAAACGCCTACCATTTCCTCCCTGCTCCTCTTCGTAGCCATTAGCAGCTCTCTCTCTAGAACTGCACTTGCAGACTTGCACTTGCGGTAAGCCCCGGGTTACGCTGCATTTAAATGACTACCAACCATTTTATACCTCACCCTCTGCTTGCTAACGCGCACGCTCAAACTATTTTTGCGGCTCTAGTGTCGCCATTGGTTCGACTCAAGCAAACTCAGCGGCTATGGGTTCCGCTCGCTGATGGTGATGCTCTGCTTCTCAATGTGGAGTCTCCGGAGGTCGATGATCCAGAAAAGCCTCTAGTCTTGCTCATGCACGGACTTGGCGGCTCCGGCGACGGTTCCTTAATAGTCCGGCAGAGTGCGAAGTTAAATCGTCTTGGTTATACCGCCCTGCGCTTTCACCACCGCGGCTGTGGCCCGGGAAGTCAGGCTCGGGCCCGTGGGCTTTACCATTCAGGGCGCACCGGTGACATTGCTGCTACCCTAAGTTTTATTGCCAAAACTTGGCCTGGGCGTAAGTGTTTGGCAATAGGATATTCGCTATCCGGTAATATGCTGTTGCGTCTTTTGGGGCAGCAGCCCAGGGCAAATCACGCACATTTGCAAAAGGCTTTAGCCGTCTGTCCGCCGATCGACCTTGAAGCTTGCTCATTAGCTTTGTCAAAGCGACATAACAAGCCTATCGATCAGTTTTTTAGTTTGATGCTAACGCGGCAAGCGCGCGCTCGGGAGCTTCAGCGCCCTCCGGGTGATCGTCGCAAGTTAGAGTTTGGGTTAAGCCTGCGCCAGTTTGATGAAGTTTACACAGCTCCAGTGGCGGGGTTTGTTAGTCGAGATGATTACTATACCCAATGCTCATCGCAGTCAGTGATATCCTCGATCACCGTGCCTACCGATATCCTCGTAGCAGCAGATGATCCGATTATCCCGGTCGACATTTTTAGATCGAAGGGTTCGTCCAGTGTCTGTGTCAGGATCGAAAGTTATGGGGGGCATATGGGGTTTTACTCCCGTGACCATACTTCATATGGGGATCGACGCTGGCTAGATGCTTTTGTGCTGGATTGGATTTTAAAGTCATAACTTATTAATTTTAAAAAATTTTTCATAATTAATATAAAATTCTCCCATCTAACCATTATCTTCATTAAGTCGTAAATGCCAATAAACACTACGTCTTTATAAAAAGACTTTGATTATTT
>CAIWTN010000048.1 GCA_903915625.1 uncultured Pseudomonadota bacterium | reverse complement strand
TTCCAGCAGTTTCACCTGATCGGTCACTTAACAGCGCAAGAAAATGTCGCCTTGCCGCTGCGGATTTTAAACGTGGCGCCACGCGAGGCGATGGAGCGAGCTGCCGCTGCTCTAGCTGACGTCGGACTCGGTCACAGATTGGACCATGTGCCGTCGCGCCTTAGCGGCGGTGAGTGCCAGCGGGTTGCTATTGCTAGAGCTATGATCACTAAGCCAACAGGTATCTTGGCTGATGAGCCCAGCGGCAATTTAGATGTGCGCACTGGTGCCCAGGTGATGGGTCTTTTGTTTGATCTGACTAAGGCTCACGGCATCACTCTCATTCTCGTCACTCACAATGAAGAGCTGGCCAAGTGGTGTGACGTCCGTCTGATGCTAAACGAAGGACGGTTAGAGCATGGCTAATACCGTCGGCTGGTTAGCGCTAAAGGAGATTGCACGTAACCGTGCCTTCACGCTCAGTTTTGTACTGAGTTTGAGCCTCGGTCTAGTGGGCTTCCTGGCGCTGGATACGTTTAAGCATGCAATGGAGCGGTATTTAGAGCAGCGTTCTCAGGTGTTGCTGGGTGGCGACCTTCAGCTAAGTAGCAACGCTATCCTGAGCTCAACTGATGAGAAGGCTCTCGCCGCGTTGACTCCGCCTGGATCTAAAATGCGGCGGGAGATCCAGCTGATTTCCATGGTCGCGACTGAGCGTGGTGACAGCCGATTGGTAGATATTAGGGCGGTGGATGATCAATTTCCGTTTTATGGGGATCTGACTCTTGATCCTCCGCGCGAAGGCAGAAGTATCCAGAGCCAAAACGCGTGGGCGTATCCGGAGCTGTTGCAGCAGCTCGGAGTCAAAGTCGGTGATTCCCTTAAGATTGGAACGCAGCGATTTGCACTCACTCACAGTGTCACGCAAGATCCAACGCTTTCCGGTCTCGGCTTTAGGATTGCCCCTCGCGCCTACATTAATATCGATGACTTGAGAAATACCGGCCTATTAGCGACAGGTAGTCGTGTGCGCTATGTATGGGTCATGGCATTGCCGGTGGGCACTGACCTCACTCAGATTGCGCAGCGCCTCCGCGGGGCATTATCACTCGACGTGAAGGTCGAGACTCACTATGAGACCAGTCGCGATAGCGGCCGATTCCTAATGTATTTAAACGACTATCTTGGACTGGCTGCGCTTGTGGCCACATTTTTTGCCGGTATAACCTGCGCGTATCTGTTTCGCAGTTATTTAGCGAAACGGCGTCGGGACATGGCTGTTCTACTCAGTATGGGGCTTGGCCTACAGAAAACCAGGTTGGTTTACATCGTGCAGCTGCTGATTATGGGCGCTGTGGCCAGTATTCTCAGTGTCGCAATTGCTCAGTTGCTTTTGCCGTTGCTGCCTCTAGTGCTTGTAGGGCTTGTTCCCGAAGATTTACTTGGTAGTGGAGTACAACTCCTGCCGAGCGGTAGAAGCCTCGTCGTTGCCGTGATTTGGGCTCTAGGTGGCAGTGTCCTCGTCGCTCTGCCGACGCTGGTGCGGTTGGGTGGGGTGAAACCAGCGCAGCTCTTTCAGGATGCTGCTTTTCAGGAAGCGGGTCAGAAGTGGTCGTGGCTGTCGCAGGGCGCATGGTGGCTACCCGCGCTCGGGTTATTCTGGGTAGCCGCAGTGATCCAGGCGAACTCACCGCGTGTAGGTACTTTCTTTATCGTTGGATTTTTTGTCGCCTCCGCGGTCCTGGCTTTCCTCGGGCAGGCAGCTCTAACTTTACTGGCGAAGTTACCTAGGCCAAACTCTCTGGCGGTAGAGCTAAGTATCCTAAGTATGACGCGGTACCGCGCTGCAACTCTGCTTTGTTTCGTATCGCTGGCTCTCGGCACGCTGCTCCTTAGTTTGATTCCCCAGCTGCGTACGGGGATTTCCCGGGAATTAGTGCAGCCCGATCAAAACAAATTGCCGGCACTGTTTCTTTTCGACATACAGCCTGAACAACTGCAGCCGCTAAAAGTGATAGTTCAGCAGCAGCATGCAGTTCTTGGTCAAGTGTCGCCATTGATTCGTGCGCGTCTTGATGCCATCAACGGTAAGCCACCAGTGGAACGCAATGGTCCATCTGCATCGGGAGAATCTTTTAGCAGTCGCGAACGTGAAGAAGCGGAGCGCGCGCGTAGTCGCTTATATAATCTTTCCTACCGCGATAGCCTCTCGCTATCCGAAGAAATCACTGCCGGCGAGGCGTTTCCGGCGCAGTTGTCGCCCGAACGTCCGTTGATTTCTGTCGAGGAGCAGTTTGCCAAGCGGGTTGGTGTCAAGCTTGGTGATAAGCTGGCCTTTGACGTTCAAGGGGTCACAATCGAAGGCACCGTAGTTAACTTTAGGCGCGTCAAATGGACGAGTTTTCAGCCTAATTTCTTCGTGCAATTCCAGCCCGGTGTTTTAGATGATGCGCCGCAAACCTTGATCGCCTCGGTGCAGTCGGTGTCCGATAAAGGGGTACTACAGTCGGCGATCGTGAAGGAGTTGCCTAATATCTCTGTCATTGACGTGGGCGCAACTATTCAGCGAGTCCTCAATTTAATCACTCAAATGTCACATGCTCTTAATCTGATGGCAGTCCTGGCAGTTGTCTCAGGATTGGGAGTGATATTTGCCATGGCCCAGGAGCGTGCGCAGCAAAAGCAGCGTGACATAGTCTTGCTCAAAGCGATCGGGCTATCATTTCAAACTCTGCGGTCGAGTATTCTGCTTGAGTTTGGCTGGTTGGGGCTAGGTGCCGGAGCGCTCGGTAGCGCGCTGAGTATCGGACTGTCCTGGATGACGGCGCGACTGATTTTCGATCAGATGTGGTCTTGGGATCCCTGGATTGTAATCGGCACGCTACTAGTATTGCCTGCTATCACTGGAGTGACCGGTCTTTTAGCGACGATTAAGCCGCTGCGGTTGCCCGCAGCAGCTGCACTTGGAGATTAGCGTGAACCTGGGCCGCGCATTTTCTGGCGCATCTCTTTATGTTTGGATTTGTGATCCGCTTTCATAGCTTCGAATTCAGTTTGGCTGAGTTGGCCATCTTTGTTGCTGTCGTACTTAGCGGTGATATCTGCCCAGCTTTGTTTGACTCGGCCTTCATGCTCGCCTTTGTGTTTTTTGGCGCGGTGATGGCCAATGCGAGGCGCGACTTCTTTCAGCAGGGTCTTGAGCTCATCAATTGAGAGAGCCGCGTCAGCGCCAGCATACTTGGTGAAGTCAGCGGTAACTTTCTCTGTGATTTTAGCTTTTGCCTCATCTGGTAGGTTCTTATCTTCTGCCCGTTTTTCAGGGCCGACGAGGAATTCTTCCAGAGATAGGCCGCCTGAGGCGTCTTCATCCAGTTCCGTGAATAGACGGTCTGCCATTTGTTGCAAACGACCAGGCTCGATATCTTTCTTGACGGAATCGTCTATGACATCAGTGTCATCATCAGAGTCAGTGCTTGCTGAGGCTTCCGTTAGGTCATCAAGAAACAGCTCGTTGGCACCCTCATCTGAACTGCTATAGGCAGCCAAGGCTTGAGTCGCATCAGAACTGGTTGGCACTTGGCCGCAAGCGACTGGGATCAAGGACGATAATAATAAAGCTAGTGTGTGAGTTGTTTTCATCGAAGAGCTCCTTGCAAGGGTGATTGTGTGTTTTCAGTTTCTGTTTAAATTTGTCCAGATTGCCGTCCCCATTTGCTGGTGACATGTAGCTTATCGGCGTGTTTTTTGAAAACTTTAGAAGAAAATTAAAATATAATAAAAACAAATATTTAATGATTTTTGAGAATGATAAATCTCGATTTTTTGAAAACGACGCGATATTTGAAAAGTGATTTTCAAAAAATCCTCAAGTTTTATCGAAATGCTGCCGATACCTCCCCTAGAGAGAGGGAGTTATGGCGCTGAGCAAAACAAAACTTCGGGAGATCGTTCGCTCACTAAATGTGACGGATCACAGTGATTACTGCGATTTTCTGGCCTTAGTTTTCGCAGCAGCAAAGGCTGAGGATCCTAGCTACTCATACGTTCGCTACTCAGAGGATCTAGGGGTTGGTTCAGCGAACGCCCAAAGCATTATAGTCGGCCGCAGAAAACTCACCCTTAAAGCTGCTGAGCGCTTGTGTGAGGCACTCACTATGACAGGAGTGCAGAAGCGCTACTTCCTGAATCTAGTTGAGCAGAAGAGGGCGAAGAGCACTACTGAGCGTGACTCAATTTTTGATGAGAGATTAGAGCTAAAGCAGCGTTTGTTACCCACAGAGTTAGACCGCAAGCAGTTAGCTTTTTTTGAGCATTGGTATCATGCAGCAATATTAGAAATTTTGCGCTTAGAAGAAGCAAGAGACGATGCCGCTTGGCTATCTCATGAACTAAGCCCAACAGTGCCGGAGAGTAAAGTTGAGGAGAGTTTAAAGCTACTCACCGAGCTGGGCTATCTCCGCCGTGACGACCAGCGTCAGAGACTGTATCCTACGGATGTCACCATCACCACGGGCAACGAAGTCATCGGCCTAGCTCTTGTCAGTTACCATCGCCAAATGCTCAAATTGGCTATGGACGCGATCGAAGGCGTGGCTGCAGAAGAGCGCGATATCAGTGCCCTGACTCTGATGGCAACGCCTGAACTAGTGGCTAAGTTTAAAGACGAGGTAGCAGGTCTTCGTAAGCGGTTTTTGGCTTTGGCAGCGGCTGAGACTCATGCAACTGAAGTCGTTCAGTTAAACATGCAGCTGTTTCCTCTCAAGAAGAAGACAAAAGGGGACACCCCATGATGCGAATGAACAAACAACTTTTGACATCTCTAGTGCTATTGGCTCACCTGGGCTGTGGGGTGGAAGCGGGAAATCCCGGTGGTAAGGGAGGAAGCACGACTCCTACCGGCTCCATTAATCTATTTTTTGCGAAAGAGCCGAATGCGGCGGCAGAGAGTTTAAGTTTAAATATTGCTGGCGTCGATTTACTTGAAGGTAGCGATGACAGTGTCGTTGCTAGCTTGCAGTCTGTGGTTAATCAGGTTGATTTACTTGGCTTGACAGAAACGGTAGAAGACACG
>CAIWTN010000047.1 GCA_903915625.1 uncultured Pseudomonadota bacterium | reverse complement strand
TCTCCATTCCAAGTTAACTCTACTGGTAACTTGGTGAAGATCAATAACGTCGGCTACTCATGGCCAGGGACAGTTGGTGCAGCCAACACCGTACTAACAAGCGATGCCAGCGGCAACTTGACTTGGACACCAGCGGCCACCCAATTTACCAATAGCGGCGCATCGGACATCTACCGTAGTACCGGCAATGTCGGTATCGGTACCACCACATCGCCAACTCAAAAATTAGACGTATATGGCAACATAAATATCACTAGTGCCGCTGGATCAACACTCTTCATGGGTGCCAATGGATCCGGCACTCCAGGTACTGTTGGTGAAAAAATTCAACTTTCCGGTACGGCAGGAACTCTCGGCGCCAATGATTACTCAATTGGTTACGAACCTAACAACCTATGGTTCAACACTGCAAGTGGCATGAAATGGTATAAATCTGGCGTGCTAGAGATGGCGCTAGACTCTACTGGCAACCTCGGCATCGGCACCACCACGGTTGGCGCTCGACTTCATGTCGATGGCTCCTCGGCAATTTTTGGCGCGGGTGAAGGCGGCACTGCCACTGTCGGCCAAAACTTCATCATCAAAGGTGCGAGTGGTGCAGGCTCAAACACAACAGGCGCAAATCTAACATTCCAACCTGGTAACGGTACCGGCAGTGGTAAGTCCGGCTCATTGATCTTCCAAACTGCGCCAGCGGGATCGAGCGGCACTACGGCTACGACTATGGCAACTCGGATGACAGTCACGGCAGACGGCAATGTAGGGATTGGGACGACGGCACCCGTTGCACAATTGGCAGTGGTCAATACCACGAACACTCCGGCGATAACTGTGGGGCAGACTTCGGGAACATCAGCCAATGGCGACTTGACCTCAATAGATTTCTTGCTGAGAAATACTGCTGGCGGCGGCATGAGTACTCCCGCCGTTAATTATGATGCACGGATCGGGGCCTATGTGGATGGAGCCTCAGTCAATCAGTCCGGTTTATCATTCTATACTCGCGCCAACGCCGCCACTGTCAGTGAACGCATGCGCATTAGTTACAACGGCAACGTCGGAATTGGCACTACGAATCCGGCTCAGAAGCTCCAAGTTGGTTCGAGTGGGGACGGCACTGTTGCATTGGCCAATTCCTGGAATACGTTCTCAGACATAAGACTTAAACGAGATCTGTCTAGTATTCCAGATGCTCTTGATAAACTACTGGAGCTTCACGGTTATTATTACTTCTGGAAAAATGGAACTGACCATAGTCGTCAGGTTGGTGTGGTTGCTCAGGAAGTCGAATCTATCTTCCCTGAACTTGTGCGCACAGGCAGTGATGGAATTAAAACAGTTGATTATCCAAAATTGTCTGCCGTCCTTATCGAATCCACACGCCAACTGAAGGCGGAAAAGGATGCAGAGATTTCTCAACTCAAAGCCGAGTCCGCCCAACTCAAAGCCGAGTCTGCGCAACTCAAAGCCGAGTCAGCCCAGCTCAAAGCTGAGTCAGCCCAGATTAAAGCGGCCCTATGCAAAAAATTCCCAGACTTACCAATGTGTGGAAAGTAGTAACAGAGTCTCGGCCAGATTCAAAATCCCGGACACTTAATCACAAACAATATATAATCAGTCCATGCTCGCCCGCACGCACATATTTCTGCTCTTTGCTGTCGTAACCGCCGTATTCGCTACGTGCGGCTGGTTTGAGTTCATCCCCTATGATGACCAGGGCAACATCTATCAAAACAAGTATCTTTTAGATCTGTCGCTACGCAATCTCGGGCATTTTTGGACCTCACCGCACGATCATCTCTATATGCCGGTGACGTTCACTGTCTGGTCGCTACTCGCTGCGCTCAGCCGCACTCTCTCGGGCAGCATGAATCCTGCTTATTTCCATCTAGCAAATGTCACAGTACACGCCGTCAATTCAGCTTTGGTCTATTTAATCCTTTGCCGCTTGAGCCATCGTCAAGGGGCAATCACAACTAAGCAACGCAGCGCTGCACTCTGCGGTGCTCTGCTATTCGCCCTACATCCTCTTGTGGTTGAGCCCGTCGCTTGGGCTATGGGGATGAAAGATCTAGCTGCCGCTACGTTATCTTTGGCAGCAATGTGGCGGTATTTACTGTTTCTGCCGGAAGGGCGCCGCAGCCTTTACTGGCAGGCAGTGGTTTGTATACTGGGCGCATTACTTTGCAAGCCCTCAGCAGCGATCATCCCAGCGACTCTATTAGTCCTAGAGATTTACTGGGAGCAGCTCCCCTGGCGCCGCGCCCTCAAGCGTCTCCTCCCCTGGTGCGGAGTCGGGATATTAGCTCTGGGCCTCACCAAATACCTGCAACCAGACGGTGAGCTACCCTTCTCAACGCAGTGGGCTGAGCGTCCACTAATCGCCGCAGACGCAGTTGCCTTCTATTTGCAAAAGCTTTGTTGGCCGGCGCACATGTCGATGGATTTCGGTCGCAGGCCTGAGCGGATCTTGGCCCTCGGTTGGCAGCTTAAGACATTGGTTACTCTCGCAATATTTGGTTTAGCCTTGATTTTTACGCGCGGCCGGAGTGGCCGTGAATTACGCACCGCTGCCGCACTCTTCATCTTGCCGCTCTTACCGGTGCTCGGGTTTAGCCCTTTTGGCTATCAAGCCTTCTCGACTGTCGGTGCGCGCTATGCCTACATGTCTCTGCTCGGGCCGGCGCTATTAATCACGGTGTGGGGAAATCAGCTACGTCACCGCCTTGCTCTTCCTATTTGCGCCCTTCTAATCACTATGACTCTCGGCCCTCGCTCATATCGCGAGAGTCAGTATTGGCGTTCGTACCCAATTCTATTTGGCCGCGCGGTTGAACTCGATCCTGATAACTGGACCATGCGTTACCGCTTCGGCTGGGCACTGTCGCATGATCTTCAGCTAGAGGCAGCCATAAGAGAATACACAGCGGCTATTTCGCAAAACGAAAGAGTCGCGCCGATCCATCGCGATCTAGGCTTAGCGCTGGCAGGCCTTAATCGCTGGCCTGAGGCCGTGAGCAGCCTTAGGCAAGCTCTAGCTCTCAACCCTGACCTGCTAGACGCTCGCAAAGCTCTGGCAGATACGTTGCATGGGCAAGCGTTGCAGTTGGTGCGCCAGAGCAATGATGCGGCACAACTCAAGATAGCCTTACCGCTTTTGGAGGAAGCACTAACGCTGGCTCCCGACGACGCGGCAATCCGGGTCAACCGCGACAGAGCCCGCGCGCTGCTAAAATCGTAAGCTGAAAACACCACCATTGGCGCTCAATTTGATGCAATCGCGCCGCGCTGATATAAACACAATCTCGACATTATCAAAAATTCGAGTTATAATATGCACTTGAAGATTCTATTGAATTTCATTGAAGTTGGCAGAAATGCGCAAGAGGAATCCAAAAGCCCTAAGGATATTGTTTCCTTACCTAGCCCTACTCCTGACAATGGGCTTGGTGATCGGCCATTCCGCAGCCAAAGCATTAGCCAGCTATACCGAGACTGAGGACACTCAAAACTCTGAGACCTCGGACGCCACCGCACTTCATGACGACAACTTTTGCAGCAATTTAAAGCAGCGCGACCACCAGCCACGACATGTTCGGAAAGCCCGCCGCAGTTCGCACTGGCGCCAGCAGTTTAATCCGACGGCTTTGGCACAGTTGAATGCGTTTGCCCCCTTAAGTCCCTCGCTGCGGCTACCACTGAAACAAAAGACACAGCACAGGCGATTGCCTGCCCAAATGGCCCTAGCTACCGTGAACTCGCCCATGCTTTGCTGAGCTCCTCGCGCGGCCGCACTCAGACTATAGACGCCGAGTTCACGCGCTAGATCCGACAAGTCTCAAATCCCTGGCATGGATAATAAGATTAGAAGCAATGCACGCAACGCCCAAACAAACCCTGCGGCACTGCGCGTAACTTCAAATCTAACAAATCGGAAATCGGAGATACTTATATGCAACGTCTACTAAGTGGCGCTCTCAAATTCGGCAATCATGTATTCCGCGGTAAGCGCTACCTTTTTGAATCCCTAGAAAAGGGGCAGAAGCCTTCAGCACTTTTCATCACCTGTGCTGACTCTAGAATCTGCCCAACGCTCATCACCCAAACCGATCCGGGCGACTTGTTCGTCATCAGGAACGCCGGCAACATCGTGCCACCAGCAAGTGCTGCGGGCGGTGAGGCGGCGACCATTGAATATGCTATCAACGCTCTCGGTATCCGCGACATCATCGTCTGCGGTCACTCACACTGTGGCGCTATGGCTGGAGCACTAGACCATCCCGACGGTATCGAGGGACTACCGTTTCTCACCGGATGGCTACGCAATGTCGCGGCAGCAAGAGGCATCGTGCTTGCAGAGTATGCAAATGCTTCCCGGGAGCAGCAGCTCGATGTCCTTGCAGAAGCGAACGTACTACTTCAAATTGAGCACCTCAGTACTCATCCAGTCGTGGCTAGAGCCCTGGCAAATGACGAGCTCGATATCCATGGCTGGATGTACCGCTTTGAAACCGGCGCCATTTCCAGCTTTGACCTGAACACCGGCAAATTCAGGCCGATTGCTGACTTGCTGCAGGAGCTACCGGAAGATGGCGGCCCGCTGCCAGGATTAGCCGCAGACATCCGCCGCAGTCCGATCATCAGAGCGATGCAAAAGCTATAATCGCTCAGCCCGTTACTCTTCTCTAACGCAGGCAATCGCAGGGCAAGCAGCGGCTTCAGGTTCGAGCTCAACGGTAACGTGAATGTTACCGTGGGCTGCGACCAGCCTGCGCACATCTTTTTTAATCACTTCAAGGCCACTGAGAGAGAGGTCTTGTTCGACCACGACATGCACGGTCAAAACATGACTTTCGCCGTCTAATGACCACATATGCAAATCATGCACGCTGCGCACTGCTTCCAGCGACGTGATATCGAATTTTAATTTCTTTAAATCGATATCCTTCGGCGCTCCTTGGAGAAACAAGTGCAGTGTTCCCCAAAGAGATCGCATGACGTTCAAAACAATAAACAGGGTAAATACGATACTAAGAATGGGATCTATGATCGGCAGATCCACGAACATCATCACCAGCGCACCAATCAACACGGTCAGCCAGCCCAGCACGTCTTCGATGAGGTGCCAAGAAATGACACGTTCATTCATCGTGCCGCCACCGCGGAGCAAACGCCACGCAGCGTAGCCATTCACTGCCACACCGAGTACGGCAAAACCAAGCATTCCGCCTAATTTGGGCGTGGTTGGTGCCAACAAGCGCGGGATCGCTGCCGACAGGACAAAGGCAGAGCCAACCAACAAAAATGCCGCAGTAAACAACGCACTCAATAACGACAAGCGTCTGTAACCATAAGAAAAACGCTGATTCGGCTGACGCTGAGCTAGACGCTCAAACACATAGGCGGAGCCGAGTGCAAAAGCGTCCCCCAAATCGTGCACCGCGTCGGACAAGATCGCGACGCTACCCGTCCAAAGCCCACCAAAGATCTCCAGGATGGCAAAGCCCAGATTGAGAAACAGGGCGACCTTGATGTTACTTACGGCCCCATGATGATGGTGGTGATGCCCATGATGACCGTGATGCCCGTGACCACCTTTTTTGTGCTGATGAGCGTGATCATGCTCGTGATCATGCTCGTGGTCATGACGATGATGCTCATCCTCACGACCATGCGTATCAGTAGGGTGATGTCGATCGCTCATCACGGAGTCCTTAGCGCGCAAAGGAAACAAGACCGCCACAAACGATCTTGCCACTTTACCTCAAGGAGCAACAAGAGCCGATATGGCCGCGCGAGCAATTTTCGTGTGGCCCGCTATGGACAAATGAAAGCAATCCTCACCTACATCATCGCCAGTGAAGGTTAATTTGGTCGTCGCATCGATGTAGTGAAAGCGAACTTTCGCCTTTTCCACCTCTGCTCTTACATTTAACCGCTCAACGACCTGCGCCGTTTGCTCACGGTAGGCGCGAATGTGATTGGCTAGCGTGTTGATTTCCGCCTCGCGTTCGCGCTCCCGGCCCACGCCACCAGCAAAAAGAGTACCGCAAAATCCTGCCGGATTTGGTGGCATCAGCAGCGAGAAATACCAAGCAACTGCATCTTGCCCAGTCCTCGACTGCGCTCTCGCCTGCATCGCCTTTTGTTGTTCTGCGTTCGGTAAAAAATTAGCGGCTCGCAAATCCTTACAAGTCGTTTCGCTGGCAAAGGCATGCACCTTCTTGGCCAAAATGCTCTCCGAAGTCAGCAGCTGCAGAATGCCCATATAGCCAAAAACATAGACATCTGTCCCCTGCTCCGGCGCCTTTCCATTGCGCAGTAGATAGAGCAGACCGCGCTCTAGACCACTGGCAAAGTCTGCCGGAGCTGTAATTTCATTGATATTGGAACCGCACAGGTCGTTGCCCGTATAAAACACGGCAACCCGCTGCGGCAGACCACCTTCCGTAAACTCCAGCAAACGGTCGACATGGCGCGGAATATTCGCCACCCGCGCGCCGTCTTCTCCGACTAGGGCGATACTGCTCGGCGCAAGCTTTAGTCCTAGACCGAATTGATAGCCCCACGAGTATTGCGCCGTATCGAGATAGCTGCGAGAAATAGCCTGCAGCGCGTTGCGCCAAACCCAATCAGGACCACCAAAAAATTCCCGCACCCCCGGCCACAACCGCTGCGGAGCCGGCGGCGGCTCGGGCAGACCAGCGGCCAGATCGCTCGGCAACGCTGCAGTAGTGGGCTGCACCGAAATCTTGCCCGTGAACACGTCCCAGAGCACTTGCCCATCAAATTGCAGAGCGGGATGAGTCGCTGCTCCGGTGGATAAGCTATCTCCCAAGATGGCCAAGGCCGGCACATCAGCCGCCAGTGCTCTGGGCGCCTTCGCCACTTGCAACATCAGCGCTGCCATGCCAACCGCAGTCAAAATATCGCTTTTTACAATCCGTGCGAAAAATCCTATCCGCTGCCGCATCCAAAGTCCCATGCACCTAGGCCTTTCTCATCGGCAGCGTCTCAGTTCGGACTGTCACTTCACTTACTGAAATGACATACGCACCAGCCCAGGCAATCGACGACTGAAGGCTACCACTTCTTTCCAGCCGGGCTTAGCAGCTTTGAATAACACCGGCGTCGCCACCCGGGCTAGCGAAACCTGCGGATCGATGCCCCGCGCCAGGCCCTCAATCGTCACCAAACTCTTTGCCATCAGCAGCAAACCGTCTGGCACTGGAATCCCCAGCCTACCGGCGCTGTTCAGGCAGGACTCCAGGAGTTCCTGTAGCGACGCCTTCTTAGTGGGATCGTCACGACCACGCTTAATCATAGCTGCGACAGACTTTAGCTCCCGACGCACATCTTCGCGGTCGACATCTCGACCAGCATCCTGGCCCATACTCACGAGCGCATCGATAATTTGCTCATGGTCTAGAGCGATCACCGCTTTAAGTATCGCTGCAATGTAGCGACGGTCGCTTTCGAAGAGCTCGCCGGCAAGCCCCCAGTCAAAGAGGCCGACCTCGCCATCTTCCGTCAAAATCAAGTTACCTGCGTGCGGATCGGCATGGAAAAGGCCGAGTTCAAACACCTGCACGAGTAGTTCAGAGAGCACACTTTTGGCCAGTTTCTGGCGGAATTGCGGCGGAAGCTCGACCTTACCGCTGACCACTTCCGCGAGCGATACTCCGACAAATCGCTCGACTGTCAGCACATGCTGCGAGCAAAAGTCTCGATTCACCTCTGGAATCATCAGCACACCTTGACGGCGGCTTTGCAGCTTCTCGCGCAGGCGAATGATGGTATCGCGCTCACGGATGAGAGAGGTTTCCCGACGGAAGCTGTTGATCAGCTCGCGCATCTCTTTAAGCGTGCGCTTTGCCACTTGAGTTAATGCTAGCGGCTGCACGTAATTTATAAACTGCTCCAGTGCCGCAGTGGTCTCCGCCATTCTTTTCTTGGCCTGCGGCTTGAGAACCTTGATCACCCACTGCCGACCATCCGCCGAGGTCGCACTGTGGACCTGGGCGAGCGATGCCACGCCTAATGGGAAAGGCTCGACCGTGAGACCCGTCCGCCACTGAGGGATTTCCCTATCAAGCAGCTGCTTAACTTGCGACCAAGGCATAGCCGGCCAGTCCTTGTAAAGCCTCGTCAGGTGCAGATTATCAGCAACCGCATGGGCACTCGGCGACATGCGGCTGAGAGCGATTTGGCCAGCCTTCCCGTAAATCGGCCCCAAGGCATCAAATAGACGCAGCGCGTTATCGCCAAAAATTTCATACAAACGCTTTTCATTGAAGACCGAATCAAGACTTGCGTCTTTGAGTAGCGACTTAGTCAGGCTTGACGGCAGGCCAAACACGCCGTATTGCCACCAAGCCTGCGTCAAACGAGTGATCTCGCGAGGAATCGCCAATGGACCGACTTTGGCTTGGCGAGGGGCTGCTTGCGCCTTCATATACAGTCTCCGGACTTTGATGGTAGTCGCTAATTTTGTTGGGATAGCTTATCATTAACCATCATAAGGGGACATTTCGATGAAGACCAAGGCCGAGATTGTAAAAAATTGGTTGCCTCGCTATACCGGCACCCCACTAGAAGAATTTGGCGAATATATCCTGCTCACCAATTTCTCAAATTACCTTGAGAAGTTTGCCAAGCGCTTTGACGTGCCGATCATGGGTGTCGGCCGCGCCATGCAGACTGCTACTCATAAAGAATCGGGCCTAACGATCGTCAATTACGGCATGGGCTCAGCCAATGCCGCGACCATCATGGACCTACTCAGCGCCGTATCGCCCAAGGGCGTGCTTTTCCTTGGCAAATGCGGCGGCGTCAAGGAATCGGCCGAGCTAGGGCACTTTATCTTACCTATCGCGGCAATCCGCGGTGAAGGTACATCGAATGACTACATGGCCCCGGAGGCACCGGCCATGCCGTCGTTCAAACTGCATAAGTTTGTCTCGGAAAAGATCGTCGAGTCCTCGATGGATTATCGTACTGGCGTGATCTACACGACCAACCGCCGGGTCTGGGAGCACGACGAGGCCTTCAAACAGAAGCTGCGTGAACTCCGGGTTATCGGCGTGGATATGGAAACGGCCACGATATTTACCGTCGGTGTTGCCAACGAAATTCCGCGCGGGGCTCTGCTGCTCGTGTCCGACCGTCCGATGACGCCAGACGGCGTTAAGACCGAGACCAGCGACAAAATGGTCACCGACCGCTTTGTCGACTTACATCTGGATATCGGCATCCGGGCGATGACGGAAATTGGCGTCAAAGGCGAACCCATCAAGCACTTCACGTATTAAGGTCTTGCTTGTAGACGATGCTTGGCGGATCATTATTGCTTATGTACCAAGTGTGCCAAGTAAAGGCTGCTCCGGAAGGACCATAAAATGCCCGTGCAACTGTTCCCAGCCGCTGCCATGACCGTGACTGTCGTAGCCTCAGGGATTGCTGTCTATCACTGGCGCCGTGCCGCTAGTCTGTATGCTCTGCTGGTCGAAGGCGCCAATCGCTACGAAGAATTACGCCAACGCGGCGCCTCAATAGAGCAGTCTCTGCGGAAGAACGACGAGCAGTTAAAGCTCCAGACCGAGGCGAATAAGCGCATCAACCTCGGGCTTGACGAAGCGCGTGCGCAAACCGCCACCCTGACTCAGCGCCTTGAGCAAAAAGAGCATGAAATTCGGCTTGTTACGGAAAAGCTGGAGTTGCAAAAGGGCCATTTGGAAAGGCAACTGACCAAAACCCAAGAGCAACTCGGCATCGCAGAAGAGCAGCGCCTCGGGACTGAATCACAGGTCAACTCCCTACGCGTCGAGCTGACCAACGTCAGGCGTTCGGCGCAGGAAGATAAGTCCAGACTGTCGCAAGAGCTCAGCCTGCGCGAAAAAGACTGGCAGGCACGGATGTTTGAGTCGGAAAAGGCCAAAGCCGCGGCAGAGAAGCAGGCCAAAGTCGGCGACCCTCTCGAGCTACGCCGCCTCAAACGCAAAGCAGCTCAGTACGAGCGCCTCTACAACAGCATGAAGGGCCTACGCGAACTCAGCGACGAGCGTAACCGCAACTGGGAAGTGGCCCTGCGCAAACTATCTGCCTGGATTGTCGAGGAAAAGGGCCTGGAGCCAGCGCCTACAGCCATTGGGCCATTGGTCGGCACCGCGATGCAAGCCATTGGTGCGCAGCTCATCGACGAGATCGAGACCGACACCCGTGACGGTGCCGAAGCTCGCATCCACGAGATCCCAGATCTAGCAGACCATGAAGAATCGCAGGCTCATGCAGAATGATAAAGATCGGCAAGTTTCTGACACTGAGCTTGTGGACATAGATACTCTAGGAGTGCCTCAGGACCAGACAGAGTACCCAGATGACGCCTGGGATCTGCTAAACCCGCTCCTAACCGACGCCCGCCGGGCACGAATCCTGGCGGTAGCATCTGGCCGTACGGAGCGCGTTAGCCTAGTCCTACAAGATATTCATGACCCGCATAATGTCTCGGCATGCTTGCGTTCAGCGGATGCCTTTGGCGTGCACAATTGTCACGTCCTAAGCGTCAAACAAAGATTTCGCACATCGACAGTTGCTCGCGGAGTTGGCGCGTGGCTAAAGATCAAGCGGCATCAGAGTGTCGAGGAATGCGTCGCTAACCTTCGCGCCTCTGGCTACCGCCTATACGCTGGCGTACCGGCACCTACCGCAGTGCCGCTAGATAAACTCCCCGTCACAGAAAAGATCGCCGTCGTGTTTGGCAACGAGCACGCTGGCATTGACTCTGCTTGGCTGCCGCACATGGACCAGCTGTTTACCATTCCCATGTTCGGGATGGTCGAGAGCCTCAACATATCCGTCGGCGCCGCCATCACGATGCAACACTTAACCCACCGCGCCCGCGAGACGCTACCTGCCGAGACCTATCACTTGGCAGAAGCCGAGCGCCGCAGGCTGCTCAATCAATGGATCTGCGAGCAGTTGCGAGAATGGCCAACGATTCTGAAAAGGATGCGTGGGGGTCAGGCACTACCAGCAACAGACTGAAAGTACTGACAAACCCTATTCAAAGCCTCTTGCACCTCGCGAAGAATCGCCCAGGTCAATCTCACGTTTGTAGTCCTGCGTCACTGCACGGTTAGCGCCTTCAATGGCTAATGGTCCGCGCCGGACAGAGATCCATGTCGTTGGCGATTACTTCCACCCTACGTCATGATTTCGGCGGCATTGCGGCTGCAAGTTCCAAAAAATCAGGGCGTTATTCCGAATATATCCGAAAATGATGCCATTTAAGTATAAATTTGATATCAATTAGATGCGCGGGGTGTGCATGCGCTTTGAGTTCGACCAGGAAAAATCGGCGACCAACAAGAGTTAGCACGGAATTAATTTTGAGGAAGCTCAGACTCGTTGGCTCGGAGATCTTCGTGAGGTTGCCGCCGCCATCTTCGGTAAAGAGTCACGGACGCTCGTAACGAGTCCGATCAATGGCAAACTTTGGACAGCAGTCGTAACGCATCGCGACGACGCAATTAGGATCATCTCTTGCCGGCGCGCAAACAAACCAGAGGAGCTGAAGTACCATGGCGAAAACGAAGAAACATAAACCGGTATCCATCACCACCGAGGAATTCGATCGCAAGTTTGAAGCTGGGGAGGATGTCTCCGAGCATCTTGACGAGTCAAAGGCGACCTGGCGGTTGCCGGTCTCGTTTCCAGCCTGGATGAAGACGGCCCTCGATGCCGAGGCCACACGACTCGGTGTCTCCAGATCGGCGGTGATCAATCTGCTGGTTGATGAGGGTCTGCGCAGAATACGGGAGCGGGAGCACCAGACCGGGAGCTGATTAATCTCATTGCTCCACCACTTTTTAATTTACCTCCTCAGCCTCAAGCACCCAGCGCACTGAATTCCAACCTGTATAGCAGCTTCCTTGCGTCCAGCCTGGTACAGGGCCCACCCACAGCGTTAACGTGTGGCTACCTACACCAAGACCGTCGCAGTAACCTACCAGGGTTTGTGGACGATGGTGATCGATGTAAGCAGCTCCGCCCATATAAAATTCGTAAACCATCGCGCCCCCTGAGCATGAAGATCCATCGACTTTGATCTCATACCTGCATGCGGTATTATCTGTGCCAAATCCGACTCGCACTCCATCTGTCCAGCCGATGCGAATAGATGTAGAGGATTTTGATTTTGTGAAAGTCAGCGTACGACCAGCTATCTGAGCCGGCGCAGTGTTTGATTGGGCCCCTGTACCACTCGCGTGGGCAATCGTCCTTATAAAGGAACCATTCACTTCTAATGCTGCGGCGGGAGATGTAGTTCCTATGCCGACGTTGCCGCTGTGATCAACGCGCATGCGCTCAACCACATTCGCCGAACCATTGGGTGTCGTCCAAAAGGCAACTGCAGAGCCATGCGCCGTCGGGGAAAAGGCCTGAGTCGCCGTGGTTAACATCAAAGCGCCGTTGCCATAACCCGAGCCATCCCAGCCCTGAAAATAGGTATATCCCAGCTCCGAGCCGCTGGTAATCGCCGCCGTTGCGTCGCCGGTGGCGCCACGCTTGCGATACATGTGGCCACTAGCAAAGGGGTTAGCTGTCGCAACAGTCTGTGCGGTGGACCCACTGACATCCAGAAGATATCCTGGTAACGACGTCCCTATCCCGACGTTGCCGTTACTTTCGATGCGGACTCTTTCCGCGCCTGAAGTCGAAATGCCGAGCTTCGTTGCAGCAACGACGGAGCTGTAGGTGTCACTATTTAGTAGTAGGTTAGTCGATCCACCACTATTGGTATCCAGAGAAATATAGCTATTGCCTGCGCGGTATACTTGGAGTGGGTAGTTTGGCGATGTTGTGCCAATCCCGACGTTGCCAGAGCCATTAATTACCAGTCTCGTAGTATTGACCTCATTATCGTAAATGTAAAAAAGTTGCGAATTAGTTCCGCCAATATCGTTTCCAATTTCCCATTTGGCACTACCCTGTTGCCCAAGAAACATTGCGACTTTTCGACTAGTTGAACTGTCCCTATCTAGCATAAATTGAGCAAAGCTAGAGTTGGAGACGTGAAGTGGCATGCCCGGCGATGTCGTCCCAATCCCGACATTCCCACTTGCATTCAAACTAGTAAACGCAGCGCTATTCGCCGTCGTCGCACCAATGGCACCGGGAGAGGACCAATTAGTGGTTGGCGTTGAACTTGCCCAAGTCGTGCCGTCAGACATCAAAACATTGCCGCTAGTACCCGGAGCAATGGTAAGTGGCGCGCTAGTTCCGTTACCAAGCAGCACACTATTAGCGGCAAGAGTTGTTGCACCGGTACCGCCATTAGCGACACCCACAGTACCGGTGACATTAGCCGCAGTACCCGAGACATTACCGGTGACGTTGCCTGTCACATTACCCGTCAAATTCGCTGTTACCGTGCCAGCCGCAAAATTACCGGACGCATCTCGCTTAACGATCGTAGATAATGTATTTGCATTAGTCGCTGCGTTAGCCAATCCAGCACCGGCTGCAACGTTTGCAGCAGTTACGCCCCCAACATTACCAACCACCGTCGCGCCCTGCGTACCAGTGACATCTCCAGCTAGCGAGCCCGTGAATGATCCAGCCGAAGTAGCAGTGGAAGCGTTGCCATTTAGATTGCCGGTCACGTTTCCGGTTAAATTAGCTGTGATTGTACCAGCCGCAAAATTACCGGATGCATCTCGCTTAACGATCGTAGATACCGTATTTGTGTTGGTCGCTGAGTTAGCCAAATTTGCACCATTAGCGACAGTTACAGCCGATACCCCACCAACATTAGCAACAGTTGGATTTGGAAAGCTCCCACCCAGATCGCCACCGGCTACACCAGTAGGCGCGAGTCCTGATGCCCACCCCAAGGTACCAGATCCATTCGTAGCAAGGACTTGGCCACCGGTTCCATCTGATGACGGGAGTACCCATGTGGTCGATGCTGCCAGAGTGTCGGGCGATTTCAGCGCAAGGTAATTGGTGCCTTTGTCATTTAAAACGAGTTTACTCGAAGTAGTCCCGTCGCCTTGTACAGTCACGCTACCCTGAGAAACTATAGTCGCAGCAGTCAATGCACCGGACGTGATTGCACCAGAAGTGTTTATGGATGTGGACCCAGCTATACTTGATGCGCCATTTATTGTAGCTCCCGTTAGGGTCTTATTGGTCAACGTCTCAGTTGCTCCCTCAGTCACAATCACGCCAGAACTTGGGAACGTGGCCGTCGAGCTAATACCGGTACCACCGTTGGAGGCTGAAAGAGTTCCGGAAGTGATGCTTGCCGCACTAAGTGGCGGGATATCGGCTGCGCTCAGCGACGTACCCGAGGTCACGCGGCCGTACGCATCTGTAGTCACTTTAGAATAACTTCCCGCAGTGCCGGCAGTCGCAAGATTAACCGTCGCAATATTGCCGGTCGTCGAGACTGTGACTCCAGTACCTGATGTGACGCCAGCAACTTTGCCGCTGAAGTTGTTGTAGTCTGAGTTTGAGATCAATCCAGCAGTGACACTTGCCGTTGACGCCAGCGGTATATTCAGAGTGTGAGCGTTTGACGATGATGACCAAGCTGGTGCTGTGCCGCTAGTCCCGG
>CAIWTN010000046.1 GCA_903915625.1 uncultured Pseudomonadota bacterium | reverse complement strand
GCCAATAATGTGCTTCTTGGTAATGGCATAAGCGCGCCACTCACAGTTGCTCCAGGTGCTAGCGGCAACGTGTTGATGTCTAATGGCACGACTTGGGCAAGTTCAACGCCAACCACGAATTGGTCCTCTCCCGGTGCCATTGGTGCGACGACGGCAAATAGTGCTGCGTTTACGAGTTTGACCGCAAGTGGGAATGTTGGGATTGGTACAATTAGCCCTAACGGGAATCTCGAATCGAAGACGTCTGCAACTAACAACAGTGTTCCAGATGCGATCTTGGCTAACTCATCGATGACTGTGAATGGCAGCGGAACTTATTGGGGCACCGGCATCGAATCCATCGTTACTCCGCTGATTAGTAGTGGTGTAACCAATCAGGGAGATATGTATGCACTGGTAGCCAGGGGATACCGTGCTTCATCCTCAGATTCCGGTACCCTCGGCGGAATTTATGGTAGCTGGGTGGGTTATGGGCACAGCGAGGCAACGGCGCGAGTTACCGGACGGGCTGTAGGTGTATTTGTCGCTCCGCAACATGCTGGCGGCACCATCAGTGACGACTACGGCATTTTAATCGGCAATGCTAATGGAACCGTGATGCCAGCAAACTACTATGGTTTGTATCAACAGGATGCCACAGCTAAGAACTACTTTGCTGGTAACGTTGGCATCGGCTCCAACGCACCTACCGCTATGCTTGATGTAGCGGGCGACTTAAAGGTCTCGGGCAAATACTTTGGATCCAAATCAGGCGTAGGATACGTTCAGCCGGCTAACTGGTCATACTCATTCGGTGGTAGTACTACAACGGCTGCGACTCTGTGGTCAGGAAATATCACCGTACCGCAGGATTCCATCATCCAAGTTACACTAGGTGGGCATTGGCAGGTTACTGCTAGTGCATGTTATATTTCGATCGGAATCGATGATGTTTCGGTTGCAAACCCCTGTAGTGCGGCAAACACATATTGCTATGGTTGGGCTCACACTTATTCCACTGTATGGGAGAATATGGCGCATTCCGGGTATGCCAAGATCTCCGCCGGCACTCATAAACTATCGGTCATAGGTTTAACTTTTAGTAATACCTGTTCCCTTAACGGCGCCCGCATCAGTTATATGTACTTTCCTCAGTAGTATTTTTTTGGGGGGGTCAGGCACTTTCAGGAACCCTCTGAAAATACTTATAGGTAGAAAGACTAAGCTCACCCCTCGCGTTTATTCGCGAAAAGTTGTTTAACTGCAGCCAGTACCATTCGCCCTTTCGCGCCGCTGATGTGATCAACAGCGCGAATTATTCCGCCCCAGCAATTTTGAAGCTTTGCGGTATATCGAGGTTCGGTCACCATAAAAAGCCAAATATCCACAGTGGGACCTTCCGGTCCTGACCAAACTCTAAATCGTCGGCAGCGACCCAGCCCATTTTTGCCCCCGCCAATTGACTGAGCGTTTTGCTGCGACCACCCACTTCAAAAAGATGTCCATCCGCAGTGAGGAAGTCACCCTTTTTTGGGACTTGTAGATCACTCAATTGATTCATTTCACTGTATATGCCTAGCACATTAGCCATGAAAGTTTCGCGAACTGTGCCCTGGTCTGGATCATCGCGGCAGAGTGAATAGAGGTAATTGGTATTGTCCAGGTAAATTTTCTCCGCCTTCGCGAGTGCCGAGATTGTCTTGCCGGCTTTGGCTACCTCACGGATAAGTCGGGCCTCATGCAGGTAGAATAAGTACTGTTTAGTCGTTTTTTGATCGGAAAGATCTAGCGCAGCCGTGAGATCGTTGATATCTGGGGTGTAAGGGCATTTTTCAGCCATGATGGCTAGGCACTTTTTTAGCCTCTGAATACTTCTGCCAGATAGTTCGGGATAACACGCGAGTATGTCTTGTTCTATAGTTTTGCGGACTGATTCTCTGATGGTCTCTTGATAGACCCATGATTCAAGCTCAAGACTGGTTGGGAAGTAGCCCTCCCTCAAGTAGCTTTTAAATGCCTCGATGACGGCGACTTTGATCGGGCGCAAAGCCTCGATGACTGTCTGGGAAATTTCCTCATGATGGTTGAGGATTTCATCCAGAGTGGCAGTCTTCAGGCGTAAATCGTGCCGGATATTGAGCCATTCGCAAAAACTTAGACCGTAGCAGTTGATGCTTAGTGCCCGTCGGCTAAGGTCGGCCTTGGTAATCTGGAGCGACGACGATCCAGAAGCGATGACTTTTAGGTTTGGAAGCGAGTCAAAAATGCTCTTGAGACTATGGTCCCAGCCCTCCTTTTTGTGTACTTCGTCTAGGGCCAGGACTTGGCCACCTTCGTCGGCAAAGCGCTCCGCTATGTCGAACAGGTTTAGTCCATCGACTAGCACGCTGTCCGCCGAGACAAAGAGACACTTCAGTCCTTGGTTCTGCTTTGTATGCAAATGTTGCAGCAGGGCGGTCGTTTTACCGATGCCCCGCGCTCCTTTGAGCAACACGATGACTCGCTCGGCGCCAAGAAGCTCAGTAAACTTGCGCACATGCCGAAAATCAGCGGCTCGGGCAATCAGTTGATCGGAGATGCGTTTTAATCTGAACACTCGGATTAGCCCTTTTGAATACTGGCGGTTATATACACGATAGAGGTTAACATCTATTTTACATTATGGAAATAGAGATACACATCTATCATGCCCCAAACTTACTAGACCATGGTGACGAAGACCGGGCGGCTTCCGCCTAAATTCTCGTAATGTCGATTTTTTGCAATTTTAGTGTCGTTTACGAGGTCAGAATCCCCCGAGCCCCAAGACCCTAACATCGCGCCTTTATGAAGAAATTCTCGCCAAAAACTTTTCCCCTCAACTTTTAGCCGGGAGCACCGATCTCCTTTGTGTGAACAAAGAGAGGAATCAGTGGGTTAGGTGGCTTTGGGGTGAATTTAGGGTGTACCTATGCAGCGAGCAGTTTTCAACATCACTAACGCAGTCATGCGGCAGATTGTTGTCGGCCGTCTGGCCGTCGTGTGTTTTTGTTTTGTGATGATGGCTGAAGTTGCATCTGCAGCAAATTATTCTCTCAGCTACTCGGGCCGACTGACGCAGCAAAGTGGCGCGGCAGTGGAAGGTCCAGTTGATATTCAAGTGTCGTTTTGGAATGGCGCCAGCGGCGGCGCGCAGCGCGGTGAGACACTCACGTACCTGAGTGTGGAATTAAACCAAGGTATATTTTCCTTAAATCTTGATTTACGCCCAGACCAAGTTAAAGCGATTTTTGGCGACGGTTCTGAGGCAGTATTTGTCGAGATTTCTGCCGCGGGGAAAGTGTATCCACGTCAGCAGTATCTATACGTGCCGTTTGCACTGCGTGTGCCGACTGATAATACGACGGTGGCATTTAACGATGACGGCAAACTTGGATTTGCGGGGGCTTCCTCACCGACGCCGAATAGCTACTTATCTGCTGATGGTAGCGGCAAATTGAAGTGGGTGTCCTTAGATGCTTCGTCGCTGTCAGCTAAAACAGCCGATAATTTTGCGCCAAGTACTGGTCAGGTACTGACCTACAATGGCACGAAGTGGGTTGCTGCAGCGGGTGGAAGTGGTACTGGTAGCGGCGGCGGCAGTGGTGGCACCGTTACCAGCGTCAGTGGCACGGCTCCGATAACGGTGGCTAATGGTACTACGACGCCAGTCATTTCGATGGCACAGGCGAGTGGATCGGCGAGTGGTTATTTGAGTTACGGCGACTGGAATGCTTTTAATAGTAAGCAGGATGCTCTCGGTTATGTCCCGCTAAATAAATCTGGCGACACGATGTCAGGTGCGTTATCGGTGCCGCTGCTGACCCAAGCTGGTAGTGCAGCCCCTAATGTCGCTGCCGCGGGGCATGGCAGTATTTATTTCGATTCAGGATCAAATCAATTTAAAGTTTCCCAAAACGGTAGTGCTTATGCTCCTTTGATTAATGCCGCATCCCTCACAAGAGTGGAAGCTGGCACTGGCCTGAGCGGTGGAGCCATTACGACGTCTGGTACTATCAGTCTGGCGAACACGAGTGTGACCGCTGGCAGCTTCACGCGAGCTAACATCACCGTCGATCAGCAGGGGCGTCTTACTGCTGCAGCTAGTAGCCCAGCGATTGTAGATGCCGATATTTCTGGGACAGCGGCGATTGCGCAAAGTAAAATCTCGGGTTTGGTTAGTACTCTCACTGGCAAAGAGCCGTCCATTGCGGCTGGCACATCCTCGCAATACTGGCGTGGGGACAAGAGCTGGCAAATATTAAATACCACTAACGTGCCTGAAGGCAGTAATCAGTACTTCACTGTGGCACGGGCAGTTTCTTCGCTGTCGTCGACAGCTCCGATTAGTTACAGCACGACAACAGGTAATATTGCCATCAACAAGGCTAGCGGTAGCATTGACGGATATTTGTCGGCGAGCGACTGGAATACCTTCAACAGCAAACAAGACGCTCTGGGCTATACGCCGCTGAATAAAGGTGGCGATACGATGTCTGGGGCATTGAATATGAATGGCCAGCCTCTGACAGCTGTGGGAAACGTAGTTTTGAATGCAGCTAAGACTCTAGGGCTAGGCGTCTTTGATGATACGTCGGAGCCTTTGATGACGGGGCAGCTAAATAGCTCCGGCGCTGGGTCTCCAGATAAAGGCAAAACCTGGTTTAACTCATCGACGAATCAAATCAAGTACTGGGATGGGTCAAGTGCTCAGGCACTAGGTGTATCAGGCTCAGGCCTCAGCAGCTTTAACGGCCAGACAGGAAATACACAGACACTCGCAGTCCCGGGAACTAGCGGCACAGCACCAGCTTGGTCATCAGCGTCAAACGTCCACACTCTCAATATACCGCTGGCATCAACAGCAAGTGTTACCGGAGGTTTGATCTCAAATTCTGACTACAACACCTTCAACGGCAAAGTCGCTGGCGTCACATCAGGTACCGGAGTCACAGTTTCGACCACCGGCAATATTGCAACGGTTAATCTTGCGAATGCAGGGAATGCAGGTAGCTACTCTAAAGTGACTACAGATGCCTACGGCCGCGTGACCTCGGGTACGTCGCTGAGCGCAGCAGATATTCCGCCTCTTAGTGCGGCAACCATCACTTCAGGTACTCTAACAGTAGCTAACGGCGGTACCGGCGCAACCACGCTGGCTTCAAATAATGTGATACTTGGCAACGGCACTAGCGCCGTCCAAACCGTGGCCCCTGGCATTGGCGGTAACGTTCTCACTTCAAATGGCACAACATGGCAAAGCACTGCGCTGCCAGCCAGCGTCACAAGTGTCTCTGGTACGGCTCCAATCTCAGTCGCTACTGGTACATCAACGCCCGTGATTTCTATGTCGCAAGCCAACGGCAGCACCAACGGCTACTTAAGCTCAGCCGACTGGACTGCGTTTAATAGTAAACAATCTTCTGGTAGCTATATCAGCGCTCTGACTGGCGATGTCACAGCGACTGGGCCTGGATCTGCAGCGGCCACGCTTGCTGCAGTCGCCGTCCCAGGGACATCTACCAAAGTGACCTACGATGTGAAAGGTCGCGTGACTTCGGGAACCTCCTTAACGGCTGCGGATATTCCACCTTTAAGTGCAGGTGTTATTACTTCCGGAACTCTATCTGCCTCTAACGGTGGTACCGGCATTAGCTCGACGGCTATTTTCCCAAGCTCTGGCGTGATTGTGACTGAGGCAGCACCTGAGACTCTAACCAATAAAACCCTGACGGGCGCGACTATCAATGGCGCGTCGAGTATAGCTGGGTCCACATCCATAAACACTTCAGGTGCAATCACGGCCGGTGCATTGATTGCTTCGAATATAGTTTCTCAAGGTAACGTGACTCTACAAGGTAACGGGACAAACGCGAGCAAACTTGTATTGAATGACAAAGGCACCAATTACCTTGCGCTGAAATCGCCTGACACTCTGGCAGCATCGAACACATGGGTGCTTCCATCCTCAGACGGAACCGGCGGTCAGGTCCTCACTACTAACGGCTCCGGGACATTGGGCTGGGCATCTGGACTCGCGCCTACTGGTGTGGCCGGTGGTGATCTAGGTGGGAACTTTCCTAATCCAACTGTTGCTAATGTTGGTGGGGTAACGGCTGCGAATGTCGCTGCTGGTGCTAACTTAGCTAACGCAGCGACCAACGTAAATACGGCATCGATGATCGTCAAACGCGACGGATCCGGTAATTTTACGGCTGGAACAATCACTGGAAACCTAGCGGGTAATGTTACCGGAAATGTCACGGGTACAGCGACCAACGTTACTGGTACTGTGGCTGTCGCTAACGGGGGTACGGGTGCAACAACTCTTGCCTCTAATAACGTGTTGCTAGGTAACGGTACTAACGCGCCACTTACCGTTGCGCCGGGCACCAGCGGCAATGTTTTGATGTCTAACGGCACTACTTGGGCAAGTTCAACGCCAACGACGAATTGGGCTACTCCCGGTGCTATTGGTGCGACGACGGCGAACAGCGCTGCATTTACAAGTTTGACTGCGAGTGGGAATGTTGGGATTGGGACTACGGCGCCAAGTTCGCAGTTACACGTGGCAGCTACCTTGCCCAATTCAGGTCCTGAAATGAAGATCGAGAACCTTTCAGCTACGGCAGCAAGCGCCGGATATCGTCTAAAGAATACCGTCCGAAACTGG
>CAIWTN010000045.1 GCA_903915625.1 uncultured Pseudomonadota bacterium | reverse complement strand
TGAATTGTTGCCTTGGATGGTGACGTTGCCTTGCGTCGTCACATTCGCTGCTGTCAGTGCTCCCGTACTTACGGTACCGGTCGTACTAATGGTGGTCGTTCCAGAGATGGTTGAGGCACCATTTATCGTGGCGGCAGAAAGAGTCTTATTGGTGAGCGTATCCGTGGTACTCCGACCTACCAGAGTATCTGTCGTTGTCGGCAAGCTCAGTGTGCCCGTATTGACGATGCTGCTAATCACCGGAGCCGTGATCGTTTTGTTTGTCAAAGTCTCGACGGCATCACGTGTAGCCACTACTCCTGAAGTTGGGAACGTAGCGGTAGAATTAACGCCTGTACCGCCGTTGGCACCGGGCAGAATGCCGCTAGATATCTTGCTAGCGTCGAGACTTGGAATATCACCTTCGCTGAGTGAACTACCGCTAATAACCTGTCCCTGCGCATTAGTCTGGACCTTCATGTAGGTGCCAGCGGTACCGACTGAACTCAGGCTGACCGTGGCCGTACCACTGGCGGTGGAAATAGCGACGCCAGTGCCCGCAGCGACGCTGCCGAGTTTGCCGCTAAAGCTCGCATAATCGGCATTAGAAATCACCCCGCCTGTCACACCAACAGCCGAAGCGAGCGGGATGTTCAGCGTATGCACCGTTCCTGTTGAACCGAACGCTGGACTGATGCCGCTGATGCCTGTGGCGAAGTTTTGTGTGTTACCAGTGAGCCCGTTTAGATTCGACAGGCCTGACCCTGAAATGCCCAGCGCCTGAATGGAGGAACCATCCCAAAATTTAATTTGCTTGGCCGAGTTGTTATACCAGGTTTTTCCGCTGTCGCCTGCCGTCAGTCCCGTTGGGTCACTGCTGTTATTACTCAGCATCAGCGTCTTGGCCGCTGCCATACTAATGTTGCCGGCATTCGTTACATCATTGCCGCCCATGCTGATAGGGCCAGCCATCGAATCACCAGCCCGGTTGACCGGGGTAAAGCCGAGAGCGTTCTGTTTCGTGTTAAAGGTCGTCCAGTCAGCAGAACTCAGATACCCATTCGACGAGCCACTTGCCTGCGCTAGTGAGATTTGACCGCTTGAAATACCGTAACTTAGTGGCGCATTAGCCGAGATCACACCTCGTGCCCTCGCGTCCGTGTAATAAAGATTTGTATCGCTTTCGGCAACTACTGCGGTGGTCAAGCTTTGCCCCAGCGCAGCGGTAATATCCGCAGCAGCAAGTGACAGCCCTTGCGTCACGCGTCCCTGAGCATCGGTGACGACTTTGACGTAGGTTCCGACAGTCCCGACGTTGGGCAGACTCATCGTCCCACTAGTGCCCCCCGTCACTGCAGGGGTGCCCCAAATCAACTCGCCACTGCTATTTTTTGTAAGAAATTGATTGGCTACCGGCAGGCCACTGAGGGAGAGCCCAAGATTGCCATTTTTATCAAAGGCCAAAGTTTTGCCGTCTACTGGAATACGCAGTGCCAGAGGCACGAAGCTATACTGCTGACGCGGATAAGTTTTACCAGCTGCCGTGATCTCGATATATACCGGACTACTAAGGTCGCCGAAGATTTGCTGAACCTGATCGGCGCTCAGTTCGAGTGGGAGACCAAATACGCCACTATTTAAATCCACTGCGGTGAATTCGACTGGATTAGTGAGAGTACTACCACTGACGGCAGCATTCCAAAACTTTACCGAGATATCGACTGGTCCATCGACAGGGGCACCCGTAGCCTGCGTAAGACGCCCGCTATATGACACCGAAAAAGGGGCGGCGTATGCTTGCGAAAGAGAGATTGAGCTCGCAACAAATGCCAAACTCAGCACGTGCAATCGGGCGCCAAGCAAGGCCCTCGTCATGTACCAAGATTTTTGTTTAGAATGGGACATCAGCAGACCCAAGATTTGTTAACGGGGTATCTCCCCTGTTATCCATCTCGTCTGTTCGTCAACAAGATCCTAAAACTTTAGAAAGAAAGGCAATAATCCAATATGATTGGCATTCATGAGACCGTTTTTGTAACGGAAAACTCGACGCTATAGGCAAACAAAAAAATACAATAGTTACCGGCACATGCGAAGCCCGATCCACGATAAATCTCTACGCTGTGTCCTCACCTAGGCCTCTGCGAGAAGGCTTCCAAACGCAGTCCATGCCAAGCAATCCGCACAATGCGACCAAACTTAGGCGTGTAAAGTGCCGTTAAAAATCGCAAAAAACGCTCATATTTACCGGCTGTATAGGGATACCAATTAGCTTCGACCTTGCTACCACCGCTATCTATTAATACTGCCTTGCTACGCGTGAACCCAAGCAGGCCCTCGGGCCCTCGCAATTTACCAAATCCACTTTTTTTGTAACCACCGAACGGCAATCCAGGATTGCCTTCGCTCATATTGACATTATTAATGGACACGCCGCCTACCTCAAGAGCCCTCGCGACGCGCAACGCCCTCTCTCGATCAGCGGTAAAGACGCTAGCGCAGAGTCCATATTCAGAGTCATTAGCGAGCTTCACTGCCTCAGCCTCATCAGCAAAGCGCATGATTGGCAGTACAGGACCGAAAGTCTCTTCACGCCAAACCAACATATCAGGCGTCACATCCGTTAAGATGATCGGCGACACCAAGAGGTCATCCTCACTGGGTAGCTTACCGAACGCCAAAGTAGCACCGCGCGAGAGAGCATCGCTCACATGTGCTGTCACTTTGTCTCTCTGAAAAGCCACGGTCATCCGACCGATATCTACATCACCGTGCGGATCCTGGCTCCGGATCACAAGCTTTTCCGCTTGCGCAATTAATTTCGCGAGAAATTTATCGTAAATCTCGTTTTGCACGAGCAACCGCTCCACTGCACTGCACGACTGCCCAGCGTTGGTGAAAGCTCCCCACAAAGCTCCCATCACTGGCCGTTCCAGAACAGCATCAGCAAATACCAGCATGGGATCTTTGCCGCCTAGCTCAAGCTCTACTGGTATTAACAGCCGCGATGCCTGCGCCATAATTCTCTCACCCGTCGCGCAACTACCGGTGAAAAAGATCTTACCAGGGCCTTGCTCGATGAGCTGGCTACCAACTATGCCATCGCCGTAAACGACTTTCACCGCGGCACTAAGTGCCGGTGAGCACGCAAGAATGTCTTCTATCAACCCACGACAAGGGGAATGCTCGGACGGCTTATAAACAACAGCATTACCGGCAACAAATGCGGCGGCGATACCGGTGATGGCATTGTGAAAAGGATAATTCCAGGGGCAAATGATTAGGACTACACCGTATGGTTCGTGGAAGAGGCGCGACTTCTTACCAAGCAGCGTGATCGGAGTGGGCACCCGTTTATCAGAAAGAATTCCTGTCGCGTATTTTTCTAACCACTGTAGCCAGTCAACAGCACCGATGATTTCTGCGATTAGGGCGTCAGTCCTACACTTCCCGACTTCAGCCATCACCCGCTCAATGATGTCCTCACGACGCGCCAGGATGGTTTCTTTTAAGCGGCGAATTTCGTCCAATCTCTGGCGCAGCGTAAGTGACTTTTGCTGCTGAAAAGCCGACTTTGCTGCCAAAAAATCGAGTTTGACATCATGCTGCTCTGGGGTAGCCATGTTCCTAAATCTCCGCAAGCGCTGACAGAATACAGTGGGTAAAGTTACCCTGCCGCAGGCCCCTTGCCAACCGCCAAGCTCCAAACAGAAACTGAAGCCCTCCTGGATTATGTAGGCAAACCCTGAGCTAGCGAAGCTGCTATCTCACCGTCCGTAGCAGAACGGACAACATAGGACATGGCAGGCGTTGTATATGCTACCGACCAATGGCCATCGCTGTCAGCTGCGATCCAGCCATAAGAACGTCCGCGGGACATAGCCTCTTCGTAGGTCTTCTGTGAGGCCTTCGCTAGAGGCAGCCCATCGCGGCGACGTGTCTCGATCCGAGCAGCGACTGCGTCGTCGACAATCTGCTCGCCTATACCGGTCGCACTTATTGCTGCGCTGCTACTACAATAGGTCCCGGCAACAGTCGCTGAATCGCTGACTCTGCCTGGCATTTCAAATCCGCGTCCACCCGTCGAGGTCCCGGCCACGAGCTGACCGGTTGCCGAGACAATCAGACAGCCAACCGTATCACAGCATGACTCACCAGCCTTCTCAACCCAACGCTGTAATCGCTCTTGGGTTAAAAGTGAGACCACAGGCTGCTTAAGCTCGCGTGCTAGATGCTCAACTCCGGGCGAACTCAGAACGCGCGAACTAGCATTTTGCAGATGACGTGCTAACACCGATGGATGGCTCACATTGGTCGCACCAATGACGCCAGAAAATGTTTGAGTCGCACCGTTCATCATTGCTGCTGTTAAACGCGGCACACCATCAGCTTGCAATGCAGATCCGAGGCCAGCGTTAAATTGGGGATCATCCTCCATGGATTGCAAACAAAAAACTGCTACGTCTAGAGCATCTGCTCCGGCGAGCAGCTTTTTCATAGCCTGCTCAGAAATACGCCTCAGCGCAGCAGTAGCCGTCGCCAGTGCAGTCGGCGTTTTAGGGTCCTGACCTCCAGCTCCGCCATGCAGAAGTACTGTGATCCCCTGGGCTTTTCCGTTTAGTATTGACATAAGTAGGGCTGCACTCCTGCAAGAGTTAATTGCAGTTCAAACAGCACCACTCAAACTTGTCAATCTCTCGCTGTCTCAAGGTCTGAGGCTTTGTTGAAACAGCGAGAAATCATCCGGCGCTTGCATTACCCAATATTTTTCAGAACTTCGATTGATTGTGAGACAAACATCTAGTAAAAGCACCAATCAAATGAAATAATAATCACCAACAAAAGCCTTTGATTACATGAATTTATATACAAACGCCGCTAGCTTCACAGCCTCCTTTATTTTCCTTGTCTTAATGACCTTATTTTTGCGCTACAGGGGTGTCATCAGTAAATCCGATGCCCCTCTAATTGCCAGGCTTACAGTTGACTTCGTTTTACCCGCCCTACTTGTAAGCAAGCTCATCTTTATTCAGCTTAGTTCACAGGTACTATTCATATCGTCTCTCATTATTCTAGCTGAATGCTTGGTCGGGATGACCGCATATTTGATAGGGAGATTTCTTTTAAAATTACCGCGTCCGTCGCTCGGTGTGTTCATACTTTGTTGTACCTTTGGCTCTACAGCTATACTGGGGACCGCTTTTATAAGTGCAATTTTTGACCAGGATAAATCAGCTGTTGCTTACTCATTGGTCATCAGCCAAATCTCAACTGGGGTCCCGGCCTATATCATCTTCCCCCTAGTCTCTAGCTACTTTGGTGAATCTTCGACCGGCAAAGAAACTGCAGGTGAGAGATTCCGCAAGATACTATTTTCACCAACCGTGCTGGCAATCATTTTTGGATTAGGCTGGGGCGCGCTTGGGCTACCAACTCATGGTGCTATTATCACCCCACTTGTAAATGCCGCTAATTTTGTCGGACTAGGGCTAGTACTGATGGTAGCTCTACTTAATGGTTTATCGCTAGAACGCATTCCGCTTCGGCAAAATATTGGGCCAGTAGTGTGTTGTGTTTTGTGTTTGCTACTGACAGAACCCATGTTGGTCTACTCGTTTGGCAAATTTTTTGACATCCCCCTTCGTGATAGACAGATCTCGTTTGTTTTGTCAGGAATGCCCTCAGCAAATTCCACTATCGCATTTGCAATTCGCTACAAATGCGACGCAAAGCTTGCCGCAATCCTCGTTACTTCAACCGCAGTCGTCGCCGCATTTTCTTTGCCGACATTGATGGCAAATCTGAGCATTTTTAGTCAGTAATCAGCATACATCCCGGCGGTGCCCCGGACGGTGGCTCGTAGTCTGGACTGACATGGTTTAGGTAGCGCCTTACCTGAATGGGATCAGTAACGGCGCAGACTTTGACTAGCCCCCCCTCCCCATCCCCATCCGTAGTAGTATCGGGGGCAAATACGCCAGCCCAAAGCACAAGATATCCGCCAGGATAGCGATCCAGAAGCTATCAGCAAGCTTCAGGCTCCGGCCATAGTTTGCCGCTATAAGTACATAGGTAATGGGTACTTAATTTCACACCGAGGACGATCGATACTCAGGTGGTAGGCAGCTATCGCCCCAAACTAACGTAAAGGAGTAAGTCATGAGCCTAGCAGCAAACATATACACCTATTTCCTCGATGCGTTCCCCCTATTAGCGGACCCAGCAAGTCCGAC
>CAIWTN010000044.1 GCA_903915625.1 uncultured Pseudomonadota bacterium | reverse complement strand
AACGAAGTCCGACCGCACAGCTCCCTTGGCAACCAAACCCCAATGGAGCGCGCTTTTGCATCAGGGCAGGCATGCCTGCCCTGATGCAAAAAGAGCCGGTCTTTCTCATAAAGGTCGGACCAAAAAAGGGGCCAGGCTCATCAAGGGCCGGACTCTAATTATAAATGGAGGGAATTTAAGGGGTCACGTCAGGCAAATACAACATCAGGTACTCCGTCTCTGTTAAAATCATCTATAACAAAACTATCTGTAGTTCCATCTATATCAGAATTACTAAAATATTTTAATGTTTCATCCGTGAATGTGTTATTTTTATTATTTATCAAGAGCTGTATTTTTGCGATCGCAGGTTTTCCAGCATAGTTTCCACCAAGTACGGGGGCGTTAGTCATCCACCAAAAGAGAATATCTAAATAGCCATCATTATTGATATCAAATATAACTGGCTTGTTACTGCTTCCATCGCCATTCAAGGGGGCATCGCCAGAAAATGCATTTTCAACTTTTATATATTTAATGTTTTGCTCGAACTTCATTACGGATGATGTCGTCGACTCCAATGTTTGATTACCGAGATATGCATTGCCTTCGCTGTAGACGAGCGTTCGGCTCTCATTGCTAAATTGAATGCTGGAGCCCTTTGAGCCCATCGGAATTGTAAGCTTGGTGTCGCTGTCTCCGATGGTGACATTGGAGGCGTTTGGACGGGCGGCACTATAATTTTCCGCAAACTTTCCTACGACGATTTTGTCACCGCCGCGATTGAAGCTGCCGTCAAAGCTGATGTTGCCAGCCACATCTGCGACAGTCACGGTGTCGGCGCCATTCGTGCCGACCACTCTTACATTGCCGCCAACTATCACGGGTTCGTCTGCTGCCATCAACAGTGTACCTGAGGCGCTGGTTGCGGCAGGTAATGCGGTCTTAGAGGAGAGCGTTGTCGTGATTGCAGCCGATGTCGTAGTGACTATTTGACTGCCGATCATAATCTGACCATCAAACTTCAGAACGAGTTCACCATCAGAAAACTGAAGTGTTGTACCCTTTGAACCAACGGGGATGGTTATGGTGCTATCGGCGTCACTTAAGGTGATGGATGAGCTTGCCCTGATAATGGAGTATGTCTTTGCGGCATTAGGCAGGACGATAAAATCGCCACCCCTGTTGAAGCTGCCATCAAAGCTAATCTTACCAGCTATGTCAGCCAGCGAAATGACATCAACATCGTTACTGCCAATGACACGAACGGTGCCGCCCACGGTAGCAGCATAGCCCCCGCTGCCTGTGATTAATTGAGCCAACCCCGCATCCCCTTAAATCCTCACAAGATGCTTAAAGCTACACAGCACCTTGTCAATCAGGCGAGAGATAATCTCAGCGGTGGCTAAGAAGACGGATTAGATATGCCAAATCATAGAAGCTTGAGATTATCATAACCGTGAAGGGGTCATGTCAGCGAAAAACACCATCGTGCTCGACGATGTCATCAACGCCGACGCCTTCATCGCTGACTATGCAACCGCATCAACCGCCCTTGGGTGGAACTTCATGGCGTTCGGGTAAGGACAGTGAGAAAGTAGCTGAACCGCCCGGGTCAGACACACTTCGCTTCTGTGAAGGGCTGGAACGTGCCCTACGGCTCGCAACGCGAGTGCCCGATACACAGAGCACACCGCGCCATCGAAAAGGCTCGGGTGCGACGCAAGGCGCTGTCTAAGTATACCCGTAAGCCCACGCGGGAACGTCTGTTGGACAAGCTGATCGAGCGCGAGGTCTTTGTTGATGAGCAGATCGATAAGATAGCGCAGATGGTGTTCTGAAACCCTTAACGCTTTAAACGGGATCGCGCGTGGCAGGTGGACCGTGTAGTTGTGAGGCTTGGCATTGCTGATACCGAGAGCTTTGGGTGCCCGTAGTCAGACATGAGGCACTGACGCCTTCACTTTAACTCATGCTGCAACTATAATTGTATCAGGCGAGTTCCCAGTGAAATACCGATCATACGCCATTTGATATCCCGTCTCGAGATGCCTAGTATACATCGCGCTATCAAAAAGCGGCTGCGTTAAGCGATTAGCTTCTAACTTCGATTTGATCTTAGCGAGTTCGTT
>CAIWTN010000043.1 GCA_903915625.1 uncultured Pseudomonadota bacterium | reverse complement strand
GTGGAATCGAGCTCGATTCCACCGCTCCCACCTTGCCTTGCACCCGGTTCATCGCCCGGACGAAATATCTCATCCAAAGGGACAACATGAAAAGCAGCTAAAGCTGACTCATCTGCAAAAATATCACTAGATAGATAAGCGGATACTGCCCCAAGGGTGGCACCACCAAATACTGGTGGGGCGACAGCCGCTGAAATTTCCGGTGACGCTAAATTTGGCACTACGGGTGCAGGTAAGATTAGCTCAATACCACGTTCTGAAAAGTCGCGGACAAGCGCTGCCTGAGCTGCTGCTATACCACTCACTTCCAGCAATTCGCCTAACTTCTTGCTATCGAGGTCCTGCATCTGCTGGAGTTTAAGGTGCTGGTTCGTAGCTTTCGCTGCAGCCTCATCCCCCATGAGTAGAGTTAGCTTTAGGCGCAGCTTCTGCGCTAAAACATTATCGCGCAAGGGCTCTGGTGACTGTTCGAGAACTTGCCAAGCTTCTGACACCAAACCCTTACCGAGCAACTCTCGCACCAAAATAACCCGTGCGACCGTGAAATTTGGATGCTGCTGCAACCCACGCGTGAGCAACTCCAGGCTTTCGTCAATCAGTCGGTGCGCCCGCAAAATATCGGCAACGGGGAGAAATCCACGCCCAGACGTATCCTCACGAAAGCGCTTGATCGTCTCACGCTCAACGCGCGATAGCGGTAACGAATTAAGTAATGGTGTCCAAGCGTCAGCCATAAGTGATTATACCTCTAATATTTCCTAATGGCGCGCAAAGATGTGGTCAAGGCATTATTTTTACTGACTATTCGACAAATTAACAATTGTGTTCGGGACATCCTTCGAGACGGCACCGCTAAGGACACCGGTCGTCACCTGCTGTCCGCCCTTGACGCAATTTGGCCATACCTCAAATGTCATCACGCCGCAGGAATCAGAGCACCACTCACTAGGAGGAGTCACGATGCCGCCATATTTGGCAGGGTTCACATTACCGTCGCTGCCTCTGAAATCAGCAACTGTTTTATCCAGAGCCATGCTCCCATACACCACAGGCTCGAAGCCAATGGACGCCGCCGGTAAAGTTAAGGGATTGGTGTTGCCGGGGGCGGTGGAAGCGGCTCCCCCACCTGCGTTGCCGCCACCATTTGCCGCTGAACTTGGAAAAGTCGTTACTACATCCTGGTAAATTTTGTAACGAACCGTGATCGGTGAACCTAATGCAACTTCTGATTTAGCCGAAAAATCCCCGACGCAAGCAAGAGTCAACGCTGGCTGCAAGGCGACGATCTTAAATTCAGCACCTCCAATGCGTGAGCCCGAACAACTAAGCTTGCAAGCTCCGCCAGTGCCCCCCTCGGGCTGAGCCGAACAACTAGCCAGTGTGAGGATCACACCAATCAGAGACCCATGTTGTCTATATTTACTCATTAGTATTGCCCCCACCATTGCCGCCATTGCCGCCATTGCCAGCATTGGCATTGGAGCCACCATCGCTCTGAGAATTGCCCGCATTAGCATTAGCATTAGCATTAGCGTTAGCAGCACCCGCTCCGTTCAAGTTGGTGGCAATGCCACCTCCTCCAAGACCTAGTGAATCTGCCGGTGCAGCACCACCGCCCGGGCTAAATCCAACATCACTCGCCGGCGCAGCAACATTATCAAAAGACTTGGTATTAGTTAAAATGGTCGGGGTAACCATGACCATTAACTCGCGCTTTGAATCGGTACTCTCTGAACTGCGAAACAATGCCCCGATAATGGGAATGCTGGACAAAAACGGAACGCCACGCATAGTCTTGTCTCGTTCGGTATTATAAATACCGCCAATCACCGCAGTTTCGCCACTCCGCCGATTGAGTTTAGTGGTGATTTGGCGATTATTTTTCGCAGCTGTGGCGCCAGCAGTTGAAGGGGTTGGCGAGTCACTCTGAATATCTAACTCCATCTGCACCGATCCGTCAGACGTGATATGCGGCTTAACCTGTACCGTCAGGTTGTATTTTACCTCATCAAGGGTATTGCCAGCTGCAGCTCCTGCTCCCGCGCCGGCAATAACTTGCGGCCTAAAGAAATCACTACGGCCCGCTATGATAGTGGCCTTCTCATTATCCTCGACAATCAAATTGCTAGATTGCAAAACCTCAGCGGTATTACGCGATTCTTCCGCACTCAATGCCAGGTCGAGTGCCATCGAATTATTGGCACTGCCAAAAAAGAAGCGCGAGCTACCGGCCAGATTTTGTTGACCACCAGCATCGATACTAAAGCGCGACAGCATCGAATTTGGGAATACCAAGTTACCAAATCCTAAGCCGCGACCTTGATCGATATTTAACGGCGTTCCCCAGCTAATTCCGAACCGATTAGCCATGTTTTTCTGAAGTTCCACAATTCTCGTAGCGATCCGTACTTGCGGTGTCTCTAAGTCAATGCGTTCGAGTAGCGCTTTGACTGTCGATAGATCACCGGCAGGTGCATTGATAATCACAGCATTCGTCCGGGCATCGACTTGGACCTTGACACGCTTATCCTCTGTTGCAGCTGCTCCCAGAATTTCACCAAGCATCTTTGCTGCATTCTCAGCTTTAGCATAGGAAAGGCGGTAGACTAGCAATTTTGTCGGCCGTATTTTTATCTCGGATTTACGCCTCTTTTCCTCTTGCTCGCGATCCTGTGCTAGCCGCTCAAGAGTGTCGATTCGAACTAGATTTGGACCTATAGAGACCATCCCCAAACTATTTGCACCGATAATCGCCTGCAAAGCATCGTTAAATGGCACACCGTTTAAGCTAAGATAGATAGGTTTCGTGCCAACATCTGGCGGCAGGATGAAATTTACTTTGCTTTCAGCGCTAAGCATCCTAATGACCTCGGTCAATGGAGCACCGCGAAATTCAAGTCGAATCGGCCTGCCGCCAAGGCTGCCGGCAGATGCATCCGCAGCAGTACTGACCCCTTCACTTTCGGCACCAGCGAGATCGGGCGCCCCCTCTATAGGTGGTTCCTTCGGGGCTGAAGGCTGAGTTAACATTAATGGAGGAGCTGCAACTGGAACAGCTGCGGGCGGTTGAACTGCAGCATTAGCTCCAGCACTCGCTGCAGCTGCATTCCCACCCAAAAGATCATCGCTGCCGCCGGTATTTGCAGGTACCGCGGCAGCAGGATTCACCGCCGGCGCAGCGCTGTTGCTGAGATTGCCGTTGCTGGGACCCGCAGCATTCCCCAAAATATTGCCATTACCGGCAGCTGCATTAGGATTATTAGCAGGCGCATTGGCGTTGCTGATATTATTTGTATTAGTCGAAGCATTAGCATTTTGTGAACCATTGCTACTTGCTGCATTATTACCAGTCGCATTATTACCGGTTACATTATTACCGGGCGCAGTATTACCGGCGTCTTGGACTCCTTCAAAATCATCATCCTGCGCGACACCGGCGATGGTGAATGTCCCGGTGACGACAAAATCCTCGATCGTAGAGGTTTTCTCGCGCACATCAAATTTATCTATAGTCTCCGAACTCTCACCTTTACCGTTGTCGAAGTTTTCGGGGTTTTCCTCGTCAGGTCCCTTACTGCCGTTTGTATTAATCGCGGGGGTGGAAGGGGGAATGGCTGTGGGAGCAGCAGCTGGACCAGTAGGTGCCGGCAAAAAAATCGCTCTGGGCTGCTGCGTAGGCAACATCATACCGCCCATTGGCGGCTGCGGAATCATTTGCGGCTGAACCAAAGGCGCTGGGATCAACTGCGTGGCCGTTGGGCTCACGCCCTGCGCCGACGGTGATGCTGACGGAGATACTGGAGGTGGTAGAGCGTTATCTGTACCGACACTGGTGGACTGAGTCTGGACTGAAGCCGGCGCAGCCTGTGGCAGGATCTCCTGCATGTCCGTTGGCGCTGCTAGAACCGGAGAAAGCTCAGTTCCCGCGTCATTTGGAGTATTTTTAAAGACCGCGGCCCCTGGGTCGTTGATAAACGGCTTCGGAGTGCTCACATTACTCGGCAGATCACTGCCCTTAGCGAGCAATGGTAAGACATTCGCTGTGGCTAGTAATTCGGCCTTAGTGACCGGTGAATCACCAATCGAGTTATTCCCGAAGTAGCGGTCTGGTATAGCGAACGTCAACATCACGTTACCAGATTTAGTAAAAATGCGCGGACGCACAACGTCGCGCAAAGTCATGATCACGTCCACCGAAGAGTCCATAGCTTTCGGCCGAAGCCTTACGAATGCGACTGGTGAGCGAAATTCGCGCGCATCTATATCACGCCGAATTTTTCTTCGCATGACAGTGTTAAAAAAACGAACCACTAGTTCAGGCTGATCAGCACGATTTCGCTCCTGAAGTATTTGAAACTTTGGCTGTCCCTCAGTGACCATCTCGATACGGATGATCCCGTCTTTTTCAAGATAATCGTATCCCACCCATTTCAATTTTGACGAAGCGGTTTTACCTAAAGATTCAGCGGTGTCTGGTGTTGGAGTTAATGTGTTTGTTGCAGAAGGAGCAGTCAAAGCAGTGGAAGCCCCTCCACTTTCTGGGACCGCATTATTTGATGGTTGCGGCGTTACCGGGGCCTGATTCGCTGCGTTATTTGCGACTGGTGCTGGATTATTGCTGAGATTACTGATCGCGGGTTCAGTGGCTGCAATATTGGTTAAAGGTGCTCCATTCGTAGCTACATTGTTACTCGCAGGCGGAGTCACAGAATTTGAATTTGTGCCGCTAGTTGGCGTTGAGTTAGCTTCTGCAGACCCGAACATTTCTGCATTACTAGGCGCTTCAGCATTAGTTGTCACATTGGCAGGGGATCCTTCATCAGATTCACCACCGTCGTCGACTTCAGCAAAGTCATCACTCTCAGTGCCATTGCTATTAGCTTGATTTTCGCTAGTATTGAGATCGACATCACTCGGATTATCGCCATCACTCGAGCATGAGGTAGTGATGAACAGAGCAATCAGAGAGGGCAGAAAGTTACGTGTCACTCGCGCTCGCACCGAGGTAAGTGCGAATTGATCTCGCGCAAGATTCGGCTTTATGCTCATCTATCTGCCTCCTAAACACATTAGTCTAAAAAACTTTGCGAACCGCTTCACCAGCATCTACTGGAGCTTTTTCTGGCAAATTTATTTTCTGTCCTGCATCTGGTACCTTTTCCGACTGTAAATCGCGAAATGCTGTCGCAGCCTTTTCATCAGCATTAGGTTGCCCAGTCTGCTGATCTGCCTCTTGGGTTCCAAGACCGCCTTTGGCTCCTTCACCACCCATCAGCATCTTTTTAACCAAATCCAGCACGCCCTCTTTATCCGCAGCGGCAGGCCCACCAGCGGCGCCCCCTGCTTCAGGCCCACCAACTGGCTGACCCACGGGCGCGCCTACGGGGGCAACTAATGGTGGATTTAAGGGTTGATCACGACCCGGGTCAACGGCACCTGGGTTCTGTTTCTTACCCTCGTCAATCATGATCTTTTCGAAATCAACGTCATTTTCTTTCACCAAAGTGGTACGTGCGGCACCAGGTGTGAAGCGTATCTTGCGCGGGAGTTCCTCGGCATTTTTTTTGCCCATTTGCATCTTTTGGTCCAAGTATCTGCGGGAACCATCCGGCGCCAACATAAACTCGCGCACATTGACATACTCTTCGCCAATTGACGTGATCTTGCCACCCCGATTCCCGACCGGATCACCCGTCTTAACGATGATACCCTGGCCGGCTCCCCCACCGTTTGCTGGAGCCAAAATCATTGCCTTACGCTCACCAGTGGTTAGCTGCCAGACACCTACAACGTTAAGTTGATTTAGATCGTACTGCTGTAGGGGGCTCACAATCGGAATTTCGATACTACCCGGTTGCGATTTGAGCACCGTTCCTGCAACTTTAGAACCCTCAGGGGTACTGATCAACGGCGGCAAGAACGGATCAGACTTCTCGGACCCAACGTAATGAAAGTCAGCTGGATCCTCGGCAATCTCTTCAAACCGAGATCTTGCTGACACATCCTTTGCGACAGCCACTCCATCATCTGCAGGGTCACTTTCAGCAGGAACAGGAGTCGCATCTTTTGATGGCTTCACTGGTGCTTGGGGCGCTGGTGCTTGGGGCGCTAGCGCCTTTGGGCCATTCATGGATTTTGTCGTACTTGTCGAGGCTGCCCGTTTGTTCGTGGTCCGCTTCGCAAAGAATTTTGTGGAACCAGCGTGTTTTGCTGGAGGTTGAGCCATGGCACTTTGGATATTTATGCCTAACCCGCCGAAACAAAGCAGCAGTCCTGCGATCATACGGATCGCAACTGATCTGGTCAAAGTTGGCTTTCCTTGCAATGGAACCAAGCTAAACACCCCTCGGCCCTAAATTTTGGATTTTGCAATTTTAGGAGCAGTAATTAATTTTCCGACATTTTGAGCTGCTGAGTTTTCCGAATTACTAGTTTTCTTCGTATCTTCTGCGGGCTGGTTGTTAGCCTTTGGGCCATTCTGCTGCTCAGGCTTCACCGCTCCAGTCGCCTCAAGATTGGTCATTGACCTATAGACAACTAACTCAAGATGGGTCTTGAGCCTCATATTTGACCTTGCATCTTTTGCCTTTTGAAAAGGACTGCGCTTATCTTGGTCAAAGTTCAACTTGTCAGCAGCATCTCCGTCCTGAAGCGCGGCTAAGTCTCGAGCCTCAGCTCTATTTAACTGCAGGTTACGCAGAAAAATGGTCCCTTCCAGATGAACTAACTGATCTAGAAAGTGTGCAACTTGGTCAAAGCTACCTAGCACTTCAATAACGATCGGCAACTCTACAAACGGATACGGCTGCTGATGCTTAACCTCTTCGCTAGGATCAAAGAGAGCCATAATCACACCATTGCCTTTGGCAAGCGTAGCAACCTTTTCAAGAATAAGCTCAATTTGGTATGTATCGGGAAGTTTTTTCTTTGCTTGGACTAATTGCTGTTGAGTGGACTGAAGCTGCTCTTCCAGCTTGGGCAGATTCGAATGTTTTTGACTTGCTTGAGTGAACTTTTGCCGAGCATCCTCAACCTGCTGTTGCAGACTGTTTTGCGCCTCCTCTAGAGTCGCTCCTTCATCCAAGTAAATATATAGAGCGGGCAACAAGCCTAAGGCGCCGACCAGCAGTAGTCGCCCCGCCAGCGGCAGCAGTTTGTATCGCTCTCGCAACTCCCCCAGTGCAGACATCGCATTCCTTTGCTAAAAATTCCGACCTTCTTGAGTTTTTCGTTGATCGCCTAGACGCATAGCACCTTCATCTAAGTACGGAGGATCACTTACAGCTGTCGGTGCAGTGTTGTTTTGCTTCAACGGCAGCTTCGTTGCTGGACGCTCAGCAAAACGGCCGTTAAGAATAAACGACGGGAATTTACCCATTTCAGCAAAATCCCCTGAACCCTGCGGCTTGCCAATTTCAGCTTGCTTCAAGTCTAAGTCGGAAAAATAGATAAGAGTACGGGGGTCTGCAGCATCTGCATCCTGACTTCCAGTCGAACGGATCGCTGTGATGTACTCTGCAGTCAATATATTGTCATAGGCCTGTCCGTTTATTTCGAAAGTCTCATCTTCAACCATTTTTTCTGGATTTGGCATTTGAGCACCAACAAGCGCATCAGATTTTTTGCTTTCCGAGCCAATTCTGAGCGAATTTAACCACACGCCATCTGGCTTTAAATTATGAAGGTGTTCAAGCACGATAAGACTTTTATATTTGGCAACACGCGATACGGTAATGGCTTCCAGAGCTTTTACCTTGGAATCTAATTCAGAAATTTCAGATCCCAGGTTTTTGAAGCGTTCCAGGTCCGGCATCAACTTGTTGATGCTCTCTGTTTTACTCTGCTGTTCAGCAGTTAACTTATCCATCTCTTCTCGCAGACCATCGTGATAGTAGTTGACCCCAGCAAAAGCCATGATCCCAACCAACACAAGCACTACCAAGTCTGGTACATACCAATATTGGTTTTCGAGTTCGTCTATAGGGCAAAGGTTGACTTTAATCATATCAGCTGTGATCTCCTAAGCTGCGCAGGCTCAGGCCGACAGCCACCCCATATAGCGGCCCTTGTATCAGGATGTTTTCCATTTTAAAGATTTTGGAATCGATATTGATCCGTTGAAACGGATTAATAATTTGCACTGGGACATGAAGGGTTGCAGCAATTGCAGCATCGAGACCAAGAATACGAGCTCCACCGCCAGTCAAAAAAACACTCGTAATGGCACCGATGCCTTGACTCTCCTGGAGGAAATAATCAATAGTCCCCTGCAAATCGGCAACTAATTGCTCGTTAATTTCACCTATAATTTTATTTACTTCAGCTGGTAAATTCTCCTCGCCCTGTGACGACGAGACTTTGAGCGACTCCGCATTATCACGGTCGACGTTTAACGCCTCTTTCAGACGTCGCGAGTACTCGTCTCCACCAATTGGAATCTCACGAGCGTAAACATAATCGCCATTGAAAAGCAGCGAGACTTGCGTCACGGAAGCACCGATTTTGATGACAGCGCTTAGACCTTGAACACTACCGTAATTGTACTCAAACATGTTAACGGTGCTAAACGCCGCGCATTCCACGACTCCAGTACGCATTCCAAGTTTACGGATGAGAGCTATGTACTGCTCTACCATATCCCGCTTTGCTCCGACCAAAAGCACCGGCTGGGGCTTTCCTACTTCCACCGCACCTTCGACGGGAAAGAAATCTACGTAAATTTCTGACATATCAGCCTGAAATTGCTGTTCGGCTTCGTAATAAACCTGCTCAGCCAACTCGTTATCTTTAGCTAAGACATCGATCCGTTTTATCAATACCGCACTTCCGCTTAAAGCTATCGCTGCCCTGCGCCCTTGCGGACGTATTTTGAGCCGCTTAAGCAGATTACGTAAAGCTCCCTCGACGATTGCGTGATCTTGCATTAACCCGTCGACGACTGCCCCTGGGGGTAGCAATTCAAGCCCCATTTTGCGCAGTTTTTTTTGATTACCACCGGAGATCTCGACCACTTTAATGGACGATGACCCTATGTCGATGGCGACGAGAGGCCGACTGAACATGCTGTTTCCGCAGATTTGTTAATGATGGAATGGTGAGTAACAGGATGAACGACAAATTTAAGACAGGCAGACGTGACCTAGACTAATTGTTTCATTTCCGACGCTATGGCGTCAATGATCCCACAGTTAGGCGGCGACAATGTTTTGACGTAACTCTCAGAATGAGAGGGTGCAACGTGGAAGGAACACGTTCAGGTAAGTGGGAACTTAGCGTTTCGCGTTTAGGAAGCGAGCCAATTCATCGGCTAAACCTTCGCCCTTTGGGGAGGTTACCTCAGTCGAGTCGCCATCCTTCGCAAATAAGGCATCCAGTTTAGCCCTAGCACGGTCGACCTGGCTGGTCGCGCCCTGGACTCCTGGGGTGAAGTAACTGCAAAAATTCGCCCGGTCCTTTTCTTTAACCCACTCAGCCTGCTCCTCCCGGCAGCCGCGTGCGGCCGTCGTTGAATAAAAGGTACAGTTTAAGCAGACCCTTACATCCCGGCGGCAGGACGGGCATTCTGTGGCTCGCGCTAGCGGTGGAGCGAAGGTCCAGCTATGCTGACAATGATGGCACTTGATCTCAGACACTTCGGCGTAAAACTCCAGTAATTTCCCTTGGCACGGCTAGCGAAAACACGTTAAAAAACGCAATAAGCTGCAATGTATCAGGGTATTAGTCACGAACGAACTAACGAATGAACGCAGTCGGCATAGGCCGCATCGTCAAGTCACATAGTTTCAATAAAGGGTGCTCGCATGATTTTCAACTCGATTCTGGAAACGATAGGCCGCACCCCAATGGTGAAGTTGAATCGTGTCGGCGCCAACCTACAGTGCAATCTTTATGCTAAGTGTGAATTTCTAAATCCCGGTGGCTCGATCAAAGACCGGATCGGTTACCAAATGGTGGCCGACGCAGAGCGCTCAGGGCGCATCAAACCGGGCGACACGCTCATCGAACCTACCAGCGGTAACACAGGTATCGGCATTGCCCTAGCAGGAGCTATCAAAGGCTACCGCATTATTATCACCATGCCGGAGAAGATGAGCCGCGAGAAACAGGTGGTGCTGGAAGCACTTGGCGCCGAAATCATCCGCACTCCAACCGACGCTGCTTGGGATTCCCCAGAAAGTCACATTGGCGTGGCAAAGCGCCTCCAAAAGGAGTTGCCAAATGCCCATATCCTCGACCAGTACTCGAACCCATCGAATCCAAATGCTCACTATAACGGCACCGGCGTCGAGATCCTAAGCGATATGAACGACAAGGTAGATATGGTAGTCATGTCTGCCGGCACAGGTGGCACCATCACAGGCGTGGCGCGCCGCATCAAGGAACGTCTGCCACACTGCCAAATCGTCGGCGTCGATCCAATCGGCTCGATTTTGGCTGGACCTGGGCCGATTCATTCTTACAAAGTCGAGGGTATTGGCTACGATTTCATCCCCGATGTGTTCGATCGTAGTTTAGTCGACACCTGGGTCAAGACCGCCGATCGCGAGTCCTTTCAGTTAGCCAGACGCTTAATTTCCGAAGAGGGTTTACTCTGCGGTGGATCTAGCGGCTCGGTGATATATGCGGCTTTGAAAGAAGCCAAAAATCTCTCGAAAGGCCAAAACTGCGTCGTCTTGCTGCCAGACGGTGTCCGTAACTATATGACTAAATTTATCGACGATAAGTGGATGCGCGACAACCGCTTCACAGGGGTCAGTGCCATAAATGGTAACGTCGGACTACTGCTGCACTCGAAGTCGACGGTCATCAGCCTAGGACATACTGCGACAGTCAAAGATGCGATCGCCCTAATGACAGAGCGTGGCATCTCACAAATTCCAGTAACCCACGCAGGTAGTCTCATTGGCATGGTCAGAGAGGACGACCTCCTGCGCTACCTATCCACCGGTGAAATTGATTCCACATCCACCCTCGGCGATGTCATGGATCGCAATGTGCCGACCGTCGAAGAATCCACTCCGGTGAGTGCACTGCAAGAGATCCTGATGTATTCGACATGCGCTGTGGTGATCGATGATCGTCGCCGGCCGTTGCATATCGTGACCAAAATCGACGTGGTCGACTGGCTTGTGAAAAATCCGAGGCATCTAGCTTAAGTCATCAGACTAAAGGTTTATTCCTTAGCTTCGGCCCGGCGCAACGCGTGCTTCCATAGTTGTTGCTGGGCCGTGATGTAATCCTGATTCACGCGACGCATTCTGATCGCGAGTTCCTCTGAACAAGCACGATAAAAGCGCAGCGACAAATCTCCGGGTGATTTTTCAAGCCATGCGAGGAAGCTTTCCGCATTGAGATAGAACAACTGGCAAGCCGTTTCAGCTATAACCGTAGCCGATCTTGGCGCTTGGTCCACAAGACTCAACTCGCCGAAATTAGCGCCCTCATCTAGCAATGCTAGACGGCTCATAGATGTTGAACCTGGCTCATTGCGGTAAACTGAAACTTGCCCTGAAATGATGACAAAGAGTCCACGGGTTGGCTCGCCCTCGATAATGACATGAGCATGTGGACGCACATGTATCGACTCTCCAAGCTGCCAAAGATCTTCTATCTCCTCCTTCGTGAAGCGCGCAAATATCTTGATGGCAGAGAGACTAAATGCTGAATGGTCGCTCATGCTGCCACCCCAGACAGCACGTCTGCGTCACCTCTTTCCATCCTTTCAGGTTCTAGCGGTTCCGCCTCACTACCGAATACTAAATCATTCAGTGCCAGTAAGTTGATCGAGCCGCTCTTAGCAAGGTTTCGAATCCGACTGGTTACCTTCATCTCAACAAACTGATAATTCTGCTCACCACCGGTGAAGTTTTCCAAATCCTCAACCCAACTGGATGCTAATTCAGGCGGTGCTTTGCTCAGCAGCAGTTCACGAATATGCTCCGGTGATCCCGCGAGGAAGCAGAGTAAATCTTCACGCTCCATACCAAGGACAATCTCAAGCAAGTGGCCATCTTTGAGGAACGGCATCAGCTCGACAGTGACCAGTTTAAGCTTAATGCCTCGCGCAGCCTCCGGATTAGTCCGCATAAGGTTATGCATGAGCGAGCGCTGTTCATCGAGTGTGGCCTTATCCATAAGATCGAACAGAATCTCCGATGAGCGTAGATTTTCGACATCAAATTCAGGTCTAGCCGTAACTTTGCGCTGCAGCACCACAGCAATGTTGGCAAGAAATTCCTTAGGAATTGGTTCACCGCGACAAAGCTCCTGCATCAAGTCGACTTTAGGCTGACCAGTATACATATCAAATACAGACCGGCGCCTTTTCGGATCAAGCTGAGTCATGCAGATCGCTTGGACTTGCGGTTTTTCATCGATGATAAGGTTGTAAATTTGCACCGCGTCCAGCTGCAGAAGGAAATCAAATCGCTCAACCGCGCGACGCGTTAACACACGAATTTCGTTGGCTGTTACGCGTGTTTTTAACGCTGTTAAGAGGCGATTTTCCTGCTCTGCAGTAAAATCAAACGATGACTTGTGATAGTACTCACTGAGCTCATAGAGTTCGCGTTGAAGATTGGGGTCGGCAAGAAGTTCAAAGACCACTATCTGCCCGAAGATATGGACATAGCGTGCCGTAGCCTCGACCCCGTCCTCGGTCAGTAGTCGTGAGAAGGTCTCTTTCGCAAGCCGGGGTTGCTCGACAAAAATCCGATTAAGTTCAGTGCGCAGCTCCTCATTTTTGAGGCGCAACCCGATATCTCGACGCACATCAATGTCAGCCTCTTTACGCCCAACCTCGCCCCCTTCTGAGGCACGTGGGCGATCGTCCGCAGCGGCAACCGGTGCAAGCCGAGCGCCCCCCATTCCATTGGCCTGGGCTTCATACATCATCATTTTCGCGTCGCGGTTAGCATGCGCATACTTGAGCAGCACAAATAGGATAGTACCAGCGAGCAGCATAAATCCCGCTAAATACGCCATCCATTGCCAGATGGGAAGACGCTGCTCCTTGTCGGCTGCAGCTGCAGCCAATCGTTCACTCGAGAACTTGTCCAGCTCAGTCTTAGTCAAGGTGGAGTCTTTAGTCAGCGTCTTTGTATTGGTATTGGTATTAATTTGGCCCTGAATTTTACTATTACTTTCCTCACGAGCACTCTCTTTACTGGTACTACTGTTACTGTTGCTCGTGCTGTTGTTAGAGCTATTCGCGCTAGTGCTTGTGGTGCTGCTATTATTGGTGGTCAAAATCTCTTTCGTTCCCGCCATCTCACGAAAGATTTTCAGAGTCTGGCGCAGTTTCTCCAAACCGTACGGATCATCCCCGACTTTTTTGTCGTTATCCTGCTGGCGAGCAAATGACTCAGGAAACGGCGCCACATCTATTGATAAGTTAACGGGTTGAGCAAAGCGCGTTTTAGCCTGAATTAGCTTAGTAATGCGCGCCCGAGTAGTGGCTGGCAAGTTTTCATTCATAGCCACTTCAATCTCAATGCCATTCACATGGAGAATCGCATCACCGCTGCGATCACGCACCAACTCCTCGCCCGGATATCCCGAGGCCTCATCGGGTGTCACTAGTTTGCCATCAACCAACACCTGGGATAATACGCAGTCTTCAGGGCAGTATAGATCGACGACCTTATTGACTGCCGCTGTCATGCGCCTTTCGAGCTCGTGCCTAAGCTGTTCTTCTTTCGCTGCTGACTGACCAAATTGAGGAATGGTTACTGGACGCCAGACCATGTCCACAGGGACTCCCAGATCCTGAACATTGGTCTGGAGGATTTTCATCAGTCGATCGCGATTGATACTGCTAACGCGGTCATCGACCTGCATGCCCACTGCAACACGACTGACGTTAATGATCTTTGCCGTGGGTGTACCCTCAACCCCCTCAAAGCCAAGATCGTCGGACTCAATATTGTCTTCATCGAGCGTTACGTTTACGTCGACTATGGAACAGGCTTCCTTACAATACTGGGACAGCAGCGGCGTGAGGCGGTTCTTCACGTTCTGCACCATCTCGAGTTTAACTCGCTCCAAACTGGAGGCCTGTGCCAAAGCCTGGTGACTGCCGATGACAGCCATAAATGTGGCTGCCAGAATGGCGCGCAGTAGTCCTGGAATGGCATCAGTTCTGATCACCGCTTAACTCCGCAAAGGGTGTTCCCTCATTAGAGATATCGGCATCAAGATCAGTTACTTAACGGGAAAAAATTGCCTAGTACCGTGGCGGTGAGTCACCTACTTACCTAGACTCTTCTTAACCGACTTTTCCAACTCAGCAAGATCGTGACTTTTCACGCGACGACCATTGATGAAAATTGCTGGCGTTCCGGTGATACCGATTCGCTCGCCTTCTGCTTTGCTTTTATTGACGCGAGCTACCGCAGCTGTGCCCTTTAGACAGTTCGCAAACTTTGCTTCATCAAGCTTCAAAGACTTTGCCAAATTTGTCGGAGCGTCGCTAGAACCTAGCTCCTGCTGCTTTTCAAAGGCCAGATCATGAAATTCCCAGTACTTATGCTGCTCGCCGGCGCAGTACGCACCTTGCGCCACAGACTCCGAGGAAACACCCTTGATCGGAAAGTCAGCAAAGACAAACTTAACTTGGGTCGGATACTTCTTCACCAGAGCTTCTAGAGTCGGTGCGACCATTTTACAATGAGGGCACTGATAGTCGGCAAATTCGACTACTGTAACCTTTGCGTTAGCTGCACCTTGCGTCGGCAGGTCTTTAACGTCGATCGAGACGACTGGAGCCTCTGGTTCCTTCAAAAGCAGCACCAACTTACCATCTGCTTTTAATTTTGCTAAAAGTGCTTCCCGCTTCTCTTTTGCCGCCTGATCTTTTAGCAGCGTCTTAATCTCACCAGCGACCTTATCCAAGGTGTAACCGGGAGGTATGCGGCTCTTGTTTTGTTCAAACCAATCGGCAGCCTGTTTGTCGGTAGGCTCGGCGACATTAAGCACCGCTGCCTCGACATCACTCTTCGACTTGCCTGTCTTTTTCGCCTCGTCACCAAAATAAACGTTTAGGGCGGCCTGCTGCGCTAAGAGCAGTCTGCGATTGTATTCATCACTCTCGATATCAAAGAGAGCCTGCTGATCAGCTACCGACAGGTCCGTAGCCTTGAATACTTTACCGCCAAATTTAAAGATATCCGCCCTGGCTGAGCCAGCGAGCAGTAGGTTGCCCGAAATCGCAATGAGGATACACGCTTTGCTCACTGTACGCCCTGCGTTCATTTCGACCTCTGCGCTTATAAATTCGGTGATTTTTTATCTTTGCTACCGACGCCCCCTGCACTTGAATCAGACAGCAGGGCCAATTCAGCATCGGTAAAGGTCATAAACTCAAACCGCCGATTCTCGAACACCTCGCGACGAATGTTCCACTCACCTTTTTCATTACGCTCCCAGTAGAGCGCCTTGCGACCGATAGAGCTAAAGCGCTGATCCCCATGGAAGTCCTGATTAAAGAAAGCTACGGCGTACTTCGGATGAGTCACTACACGCAGGTTATCAAAGGTGACTTTCATATTCTTATAGCTACTAAAGACGCGACGCTTGAAGTCAGAATAGGCCGAAAGATCCATCCTACCGAACCGGAAATCCGTCCGATAGAAATTCACGTAATCGTCCACCTTACGATCCGCCCATGCCTTCATCCAAGCTAGGGTGCGTGATTCGACGGCAGTTAAATCGGCGTTGCGATTTACGTCCTGGATATCCTTGGCAATGACCACGACACCCTGGTAGCCCTTGAGCCAATTAGCCAAACTGGAAATGTCGGCATTATAAAAAGCGACGCAACCCTCGGTCACCTTGGCCTCGTCAACGCGGTCGTCATGATCCACGCCGTGGAGCCAAATACCATGACCCGTTTTACCCGATGCTCGATCGATTGGGTTTGGAAAATCAATCGGTATGGCCTTACGACCATACTTCATCGGTAGTTTCTCGCCTAAAATGTGACTCTGCGCGAAGTAGATGCCTTCCGGCGTGCGATTGTCGCCTTCTTGCTGCTTGTCGCCCTCGGCTTTACCGATGGCGATACGGAAACGCTTCAATAGTGACGCCGCCGCTGGGTTTTGCGGCCAAGTCTTAAGCTCGGCTTGCAAAGCCTTTTTATCGACAGTCAAAATGATCATGTCGCTGTGACGAGCAGCAGCAGCACTAGTCATCATAGGAGACGCCGGCGGCTCCGCATTGGCTTGCGCCGGCGACAAGAATTCGGTCATTAGAAATAGGCTACTGGCTATCACCAGATGAAGCGCTAGGTGCGAGCTTTCTGTCATGGCTCGTCAAACTCCAAGAGGTAGCGGGCTATCATGGTCCAAATTATATTCTTACTTAATACTAAGATGATCACAAGTCCCAGCGAAAAGGAGCAAGGACTTGTAGTAAATCACAAAAATCTTTAGGAAGCGGAGCCGTGAAGGAGCATTGCTCCCCACTGACAGGGTGCTGGAAGCTCAGCTCCGAAGCGTGTAACATTTGCCTTGAAATTTTAGATACTTGAGCCCGAATTTCAGGGGGGAAAATAAGCGGCAACTGAATGGGCCGATGATACAGGGGGTCACCAACGATTGGTAGGCCTAGCGCCTGTGCATGGACACGAATTTGGTGCGTGCGCCCGGTATACAGGCGGATCCGGCCCAAAGTTAACCTCTGACCAAAGAGAGCCTCGCGGGTAAAAAGGGACTTCGCCAAACGCACGCGACTTGGACGCTGCCGTTCACTCAATGCGCCGTAGGCTGCTTCCGTCATAGAGGCAAAACGCAAGCGGTTGGCCGGATCTCGAAAGAGGTAACTGGTATACAGTAATTCGTTCTGTTGCATGGCACCGTCCATGAGTGCCGTATATTCGCGCCGCAGCGTTTTCTTTTCTTGAAACTGCTTAGCAAGGGCAGCATGAACTCTGTCCGTCTTAGCGCAGACCATGACTCCTGTGGTGTCCTTGTCGAGTCTATGTACTATCCCCGGGCGCACCATCGCCCCTTCAGGGCTACTACCAGCACTAAGTTGACCACAGTGATACAGAAGGCCCTGCACTAAGGTAGGGCCCGTGTCCCCCGCCCCGGGATGGACGGAAATTCCCGCCGGCTTATTCAGGACAATTAAATCATCGTCTTCGTACATGATGACTAAAGGCATAGCCACAGGCTGCAAGGGCGAAGGTGCCACTGCAATCGTCCAAGTGACCTGGACTTCGTCGCCAGCCATCAGTCGCTCTTTCGCCCGCGTCGGCTTACCATTCAGGCTCACTGCTCCGGCGGCAATAAGCTGCTGAATTTTTGCTCGACTCATCCCTGAAGCGCGTTTGGCAAGATAAACATCGAGGCGTTCACCCACATCCGCAGCTTCAGCAACAAAAGAGTCTAACTCTTGCGATTCGCTTGCCAATCCATCAGCCTCGCTGAGAAAGCCTGCACTAATTTATCGGACTCGGGAAGGTCGAGGTAGCGGCAGTAGCTACGGAGAAACCCTTTGACAAAGACGCCTTGGGGGAGCCGGTCAAAGCGATTGGCTTCTATAGCTTGGATGTACCCGATGCTAACTTTGGTACGTTCGGAAATTTCCTGTTCGGATACGTCGCAAGCCTCTCGCATACGCCGCAGCAAGTCACCGTCACCTGGGTCCCCTGACTGCAGGATCTCAAGCAACACCTCTCGCACATCCGCAGCATTAGCCTTGTTAGCCTTGAGCTTGATAATTGTCAGCATGGAACGTGTGGTGCGGATCACTGTCTCTGGACGAAGCTCATCCGAGCCCAGGCCCTCTGCCTGGCCGAAGCCCCCATTTGCCCCATCCATGCCACCATAGCCGGCCAGCGTCGCGGCCACTAAATCGTCGTCCGAAAAATCACCTCTAGCCTGATTAACCGCACCCTGCCGCTGATTCCCGCGTTTGATGCCATATTCACGGTCGTAAGAGCGGCGAGCAACTTCGTCACTCAAGACGCGAAAGGCGGCCTCTATTTGTGCCATCTGAGCACTAGCCTCTTCTTCAGACAGCAGGGAATATAGGGCTGCGCTGCCGCTGCCGTAGGCGTTCTTCAGGCGAAGATAAGCCTCCCTTATAGTCATGCGCGACGCATTCGGATCAACGTCGAGCACCCGGTAGTAGTTGACCTCGAGGGCATTGCCTTGCTGATGTGAGGCCGACACATGGTTTCCGACGGCTTTCGGTTCAGTTTGATGCACGGTCTCTCCCTTTCATCAAAAACCTAGATTACTCAGCACTTGTCGTGACAGCTCAGAAAATCTTTTGGATAGCACTGAATGTGGAAAATCAACTACCAGAAGACGCCGATTACGAAGCGACTTCCAGGCCGCCTCGTCGTAATTTAGATAGCCGCAACTGCGACAGTTGAAACCGAAATACCGCTCGGCTATCAGCTCCATCGACTTACCAACGTCGATATCTTTCTGACTTCTCACCTGATTGACTGCGATTCCCAAAGTACGTGACTGAATAGCACTACGCAAGCTCGCTATAAAATCAGGATATTTTGCACCGATAAGACGCAGATGGTCCCCGTACCCACTCTTCCGGGCTTTATCTGGCTCCACGAGCAGGTCACGTACGATTAATGCAATATCCTCTTGCTTCAGTTGATCGCCCACATTGCGGACGAGCCGAAACAAAGCCGTCTTGAGAAAAAGGTAAGCATTCTCAATCGACGTGGGCTCGGGCAAAACAGTCAGGATTCCGAGATGGGCCGCTAAGTAGCAGTCTAAGGTCAGGCCATGCGTCCCAGCCCCGAGATCGAGAAGGACGATGTCGGCAAGGTCCTTTTCCCGAACCTCAATAAATGAATCGAACAAGCGCGCCATGGCAGCCTGATCCATGGCAGCAGCGCCACCCCACACCTCTTCATTACCCCCCGCCACTAGGCTCACCCCAGTTGCGTTGGTATGAACCATGACATCGGCCAAACTACTGCGCCCGTAGACCACTACGTCAGCTAGGCCGCGCGTTGGCGTTGGCAGGCCGAAGTAAGTGTGCAAATTGGCGCCACCGATATCCATATCAATGGCCAACACTCGCCATCCAGAAGCCGCCAACTTGACTGCTAAATTGGCGCTCACCAAACTTTTGCCAACACCACCTTTACCGCCACCAACAGCGATGATAGGTGGCGGGCACCTACCGCTCAAATCAGCATAGCCTGGCAATCCGAGTTCCCACCCACGCTGGCGTGCTGCCATGCGTGCCGCAATAACCGTCGGATCTGGTTTTGGCCCACGCAAGCCAATCATACCTCTGGCAGCGGTAGCCTCACTGACGCGATCGAAGATTTTGGACATCATGCAAAGGCTCCCAAATATCGCGAAGCATAGAGCTCGTTACCACCTGAATGCTGACCATGTCAGGTACCAGGCCAAGTCAATTTGGCATCAGAACAACGAGCAATTCCCGAGATATTTTGATATAGCTTAACAGATGAGTCCGCTTAATCAATCGAATATTGCGTGACGTCAAGCTATGGCGTAGGGACTAAGGCATCTGCGCTTTCCTGCCGAGAACACCCACAGTAGGTCCCGCAGCTCGAGGAGCATTTGCATGGCGGAGTCTGACAAGATTTACGATTTGCTTGTGATTGGTAGCGGCCCCGCCGGCTACCGCGCCGCCGTGCAAGCCGCAAAGATGAAACGATCGGTCGCCATCATCGAAGCGACCCCCGGCCGACTGGGCGGAGCTTGGATTCATACCGGCACAGTCCCATCTAAGTCCATGCGCGAGTCCATGGATGCCATTAACAATATAAGGTTTCACGCTGGTAGTAAGTGGGTCGAGCGTATCATTCGCGATCTGCCAGCCGCGAAGCTGATGGGGCGTGCCCATAAAGTTTCGCAGTATGAGGAAAGCATCGTCAGACGGTATTGCGACCGCTACGCCATAGAGATCATCGAAGGCTTCGCCTCGATTGAAGACGCGAATCATGTACTTGTGAAGAGTGCCAATGGTGACGAATTCATCGTGCAAGCGCGCTGCATTTTGATCGCCACAGGGTCGAGGCCGCGGCGCCCAGCCGATGTTCCTTTTGATGGTTGGCGCATCGTGGATGCCGACGAAGTACTCAAGCTCGAGAGCGTACCGAAAAGCGTCCTAATATATGGCGCTGGCGTGATTGGCTGTGAGTATGCCTGTATTTTTGCTGCACTAGGAACTGAGACCACAATCATTGATGGCCGCAATACCATCATGCAGTATGCCGATCATGAAATCGCAGCCGCACTCAAGAAGACCCTAGAGGACGAGTCCGGTGTTAAATTCGTGCTTGGATCGAAGATGGCACACGCCAAAGCGAATAGTACCGGAGCGCAATTAACCCTAGAAAATGGCGACGTGCTTGAGGGCGAAGTTTTATTTTATGCAGCAGGCCGCGTACCGAACACTGAAAAACTCGGCCTTGAAAAAGTTGGAATCGCCACCACTGAACGAGGCGAGATCATCGTCAACAGTCATTTCCAAACAAATGTCCCCAATATTTATGCCGCCGGTGACAATATCGGCGCTCCAGCGCTAGCAGCCACGTCCGCAGTGCAAGGCCGCTACGCAGCGCGACACATGTTTGGTAAGAAGGCCATCGAATATCCGCGGGTTTACCCGATCGGTGTTTATACCATCCCGGAATTATCGAGCGTTGGCCGCACCGAGCAAGATCTCAAAGAACACAACGTCGACTACGTGGTCGGAAGAGCCCATTGCTATGAGGTCGCCCGAGGCTATATTCGGGGCGATGAGCATGGACTGCTAAAATTACTAGTGTGCCGCAAAACGCACAAAATTCTCGGCATCCACATTTTGGGACCTGATGCCTGTAATCTAGTTCACGTCGGACTAGTGATCATGCAAAAGGGTGGGCACGCACAAGATCTAGTCAACATGGTGTTCAACTACCCCACCCTCGCCGAGGCCTACGGGATAGCTGCATTCAATGCACTGAACAAGATCTTCCCCGACGGCGAAATTTGCGATCCGCCGCTTTAGCATCGGGGTCAGGCACTCGCAGCAACCCACTGAAAACACTGAGCTATGCGCTTTTCTGTTGATTTTAAAGCGGAATGACTTCGTTGGCTGCCTGTATAGGGCCTTCCGGAGGCAAATCCCGTGCCAATACACTGCAAGCTGAAACCAACCCATTAATATCCAAGATATTATGTGTTTATAAACTCCC
>CAIWTN010000042.1 GCA_903915625.1 uncultured Pseudomonadota bacterium | reverse complement strand
GCCGAGCTTAGGTAGCCGTTGGTTGTACCGTTCGCTTGCGACATAGAAATCACTGGGGTCGATGTGCCATTGGCGACTGAGATCGGGGCCGTCCCCGTGACGTTGGTAACACTCCCGACGGCAGCAGACACCCAGCTTAAAATACCGGAACCATTGGTTGAGAGGACTTGCCCGGATGAGCCGTTGCTGCTCGGTAGTTCTAAAGTAAGAGAAGACGCCAAAGTATCAGGGGCTTTCAGTGCGACTGAGTTAGCAGAGCCTTTGTCGTTGAGTACCAGTTTATTTGCTGTCGTATCGTTCCCAACAATCGTGACGTTTCCGGCCACCGTCGCGGCACCTGATTTTATGGTGCCAGCAGTGTCGATCGTGGTTGAGCCACCGATACTTGATGCGCCGTTAATCGTAGCGCCAGTCAAAGTTTTGTTGGTCAGCGTTTCTGGCGCCTCTTCAGTAACGATGACACCCGAGCCTGGAAAAGTGGCGGTAGAGCTAACGCCAGTACCACCATTCGCCTTAGGTAGAATGCCCGTAACTGCCGCTGACTGATCCAAACTAAGCGAGCCAAAACTCGGCGCCCCGCCAGCTCCTGATGTGAGTACCTGATATTGAGATCCAGTTACCGTCGATACCGGTAGGCTTCCGCTTCCGACCAGAATGCCGTTGTTAGTAAATGTCGCCGCACCGGTACCGCCATTTACCACTGGCAGCGTGCCGCTGACTTCGCTCGTCAAATTTACACTTGCTCCGTTTGCTGCGGCTGTCAGTCGACCCTGAGCGTCGACACTAATATTCGCACGAGTGTACGATCCCGGAGTAACCGAGGTGTTGTTCAAACTAATCGTGCCGCTAGACGTAATCGGTCCACCAATTAAGCCCGTGCCAGTCGCCACACTGATCACCGCAGTACCAGGCTTAGAATTAAACGTAGTCCAATCGGCGGCGCTAAGGTAACCGTTCGATGATCCACTTGCCTGCGCCATCGAGATCACTGGTGTCGTTGTTCCTGAGGTGACGGTGAGAGGAGCGGTGCCGCTTACATTCGTCACAGTTCCTCCGGCGGCACTTGCGAATGATAGTGTTTGCGGTACCCACTGTCCCCCTGAATAGGTAAGTATTTGTCCTGAAGTTGGGGCTGTACTGGCAATATTCTGCCCCTGAAGTGTGGTGACAGAGGGGCTGCCCCAGGAGAGACGTCCATTGCTGTCTTTTGTTAAAAACTGATTTGCAGCCGGTTGACTAGAGAGTGAGAGACCGAGCTTGCCGTCACCGTCAAATGCCAAAGTCTTACCATCGACAGGAACTCTTAAAGCAAAGGGCACGTAAGTGTACTGCTGCCGTGGATATGTCTTTCCAGATGCCGTGATTTCGATAAATACGGGATCAGTGCCTTGACCAAACACCGCGCTCATTTGCGACGAATTCAGCTCAAGGGGGAGTGTAAACATTCCTTGATTTAAATTGATATTAGTAAGCTCGATCGGAGCTGTAAGTGTATTTCCCGCGGTGGCTGCGGTCCAGAACTTCACGGTCACATCCACAGGTCCGCTCAATGGCGCGCCATCGGCCTGCGTTAATCGCCCCGAATAAGACAAAGAATAAAGTCCACTTTGAGCTAGTGCTGTCAGCGATGTGGCGAAGCATACGCTAAACAAGCAAGCGATAGTGGTGAAGAAGAAGTTTTTTGAAATTCTATTCATCGGAAACCTAATTCAAAGCAAAAGAGCTCCTCTTTCCTTTTCATCTTTGTAGGGGATCGTCACGGTAGGGATAATACTTGAGGTCTTTTTTCTCTCGATTTATCGGCAGGTTACAGTGGCCCGAGGCCCCAAAACTAAGCCCAGCCTCAAGTCGGTCAAAATCACGTAAAATGATTTAAATACGGTACCTTAGGCTGAAGCGCGAGCATCGGGCTCCGCCCCTAAACTTGGATAAGTATCAGATGACATTGACGAATCCCTAAAGTAGTCATGCCTGATCGAACTCATGCGACTGCCTAAAAGTCCGCATCCGACATGGATCTAAGTCGTTGGCCACATCTCCTACCTTCACTCATGCTGAACATGGATGAGAGACCTTTCGTTTGAATTGCTAAGTACACCTGAAAGGTGTACTATTAATAAGCTTTGCGGGAGATGTTGTGGCCATTCATGATGTGGAGTTATCCCGGAAGGTGCAGAAGCAGCTCCGAAGGGTGCCAGCTCACATAGTGGAAAAGTTACAGGAATGGGTGCATGCGGTGGGTCAGTACTCACTAGAAGAAGTACGTAAACGCCCGGGTTATCACGACGAAGTGCTAAAAGGTCAGAGAGAGGGACAGAGGTCTATTCGATTATCGAGGGGGTATCGTGCGATCTACATCATCAAAGAGCAAAGGGCGATCGAGTTCGTTCGGGTCGAGGAAGTCCACCTCCACAACTATTAAGAACAGCCGCCCTCGTAGCACTGACGCCGAGGATTTTCTTGAAAAATTGGTCGGCAAGATTACATTTGCAAAAGTAATCCGCTCGACACGTATTGGTGACGATCTCAGTCAGCAGGAGTTTGCTCAAAAGCTTGGCATCTCTAAACAACATCTTTGTGACATCGAAAAGGGACGCAAAACTGTGAGTCCAGCCCGTGCTTGGGCGTGGGCAAATAAACTTGGCTATTACCCTAAACAATGGGCCGAGCTCGCACTGCAGGATCTAGTCGACAAAGAGGGACTGAAGGGCGTCACCGTTCGTCTCGATGTGGCTTAGCTGGTTTTGTACCGATTGACTGAGTTAACGTTAACTTTTAGTGGCTTGTTATCAAGATAGCGCTTGGCCAGATACTCGCAAGAAACGGATCTGTAACCAGTTCGCTAGCGGTGGCTATCGTTAGATCAACGCGTCTTTCGCCTAAATGTTTTTGCAAGCTGACGCTCATATCTAGGCGTGCCGCTCGGAGCTCATTTGCTTGCTCTAGAGCATCGACCACCATCAAGAGGTCGATATCGCCGCCGCGCTTCATTGGATCGACGCGACTGCCGAATAGATACAATTTACAAGGGATTAGCAGCATGAACGGAGCCAAAGCTTCCGTTATCTCCGAAATATCTTTAGGACTCAGGCGCATAATCAGATCATCCTAGAGCAGGCTAGAATGATAGGTGCTAAATTCCTTAGCTGCGCAAATATTAGGGTTAAATCGGAATCACTATAGTCGTGAACGGATACATTTCTCAGTGCACGAATTTTCATCCATTCATCAGCGGACGTGATAACCCCTAATTTTTCTCCGCGATCGAGAATGTCGCGAAAGGATCCTTCAAAACCAGGATCGTCCTGCATTACAAGTAACCGCAGTAATTTTGTCGTGAACAGGTCGGAAGCCCGTGCGAAGCGTGCCGCAAAACTTTCCCAGATTTCCAGTTGATCTTCACTTAACAAGTTCGGGTCATTGGGAAGTTTTTGAACTTTAACAAAACTATAAGCGAGATGGCGCAGAGCTTTGGCCACCTTTGTTTTGTAAGTCTGTAACAGCTCCGGCGAAATAGACGCCATGGGAGATGTTCCTTATGCGTAAGAAATTAAAGTAAAAGGACCGGATTCATCAAGGGCACGTCGTGATAGAAAACGTTATCATATTCACCCGCGAACTGCACCGCGCCGCACAATCGCCGCTAACTTACGGAATGGTTCACCCAACTCGCCGTCGTTCAGTGCCACCGGTTGGCCACTGTCGCCGCCGGCGCGAACTGGAGCTGCGAGGGGCACGTGTGCTAACAAAGGCAACTTGCGAGTCTTCGCCATGAGGTCGCCGCCGCCGCTGGCAAAGATCGGTTCGTGGTGGCCGCAGTTCGGGCAGATAAACTCGCTCATGTTTTCCACTAGCCCGAGTACTGGCACGTCGAGTTTTTCAAACATCGTGAGTGCCTTGTGAGCATCAAGCAAGGCGACGTTTTGCGGAGTCGTCACAATCAAAGCGGCGTGCACAGGTAGCGTTTCAATCAGAGCCAACTGGATATCGCCGGTGCCTGGCGGTAGATCGATCACCAAGTAATCGAGGTCACCCCAGTTGACGTCGTAACAGAGTTGCTGAAAGGCCTTGGACACCAGTGGCCCGCGCCAAATGACAGGTTGCTCAGTGTCTGTCAGAAAGCCAAAGCTGACGGCCTTGACCCCGTGGGCACTGAGCGGCATTAACTTGTCGCCTTCGGTGACCGGCATCTGGCCAGCCAAACCGAGCATCAGGGGTACCGAGGGGCCGTAGATGTCGGCATCGAGGATACCGACGCGGGCGCCGCCAGCGGCAAGAGCTACGGCGAGGTTGACGCTGACGGTCGATTTACCGACGCCGCCTTTACCCGAGGCGACGACGATGACCTCGGTCACGCCGGGGATAGCTCTTTTGGATATTTTGAGGCCAAAGGGCGAGGATTTTTCCGGTAACGGTGCAGGGCCGTTATTAGCTGGGGCGTCCGGTAGCTGCTTTTCCCTCTTGAAGCGGACTTCGACTTTTTGTGTCGGCAGGACTGATTTAAGGCCTCGCTCAATAGTCAGCTTTTGCTCTAGACTTAGGCCATCCGAGGCCATTTTTATCAGGAAGCCCCTGGTGCCCATAGGTTCCACAGTGAGTCTGGCCAAGGTCTCGGCCTCGCTTTCCTGCTCAAGTCCGGCAGCGGCCCGTAGGCCCAAAAGGGCAGAGCTAAGATCGGCGTGCATGCTTTTCCTCACACTCAGGTTTATAATCTAGGATATCGCCGGGGGGCTACCTGCGGCTTCGCTTATAACTTTGCTAGGGACATCAAGTCATGCAGGAAATTACCGTATACACAACAGTGGTTTGCACCTACTGCAACGCCGCCAAGCGGCTCCTAACCCAACGTGGCTACGATTATAAAGAGGTCGACCTCACCAACAACCCTGACCTAAGGCAACAGCTTTCAGCCGCCAACAGTGGCTATCGTACAGTACCTATGATCTTTATTGGCAAAGAATTTATTGGCGGGTACACAGAACTAGCCGCTCTCGACAAACATGGCACTTTGGCGGCTAAGGTCAGTGCGCCTTAAGCTGCTCGCGCTCGCAATGGGCGTAGCAGGTGGGATCGCCTACGCCACATGGCCAGGGCACGGTGAGTGCGCGGGCGAGTCCTGTGCATCAAGTGTGCAAGCTCCGGTCTCGTCCCAGCCTGTGACCGAGGGAGGCGCTGATGCCGCCCAGAAGACGATGACATTGCCAGCTGCTGGTGGCATGTCGCCTACCGACGAGGCGGCTATGAAGCGGATTTATGCCGCATTCGCGACGGGGGATTTTGTTGGCGCCTTGACGCAGGCAGATAGCGCGACAAGCGCGGCAGATTTTTCTGCAGAGTTTCGTAAGTGGTTAGGGCAGCAGATGCCTTCACTGCTTATCAGTGCGGGCTGGGCCAAGCTCCGTTTAGGTGATTGTGATCAGGGTATCGATTGGCTGCGTCGCGCTGTGGCTATTGAGCCGGTAGCGGCTGCCGTCAAGGGTCTTGCCGTTTGCTATTACAAACAAAAACATATGATGCAAGCGCGTGAGTATTTCCTAACGTACCTAGCAGAACAACCGAGCGACAGTGAGATGCTGCTACTTTACACGGACGTACTCGAATCTGAGGGCCGCTTCACAGATGCGGTCGAGATTCTTAAGCAGCTTGTGGCTCTAGCCGATAAGCCTGGATCGACCTTAGATAAAGCCTCTTTGACTCAACGCCTTACCAGCATGCAAGGACGTGAGCGTGAAAGCTCATCCATGCAAACGGAGGCATCGCGCAATTTTCGTCTCACCTTTCGTAGCGGTGATCATGAAGACCTAGTGGCATTTGTCATGCAAGCCCTTGAGGATGCCGTTGACGAATACCATGAGAGTTATGGCCTGCCGGCACCCCAAAGTCCGATTGAAGTGGTGATGTACCCGTCTAATGCATTTCAGAGTGTCACTGCTGGTGGACCTTCCTGGGCCGAGGGGCTTTACGACGGACGTATACGCATTCCCGTGCGTCAGGCGCCTCAGACCACCGATAGGGCCGATTTAGATGTGGTGTTACGCCATGAATTGGTGCACGCGCTACTCGCTCTGGTGAACGATAGTCGTAGCCTGCCATCTTGGTTTAGCGAGGGTATTGCGCAGCGCCTGTCGTGTGCAAATCGTGCCTGCTCCGGCTTTCAGTTCCCCCCAACAGCGGGTGGCTTTTTGCCGCAGGATTCTTTCATTACTTCATATCTTGCGCTGTCGGCGGTGAATGCTGGTCGCGCTTATCAACAAAGTTTGTTTATGGTGATGGCCATCGAGGCACTCAAGGGTGAGCAAGCATTGCGGCAGATTTTGACTAATCTGACCACAAATAGCGACTTGAGTTCGGACGGACTAATGGCGCCTATAGGGCTGAATTTTTCAGCGGTTTATAGCGCCTCATCTGACTACTGGAAGCGCCGGCAGGTGCCGAGCAGTAGGTGAGATTCAGATGTTACGAATCAAATTCACCAGCCCATAGACGTTGAAAAAACTTATCCCAGGGCATGAGCCAGAGCTCACCATCATATTTGCGTTCAATCGGGTCCTGACTAACGAGGATGCGGCGTTGCCACGCGTTCTCCTCAGCGATTTTACCTAGGCCCTTACTGTCCCGGCTGCTTGCACGCTGAGTTGATTTAATTTCGATCGCCAGACGATCGTCGATTAAAAGATCAACTTCTTCGCCGTGTTTGGTCCGCCAAAAAGCTAATTCCCAGTGACGACGTCGGTAAGCGTTATAGGCACGCACTTCGTTAATTACGAAATGCTCAAACGATCGTCCGTAAAGATTAGAGTTGCGGTCCAGGTGCCGGGTACCGGTCAAAGCATGAATAACACCGCAGTCAAATAGATAGTGCTTTGCTGTAGCAACCGTCTTGCGACTTTTACCTGCTCGCCATGGCTCAAGGCGGTAACCAATCAAAGTGTCATCTAGAATTTCGAAGTAGTCTTTTATGGTTTTTGCCGACAGTCCGACGTCGCTTGCAATATTTGAATAATTCAAAAGCTCGCCACTGGATTGCGCAGCAAATTTCAGAAAGCGGCTAAAAGCGGGTAAATTTCGCACCTCGGCCTCAAGCTGAATCTCCTCTTTGAGATAGAGAGATACATAATCCAGCAATTCCTCGTAGGGACTGTCTGACAGGTAGACTCTCGGCAATGAGCCAAACTGGAGTATTCTTTCAAGGGCAAATTGCTGCACCGATTGAAGCTCGTGCCAAGTGAATGGCAGCAGGACGGCTTGTGTCGCGCGACCGCCTAGCATATTGGCGTTGTTGCGCTTAAGTTTTCTTGCGCTGGATCCGGTCAGAAGGAATCTGCGGCCCTTCTTCTGTATGAGCCGATGAACCTCATCCAAAAGCAGCGGTAGTTTCTGTACCTCGTCAATCACCACCAATACATCTGGGCGAGCTTCGACAATGGCTGCTAATTCAGATGGGTTCTGACTAAGCGGTAGGTAATAGTCACCACTCAGTAGATCAACCACGAGGGCATCCGTGAGTTGCCGATCGATTAGGCTAGTCTTCCCTGCACCTCGGGCGCCAAATAAAAATGAGCTCTTTTTCTCAGTGATTTCGGTTAGATCTAGCGATCTTGGAATTTCTGAAGACATGGGGCTGAATTTCCGGATATTTGGAATCGCTGGTTCGGATTAGCCAACATTATGATATTAATAGAAAATTGTGGGGAAGTCTAGCGAGCTGTGGCGGGCGAACGGAGGTGTCTGACGTGCAGTGAGTGGCTTAGGCTGATGCCGTATTTTTTGTTTAGCTTTCGTCGCCGTATTAACTATGGCTGAAAATTCCCAAGCCACTTAGCCCAGTAAAGTGCGTCCAAGTGCCAAAGCTGAAGCCGACTGGCATTTAGATGACTAAGGAGTTTTGCTTGCTGTGCAGGATTTGCTTTTAGCTGATTTAATTCAGCCGCGCTCACGGCTAAAGCCAGACCTTGGTCGTCAAAGCGAAACCTATAGGTCACCCCATCTAATTCCTGCCGGTAAAGTGGAACATCATCGTCAGCGGGACGCACGGTCACGCAGAGTTTACCCGACAGATCGAGTGAAGGCTGACCCCAGCGCTCGCAAGAGGCTTGGCCAAAGGCCTGCAATCCACTGAATATAAAGGAGAATACGCTTATTAATAAAAGCTTAATGAAACACTTGTTTCGTGCCACGCTGCACCTTCCTTATATTACGCACCCTGAGCCCTGCGATTTAGCAGAACTTATGAAACTTGTCGACAAAGGTGCCCATGCTGACACGCTCACTACTTTGCTTACTGACGCTAGCAATATGCGGCTGCGGTGACACTCAAGCGTCTGCGCCTAAGGCTTTTTCGCCACTTGAATCTGTGACGACAATATCAGGCGCGGCGTTTGAAGGTGAAATGCCAGATCGCCCACGCCTGAGTTTTCGCAGCGAAAGGCAGATCGTCCACAGTAATGCACTCCAGTTAGTCCTAAAGTTAGGGTGGGACTATCTTGGCGTCAGCGCGGAAATTGGCCGGTCATTGAATACGACTGCAGCTAGCTTGCTTGACGTGTTTAAGCATGCTCGCGGTCCTGGTAGTCGAATTTTCAAAGATGAAAATGGGCATTTTGATGTGAGTCCAGAAGAACCAATGTTCGGACACTGCGAATATTTGATGGCTGCTCAAATGCGTCTGACGACAGATGCATCTGTGACCGTTGCCGGAGTGCGCGTCGAGACCGAAGGGAGCGAAGCAAAACTTCTCGAGGTGGCAGTTGCCGACCAGTTTTTCCCGATCGAGGCGGAGAAGTCGCTCGCTGATTACGAAGAACAATGCCGAGAGGGGTTCAGCGCATATGCCTTGCAGATGCAGCAAGACCTGACCATGTCTCTACGTTCCAAGGTAGTTGTCAACGCTGTAGGTGACAGTCGCATTGACGCACTGCAGGCAGTGCTTTCCGATAAAGAAGCAAACTTCAACGCAGCTGGCCATAAATGGCACTTAGTACCTCTGCGTGTTGCAAATGCCGAGGGAAAAACCATAGTCAGTGGACGACTTGAGAAAAAGACGCTACTCGGCGCTCAAACCTACGAATTCAGACACACCTTCGCTGGTTCAGATTTGGCGCTGCAAGATGTCTACATGGTGCCACGAGAAGTTGATCCGTCATCGATGGCAGCATTGGAACTGTCAGCGTTTTTTGCCAGAAATGCGGCTTTACAGGCAGCAAGCCAGGGACAAAAATTTACGATTGATACGGATTTGCTCCCCGCAATCTAAGCTGGTGCTTCGCGGCAGCAAGTTTAAACCTACGCCGAAACGGCCGAAAACTCAGCCAATTGTCCTAAAATTGAGCACGCGTGCACGCGCTTGCTGTGTTTAATCGTGGTCGGTTGAGGGAAAATCCCAAGCATTTCGTGTGCCTCTGAGTAATCTCGTAAAGGCACGAGTTTTGCACTAGGCACAAAATCATCCGGCTGCGGCCGGCCTTCGTTCGAGCGCCTCGCAGCCAGTATCCTAAACCCGCCCAAAAAGGATTCAGTCACCCATGAGACATCTGCTGCTCCTAACTATTTTTTGCACGACGCTCTTTGGCTGCGGTCCTGAGCCGCATGGCAGTAAGTCACAAACCAAAGGCATCGGTGCCTGTATCGAGGGTCATTTGGCGAATCAGTGTGTAAATCAGAAGGTGTGCAAGGTCGTTTGCTCGGTAGCTGGTACTGTGGCCGGAGCAAAATCGGCAAGTGCAGGTGCCAAAATCGGTGCCGCTGCTGGCGGCGAAGTTTGTAACGAGTTGTGCGAACTAGTGCCGGAATGCTCAGATATTTATGTTTGCGACCGCTACGAGAGAGGCGGACCTTAATTTAAAAGATCACTGATTTTTGTTTAATTGCTGCCAGAGATCTTCCATGTCTGGCGGCATCACTGCCTCGATACGCACTTCTTTCTTGGTCTCTGGATGCACAAATTCCAGAGCTGCCGCGTGCAAGCAGAGTCGTGGCCAGCCCGTCTTTTCGATGATGTTCGCCGTCAGGCCATCCGCGAAGTATTCAAGGAATATGTTTTCGTCCGGGTGATACGTTTTGTCCCCGAAGATCACATGGCCCGCATGCGCTGCGTGAATGCGAATTTGATTGGTGCGGCCGGTCTTGGGGCGTGCCTGAAGTAAGCAGGAATTTGCCGCCGTACCCAGCACGGAAAACTGGGTGAGCGCACTCAGCCCATCAGGTACGACCCATTTCTTAATCCGGATCGCGCTGTCTGCCAAATCCCCGATACTTCCATCGGCCATCCAATGTTGCTGTTCGGGGCAGCCACGGGCGATGGCCAGATACTCTTTGCGCACGTGCCTGTCGGCGAAATCACAGGCTAGCCGACTGCGCATAGTGGGTGTGGACCCGCAGATCACAATGCCGCTGGTCTCTCGGTCTAGCCGATGCACGGCCGACCACTCGCGACCTAGCTCCTGCCAGACAATTTCGGTGAAGGTGTTCTTACGGTAAGGGCCGTTCTCATGCATCGGTAGATTGCCGGGCTTAAAGACGGCCATGACCGAGCCCTCTTGCCAGAGCACCCGAATGCCTCGGTCAACCTCGGGCTCGACAGTTTTGGGGGCATACAGGCTAAGTATTTCGCCTAATTTTAGCCGCGTGGCGTTCTTGACCATGCGCCCACTAACTAGCAGCCTATGGGTGCCAATGCGTTGCTGCCAGCCGCTGCGCGACAGGAAGGGGAACTGGCGTGCCAGGTAGTCATCCACGCGCTGACCCACAGCATCCTGGGCTACCGGGCCACCGAGGCTACGGTACTCATGGGTGTTGTCGTCATTGGTTGATGTAGGCATGGCGTGCATGTGTTAAATATTGAGTCCGGCTTATAGTAGCGAGGCCGCCTGAGCATAGTACGGAGCCCATGGAAAATAAAATCATAACTAGTAACCGCAAGGCCTTTCACGAGTATACGGTGAGTGACCGGTACGAAGCCGGGCTCGTATTGACGGGAACCGAGGTCAAAGCTGCACGTGCGGGCAAAGTGAATCTGAACGACGGTTGGGTGGCGATCGACGACTATGGTGAGGCTTATCTACACGACGCCCACATTGCTAAGTATAGCCATGGTAGCCACATGAACCATGTCGAGGTGCGTCCGCGCAAGCTACTGCTAAACCGTAAGGAATTAGCCAAGTTGGCGGAGCTGACGGAAGAAAAGGGCTACACCATCATTCCTCTTAAGATGTACTTCCTTGGGCAGCACATAAAGCTGGAAATCGGCGTCGCCAAAGGCAAAAAGCTCCACGACAAACGCGACAGTGCCGCCGCCAAAGAGGCCACGCGGTCTATCCAACGAGCGATGAAGCACCGTCATTAGCCTAAGCTCTAAGCCCGAAAACTGAGCTACCAATCTGGTACTGTTCTTGCTTGATGCTATGTCGAAGCGATGACTCAGGATCCACTGACGCCTTTATTTTTTTCTCAAGTAAATGAAATTACTGTGAAATTTTTATAGGTGGCGAGATTGAGTCAGGCGCAAGACCAGGCCAGGGTGGTATAAAAATGACACTTGATCGAAGCATCATCAGCCAATCTCAGACAGCGCCGTCGCCAGCAACAGACCCGCGTTTTGCTCCGGAGTGGAAGGCATTTAGCTTTGAGACCGGGCATTTTCTTTTGCATGTGCCGTCGTCCCATGTACTGGATGTGTCTGCAGAACTAGCGGCCCAGGTCCGCGGCGAGACTTCGGATCCGGTTGCAGCCGCCGAATTGACGCGCCTCTCAGCGGTCTTGCCGCGTCCTCCAGTGCGCACCATCGTGCCCGACATTCGTGCCATCTCTCTCAATATGGCGCAGGGTTGTAACCTCCGCTGTACCTACTGTTTTGCCGGTGAGGGTGACTACGGAACTAAAGGTATGATGAGTTTTGCCACAGCCACGGCAGCGATCAAACTTCTCGCTGCGGACAAACCAAATTTTCACGTCGTGTTTTTTGGCGGTGAGCCTATGCTCAACTTCGCCGTGATCGAGCAAGTCGTCGCTTGGTGTGAGACGGAGCAACCATCAGTGACCTTCTCCATGACTACCAACGGCACTTTGCTGACAGCTGATAAAGTGGCATGGCTGCGCACTAAGAAGTTCGCTCTTAATCTGTCGTACGATGGTAAAGGCGTCCATGCTAAACAGCGTCTCAACAAAGATAAAGTGAGCAATTCAGAAGCTCTAGTAGAGCGCAAGATTGCCGCATTCGGCGATCAGTTGGCGGTACTGCGCGAATTTCGCTTGCGTGCGACCGTGACGAAAGAGGCTTTGCCAATTTTGGAAGCATCATTGGTTGAAACGCTGACGACCAAAAACTACAAGCTGTTCGTGTCACATCACGCCACATCCGAGCGCGGTGTTGAGTTTAGCAGCGATGATGTCGATTTTTTGGGCCAAGTCTTTAAGCGAGTGATTGATCGTTTTCTCGCGTCCAGCGATTACCTGCGCCTGCTGAAGTTAGAAAATATTCAACAGGCTGTACGTCAGATCCACCGCGGTAAGACCGGCGGTATGACTTGCGGTGCCGGGATTAATTATTTGACGGTATCTGTGGGCGGTAGTTTCTATCTTTGTCACCGCTTTAATGAAGATGAGGGCGAGCGTCTTGGTAGCATTGATGGCGGACTGGATGAGGAAAAGTTAGCTGAAGTAGCTACCTTCCGTAGTGCCAAGCAAGCACCCTGTAATACCTGCTGGATGAGAGAATGGTGCGCCGGTGGGTGTATGCATGAGCATAAAAGTGCTCAGGGTGATAAGTTCGCTATTGATCCTCGTTTTTGTCAGTTGCAGAACTTAGAGCTCGAGCAAGCGATGCGGGTATACACAGTGCTCCTAGAAAAGGCGCCGCATTTACTGACGAGTCATGCCAAATGAAGCGTCCCGTCACAGCAGTCACGATGAACTTATTTTTTGTCGCTGTGGTGGCCCTGTTTGTCTACGTGTTTTACGCGTCTGAGTTACGTGAGCGATGTGAGAATCGGTTGTATGACCTGAGGACACGACTAGCTCCAGCATTAGTGCCAAGTAGTCCGGTGATTCTGTTGACGATGGACGATGACACGGCTGCTTCCATCAATACGATGCCGCCACTGCGGCCATGGGACACCGGTAAAAGTGATGAGTTGAGTATTCCTACTCTGCTACAGATTGTGCGAGCTGCAGCCGCAACTAAAGCTCGAATGATCGCGGTGGTCATGCCGCCTCAGGTCTTCAATTACGATGATCCTGAGCTGGATCCACTGGCAGTGATGGCACAAGATGATAAGCGAATTTTTCTAGGTACATTTGGTCAGCCTATAGCCGGTGATGCCGAGCACACTAGACCTAGTCGCTTAGTTTTAACTGCTGCAGATCGTTTGTTTAAGGCAGATATAAAGCGTGATTTCCGCCGCGGGATCGTTCGCCGCATGATCATCCAAGAGCCCAGCGAAATGACCTATTTGCTATCTGGCATGATGGAAAAGCTAAAGCCTGAAGCGGTGCAAGAACTTGCCTCATCAAATAGGTCTGAAACTCAAAGTTTTGAATTAAATTACGCTTACAAAAACCAATTTGCGCAGCTTCCAGCGTCAACCCTGGTAAGTAACTCAGAGGCTATAGATCTGAACGATGCCATTGTTTTGATTGGGTTCACGAGCTATCGTCCCTTCACTTTTGATGAGCGCGAACCTACCTTTGTGAACACCCCTTGGCAGCCCGACGGGGAAGACGTGGCAGCAGGATCGCCGCTCATCGACGTGCAAGCAATTGGTCTGCTGAATTTACTCGAAGGCACGTGGCTGCGACCCGCGCCACTGTGGATCAACGTCGCGCAAACTGTAATTATTTCTGCATTGGCAATGATAGCCTGGTCCTTCAACATCACGATTGCTTGCTTAATGTTTGCTATCGGCTGGTTAGGCTTGCTTTGGGCGCATTCTCTAGTTTTTTCTTATTTGAATCTTCATGTGCCATTAGCAGATACGGCAATGTGGTCGTCACTGGCTACGCTTAGTGGCGCCTTTTGGCGTCTGCGGTCCGAGGCCCTTTGGCGCTCTGATCAGATTGAAAAACTGCGGATAGGTGAAGAGTTAGTCCAGGTGCAAGATCAATTTCTAAGCCGTTTTGCAGCCGAGCTTTTGTCTATGAACGATAGATTGATCGCAGAGCTAAATCATATCGACGCTGAGCTGGTCGGGACTGCGGCCACTGCTCATGCGCGTGCCTTAAGTAGTGCTGAGGAACTTCGCGAGTATCTTATGGGAATGCGGCAAGTGGGATATTTGAATCGCAACGATGCTGTTAAACCCACCCTGCAAGATGTTGCGGTAGGAGAGGTCGTAGTCGATATTTTGCGCCTTTTTGAGAGTAAGGCGCATGAGGCTAAGGTGAGTTTTCTGGTTAGTTTGACTCCCGCAGCCTTGGCTTTAGCAGACCGAACCTTGGTGGCTCAGATTCTCTACAATTTGGTTGGCAATGCCATCAAATATTCGCCACCCGGAAGTCAAATTACCGTCGAAGCTCTGCGATACAAAAATCAAGTTCTGATGCGGGTAAAGGATCAGGGGCCGGGCATTGGACTCGAGTTTCAAGAGCGAATTTTTGAAAAGTTTTATCGAGTCAAAGACGATTTCGTCTATAAAAGTAAGGGTCACGGACTAGGACTTTATTTAAGCCGATATTTTGCTCAGCAGATGGGGGCGGATATTTCCGTATCATCCACAGTGGGAGAGGGCGCTTGCTTCGTTCTGGCACTGCGGGCTGCAGTAAAAAAGATGAATTCTAAATCCTGAGTGAAGCTTAAACCTGAATGAAATTTAAACGAAAAAATCTCAGCAAAAGGATCGCCCGTCATCTTTGGTGGCTAGATGTGATTTATCCCTTGGCGCTGGGTTTGCTAATCGTGGCCGCACTAAGCTACATAGTATACTCTGGTCCGAGACAGTCGCGTCTTTCCTTAAAGATGGAAAAAGACCTAATCGAATTTAGTTTGGCTAAGGCTAGTGGGCAAGCGATCAAGAATCCTCGGGACGTCCTAGTAGTTTCAGTTGGCGGCGCTGATTTGCCGGTGGGATTAGCGGCAAGCGACGCATTATATTTTGGTAAGGTGATGGATCTCTATGTAGGAATGATCCAGACGCTTTCGCAGCAGGGGTTGCCTCTTATTTTTGTCCACTGGGACACTGAAATCCGCTCAGGTGATGAGCTTGCATATGACCGTCTCGCGCAGACTTTAGAGAGTATATCTGAGCGGACAAAAGTATTTTTTGTGACCTCGGCAAGCAGGTTGGGTCGAGTTCCATTAAATGTGCTGAACCGCTCAACCTGGCTGAACGATAGTTATTGCGACGAGCAGACTGAAGTGCAAATCGACTGCTCTCTTGTTCCTGACTACGGTGACTGGGTGGTGCAGCAGATTTTGAATAACGTACGTCCAGATTTGGCTGCGGATGCTATGTCTGCGCCCTGGGTGAGTGAGCGGCTTGCAAACGGGTTTCCAAGTTACTTGCTTAATTTAAACCCGCCTCAAGCGATGGTTACTAAGTCAGCGCATGAAATCTTGCAAAGCCCAGGTTCAGTATCTGGGTATCGCGTCGCTTTTATAGGCAATGACATAAAACCTACTGGCTCAATAGATGCTCAGAAGGAAAAAGATCATAAAGTAAAAACTATTTATAACCGGGGAGATTCAGGTGACTCCGTCGGTGGTATCGCGCCGCATCTGTTTTGGGCTCTGCTTGCTCAGATGTTTGTCGATGAGTCGATGATCAATATGCCGAGTAATTTTTTGATGATTTTTTATAATGTGCTGATTTGCATTCTGTTGTTCACTGCGATGGTGAGCGGCGATGGTGCCATCGGTTTAGTCTGCCTTTTGGGCTATATGTTCATAGCACCACTTTTAAATGCCGCTGGTATGCGTTTTTGGCGTTTTTATATGCCGTTGTTCGATAGTTATTACTTCGGCCTTTTTGCAATTATTGTGGCAGGACTCGGCAGACTATCGTGGGTAACCGTGCAACGCTGGCGTCTTGAGTCTAAGCGCCGTTTTAATGCACAAGTTGCAGATTTGAAGGCTAATTTTATCTCACTTTTGAGTCATAATTTGAACACACCTGTGGCGAAGATGCAGGGCATGCTCGAAGTCTTGCGCAAGTTGACAGCAAACACATCGGCAGAGCACGCAACTAAGCAAAGTGAGGCCTTAGTGACGCAGCTTGAGTTTGCCATTCGCAGTGTGTTGATTGCATCGGCTTTGGAAGAGGGAGCTTTAAATGAGACTTCCCGGCGACCAGATGACATCATTGCCGAGATCGCAGCAGTGACCACTAGCAGTGTGCGTAGACTTGGTATTTCATTGAGTATTATGCCACTAGAGTGTGAGGATGAAAGTGCACTCTATTTGCCACTGACTTTCGACATGCGAGCATTAACTGCTGCGGTGAGCAGCTTGGTGGGTCTTTTTTATCAACAGGATCGGAACACTAGCGTCGACCTAAACATGAGTCTGCGGCAAGATGACGCGGAAGGTGAGTCGCATAACGCCTCTCAATTTTTGGTGTGCATCGATTTGATGTCGCAGCAGGGCTTCATACCAGTGGTCGCAGAAAGATTGCTGATGGCCACAGAGAAGCAGCAAATGCGGGCAGTCGGCGGTGACCAGTTCTTTGCCGAAGTGCTGGCGGCATTTGTACAGTTATTTGTCGGCACTTACGGCGGCGCAGTGCAGCTACAACACAGCGGCGACGGAGGCAAGATCCGCCTCACTTTCAAGCCGCGGAGTAACCGTGAGACTAATGGTGGATCTTCGAAAGTTCAAAACATGGCATAAAACTTGCGACAGAGCTTCTGTGGAAGCGCACAAGACGCCTCCTTAATTTCGCTAACTCACCGGCAGACAAAGGGAAATTGAATGCTGATGGGTGGCTAATGAGGTGACAAATGTATACCGATCAATCAATTAATAGTGCACAAATGCGACTAGAAGCCGGAAAGCCGTGTGCTCGCATCATCAACACGCCTGAGCATTGTTGTGACTCAGCCAATGAATCGTGTGTAGCGGATGATGCGGCTAAGAATATGTGTATTGGATCCCGGGACGTTTGATTGAATGCGTAACGCAACAATCAACGGGGCAGTAAAGACGTTTAGGAGCGGGTGCTCTTGACGACTTTGCGGCCATTGAGTGCCTGCACAGGCCTGGCGTTGAAGCTTACTACGTGGGCAAATTCTTCGACCTGTTTGGATGATATAGAGACCGGATCAGTCAGTACAAACCACTTTACCCCTTCGGTACATGGCGGATTTGCGAGTGAGCCGTTATACGCATAGTAGTGGCGACGGCTAGGCAGCAGCGTGGTTGGGTCGACCGCAAGCGGCTCTGGAGAATGCTCGCCCGGCTCAGGGAGCACTTTCCACAGACGCGTGAGAGCCTTGTTATTGCTCTCTTGCTCAAACAACACGCCAACGACAAGCAGGTGGCCCTCAGCATCTCTGTGCGTTAAGTGCATCTCTAAATCGTAGGGTGCTCCGACAACTTTGTGTTCGCTAGGAGCGTGAAAATGAAACTCCTGCAGATCATAGCGATCTCCGTCGACTTCGATAAAGTTGCCTGTTTGGGGGCTGAATATTACAGTGCGCCCATCGTTTTCGACGATAGCGTCGCTTTCTTTGTAATGAAACTTGATCGGCAATAGTTTGGGGACGCTCGTAGGACCATCAATATCAATTGGTGATTGTTGCCGCCCAGTTTTGCAGGTCTGATAAGCTTCGCTGAGTGAGGCCCACTGAGCCGGGCCTGTGCTCCCCTTATAATTCCATTGTGCCCCGCTCTCTTCAGCGTGGCCGCCACCGTGGCCCTTTTTGCTGTCGCGCTTATTGGGTTTAGCTTTTACCTTTGTCGGCTTGTCATGCTTCTCGTGCGTTGGTTTAGCATGGGCATTGTGACTAGCTTTGCCGTGATCTTCGTGCGCTGGTGCACTACCGTGCTCATCATGCGCAGGCGCTGCGCCGTGCTCGTCATGCGCCGGTGCTTTGCCATGCTCGTCATGCGCCGGTGCTTTGCCATGCTCGTCATGCGCCGGTGCTTTGCCATGCTCGTCATGCGCCGGTGCTTTGCCATGCTCGTCATGCG
>CAIWTN010000041.1 GCA_903915625.1 uncultured Pseudomonadota bacterium | reverse complement strand
TTTTAAAACAGAATATTTTTTATGGCTATAATGTTCTCGAGCCTTAGCGCCTAAGGTGACAGTGTCTTCATAACATTCGTTCCCAAATAATTGGGAGATCAGGTTGAGAGTGGTTATAGGGGAAGACCATTTAATCTTGTTTTTTAAGAAGGCACAGCGCTCAGGACCGAGCGGCGGTAGTTCCTTTGGCTCTGAGCTAGTGACGCAGCCGCTTACCATACAGAGCGTTATAACCATGGTGGCTAATATAGCGCCCAGTTTCGGCATAACCACTCCAATCATGGAAAACTGCAGTAGCGGCTAACTGCTTCAGTTTTGGAAGTTAGTGATGGCCATCGTAGCAGAAACGCGAATTAGGGCGCCATTATATTGTCAGCTCATATCGCGGCAATGCCCGTGGCGGCGGTTCGTAGTCTGGGTCTGTGCTAAACGAGTCCTTAAGGAGCAATCCGAGATTGCCCACCCATGTATGGACGTAGGGCAGCGGGAATGTGAATTCCTCCGTGCTCGTCCTGGTGGTTCTCGAGCAGCGGGATCAACGTTCTTGGTGACGCAATGGCCGTGTTGTTCAAAGTGTGGCAGATCAGATTTTTGCCATTTTTGTCTTTATAACGAAGCTGGAGTCGGCGTGCTTGAAACTCGTGAAAGGTCGAGCAACTGTGCGTTTCACTGTAGGCATTACGCGACGGCATCCAGGTCTCAATGTCGTGTTTGCGTACCTGTCCTTGACCTAAGTCACCGGTACAAACGTAGACGACCCGGTAAGGTAGTTCCAGAGCCTGCAGAATGGCTTCGGCGTTGCCTAGAAGCTCATCGTGAAGACGGCTAGACTCCTCTTCATCATTAGGTCCGATAATGACCTGCTCGATTTTTTGAAATTGGTGCACGCGGTAAAGACCGGTGGTGTCCTTGCCGTAGGTGCCGGCTTCGCGGCGAAAGCAGTTACTCCAGGCCATGATGCGGACGGGTAGGGCAGACTCAGCAAGGATCTCGCCCGAATGATAACTGGTCAGCGACACCTCTGAGGTGCCGACTAAGGCCATATTGTCGCGTTCACACAAGTACGCTTGGTCACGGCCGGTGGGGAAGTAACCGGTGCCGGTCATAGCCTCTTCCGAGACTAGCACTGGAATCGACAGCGGGGTAAAGCCGCGGGAGATCAAAAAGTCAAAGGTAAATCTGAGCACCGCTTGCTCAAGACGAGCGCCGTCTCCGCGCAGAACATAGGAACGGCTGCCAGCTAGTTTGACGCCGCGCGGCACGTCGATCAGGTTCAGAGCCTCACCGAGAGCCATATGGCCCTTGGGCTCGAAGCTAAATGTGCGCGGTGTGCCCCAGCGCTTGATCTCAACATTTTCTGAGTCGTCGCGGCCCACGGGAACATCAGCACGGGCTGGTTGTGGAACCAAGAGCATTAGCTCATCGAGTTCGGCCTTCTTGGTTTTTAGCTCCGCATCAAGAGCTTCGTACTGGGCTTTGATCTCGCTGACGCGAGCTTTGAGTGCTTCGCGCTCAGCCGGTTGGCTTTGACCTATGGTTTTCGATAGGCTGTTGCGCTCACTTTGCAGGGTTTCGCACTGCATCTGCAGGGGGCGAATGGCTGCGTCCAGCTCCAGCAGCCGATCCAGATCGAATTTAATGCGCTTGTCAGCGGCGCCGCGTCTTACTGTTTCTGCCTGTTCACGGATGAATTTAATATCCAGCATTCTGTCCGTCGTCCTTATGCGGCTAGTTCTGTGATGTGGCAGCTTCGAGCTGTGCCAGCTGCACTTGAATCTGATACTCTAAGCAAAGATTACCAATTAAACGACCAAATCTGCACTGATTCATAACGAAAATAAATGGCCAAGTTACCCAGCTAAGCCGCGGGAGCGCTAGTTATGTTGACCAAGTATAGTTTACTGCTGAGCCTGCTAGTTGCTGGACCTCAACTTTATGCAAAAGACCAAGATACAAAAATAGAGTCTCAAAGGGGCAAGAGTTGGTTTACGCCGCCGTCTGATCCCGACGAACCCCGCAGCGATATCTGGGTCCCCGCAGTCAGCTTCATCCTGCCGGGCTTTGGCCAATTTCTCAACGGCGAATACACTAGTGGCAGTGTCTATGCAGGTCTTGCGCTTGGCGGCTATGCATACGCCAATCGAGTGCGCAGCGCTGATGATATCGAACATGCGCGTCAGCTCGCTGAGCAGCGTGCCAAAGTGTACGGAGACAAAGATCCCCCATCCATTTTGGATCAAAAGGGGGTGGGCGTACGAAAATACACGCTCGGACAATTGGTGGCCCAAGGGTCGGGTGGGTTCAGTGCCTACCAAAGCTTCCGCATGGCGGCGACCACTCGGCGGCAGCAAGGCGAGTATGAGTTCCTGACTCGCGATGAAACTCCCATGGACATCTTTGGCAGCATTTTTCACTTCCAATATCTCAGCCGTCCAAGCACCTTGATTCCGCTCGCAATAGGCGCTGGCTTGGCATATTTGCGGGTCAACTCGGCGCTGCCCGATAACATGGTGCGCGACAACTATACCAGCGCAGATGCTTTTTTTACGGCGTCCTTCTCCGCGAATGCCGGGACGCATGAGGAGGCTGTCTTCCGCGGCTGGATCATGCCCATGCTGCGCGAGCAGACCGGCAGTGATCTGTGGAGTAACGTCCTGCAGGGTGCTGTTTTTGCAGCCGCACACTTGAGCACCAATGCCACCCCGCTGCCCCAGCTTCTCCTCGGGCTAGACCTGGGCTACATCTCTCAGCGCAACGGCTGGACCCTCGGCGAGTCGGTCTTTATTCATACCTGGTGGGACGTCTTCGCCTTCTGGGCTCAGTATCAGACGACTTGGAAATATGCCAAAAGCCCGCTTGCGGCTAAGGCTCTGCCAGTGCTATGGTTGCCGCCCCTCGAGTGGGCGTTTTAAAAACTAAACGCTCGCGCGAGTAAGAAGCTCTGGAAGCCCTTGGGGTCTTAATCCAGAGCTCGTTTCCCGAACGCTCACTCAGCGCAGCGACCAAATGACCAACACGACCATTGCAAGCCAATCCCCTGCAGCCACAGCCGGGGCCACACCGCAGGTGAATCCGTCGGCTCCAGCCGCTCCGGTCTATCCCGTTTGGGAAAAGCTTGGGTTGGGGCCTAATCCGGTGTTCTTGGCACCCTTGGCTGGCGTCTCGGACGCCCCGTTTCGTCGCCTATGCGCCGAGCAGGGTGCTGCTCTAACCTATGTCGAGATGCTTTCTGCGACAGCGCTGCTGTACTCTAGTCCTCGCACGTTTGAAATGATGCGGCGGCATCCCGCCGAGTCGATTCTTGGCGTACAAGTGACCGGCAAGACGGTAGATGAAGTGGGTCGTGCGGTTGCTTTACTCAGTGAACATTCGTACGAAACCATTGATTTAAATATGGGTTGCCCAGTCAGCAAAGTGGTCAAGAGTGGCTGCGGCAGTGCCATTCTGCGTGACCCCCAGCGGGTATACGATACGGTGCGAGCGGCAGTGGCCGCCACGGATAAGCCGCTGTCAGTGAAGATCCGCCTTGGCTGGGACCGCAGTAGCTATACCTATCTCGAAGTCGCTGACGCTGCCGAACGCGGCGGCGCAGCTTGGATTACGGTGCACGGCCGACTTCGTTGCGATGACTATGCGATTCCAGTCGATCTGGAGCGTATTGCGGAAATCAAGCGCCGTCTAACGATTCCGGTCGTCGGCAACGGCAATGTTTTTTCCGCTGCGGATGCTGAGTGGATGCGCCGTCGTACGGGTGTTGATGGTGTCATGGTTAGCCGGGGGGCTCTCGGTAATCCTTGGATTTTCAGGGCCATTACCACCGGTGATGCAAGCGTGGCTGTTGATGAGTGGCGCCGTGCGGTGCTTGATCACCTCGCTTGGCAACTCGAAGAATACGGCGAAAAAGGCTTTGCCGCAGTCTGCATGCGCAAGCATTTGCTCTGGTACGTTAAAGGTTGGCCGGGGGCGAAGCGGCTGCGTGAGGATCTGTCCAAGATTGACACGCTGGCTCAGGCTGGCCAGTTAATTGCTGAGTATGCTGATTCGTTAGTAGCCCAGGGAGTTACGGAGCGCCTACCGCTGACCCAGGATGGCGACCCCGAGCAGCGATTCGTCTGGGACCCAAAGTATGACATGGATCGTCAGCTGGATCGTGGCGTCGGCGATGATCATATGAGTCAAATTTAATACATTTGTTAATGAATTCATCTCGGATTAATTTATTTTATCCTAGTGATAA
>CAIWTN010000040.1 GCA_903915625.1 uncultured Pseudomonadota bacterium | reverse complement strand
GTTCCCGAGACATTGCCTGTCACATTACCCGTCACGTTTCCGGCTAGATTAGCGGTGATCGTTCCGGCGCTAAAGTTGCCTGAGGCGTCGCGTTTTACAATTTTTGATGCGGTGTTCGCGTCGGTCGCGGCATTGGCAGCAAGTTCGGCCGTGTGAATATTCGCCGCAGTCGATGCTCCGACCGTCGCAACTGTCGGGCTTGGGAAGTTACCACTAAGATCACCGCTCGCAGTTCCAGTTGGCGCTAGGCCTGATGCCCAACTTAATGTGCCCGTGCCGTTGGTTGCGAGCACCTGCCCGGCGGACCCGTCCGCCTGTGGTAAGATCCAGGTTGTTGACGTTGATACTGTGTCAGGAGCTTGCAGAGCCAAGAATTTGCTGTTGCCGCCGTCATTAAGTACAAGTTTGCGTGCCGCCGTGCCACTGCCTTGAATAGTGACGTTGCCTGCGATGGTCGCAGTACCGGAAGTAAGACTGCCAGAGGTATTAATCGTAGTTAAGCCGCCGATACTGGAAGCGCCGTTGATGGTGGCACCACTTAGAGTTTTGTTGCTAAGAGTTTCGCTTGCATCTTCGGTGACGATCACGCCTGTGCTTGGAAAGGTTGCCGCAGAATTAATCCCAGTACCGCCGTTGGCCCTACTTAATAAATTAGTCACTGCAGCAGACTGAGATAAATCGAGAGCTCCGAAGGCTGGCACGTTGCTACCGCTTCGGATGCCCAGGACCTGGTAAGTACTCCCCACATTGGTATTAAGTAAATTGCCGGAGCCGTTACCAAGCACCACTGCATTGGCTGTAAAATTTGTATTGCCAGTCCCGCCGCTTCCTATGGGTAGTGTGCCCGTTACGTCGGTTGTAAGGCTGACAATACTGCCGCCCGATGGTGTGGTCAGGCTTTGCGGCGCCCATTGACTGCCGTTGTATGTCAGCACCTGGCCAGAACTCGGCGCAGTAAGTGCCAAATTTTGCCCCTGAAGCGTCGTCACTGAGGGCGATGCCCACTTTAGTTTACCGCTGCCGTCTTTGGTTAAAAATTGATTGGTATCGGGCAGGCTAGTGAGCGACAGCCCAAGATTGCCGTCTGCATCGAAAGCTAGTGTTTTACTATCGACAGGAATTCTCAAAGCGAGTGGCACGAAACTATACTGCTGGCGAGGATAAGTTTTTCCTGCTGCGGTGATTTCGATGTAAACAGGTGCGCTACCGTCGCCAAAGATTTGCTGCACTTGGTCAGAGCTGATTTCTAGGGGCAGTGTAAATACGCCGCTGTTTAGACTTACGGCTGTAAAGTCGATCGGCGCCGTGAGTGTGTAGCCGGTGGTCGCGGCGTTCCAAAACTTCACCGTGATGTCGACTGGTCCGTCTACGGGAGCGCCGGAGGACTGGGTCAACCGCCCACTGTAACTCATCGGGAATGCACCAGCTAACGATACAGTCGCTGCCGCGCTACTGCCCACTAAGCCAACTCCGCACCAAAAAAGAGTCGCCCTGAGCGCCTTAAGCGTTCGAGTTTTCCAAGTTTCTGTTGCCTTGAGGGCCATAGCTTGCCTAGTGACAAAACGAAAGGTGTCCGTTTCTTGTTCTTCAGACTGGTCGTCTTATTTAGACAATAACTTTAGTTGTTTTTTATGCTCGATGTTTTAGGTGGTTAGGGCCGGTTTGGGGGGGAGAGAGCCGTTGCTTTGTGCCGCAGCCTTTGTTCTCCCCTTCTTCTGCAAATAAGTCAGATGGTGAGCTTCTGCCTCAAGAAGAGATCTGTGACTTAAAGCTTACTCTGACCAAGTCGCAATTCGCCTTGCTCGAGAGGGCGCGTGAAGTTTTATCTGCTGCTGGCTCCGTACCAACCGATGCGGAAATCTTTATGAAAGCCGTGGGCGACCTGCTCACCAAGCGAGATCCTTTGCGCAAGGCAGAGCGCGCTGCCGCGCGGCAGC
>CAIWTN010000039.1 GCA_903915625.1 uncultured Pseudomonadota bacterium | reverse complement strand
GCTTGGTTCAACCTTGCTGGATTGATTGCCGCATTAGCGGCTATCAATGTTGGTACCTTTCTGTTCGCAGTAAATTCCATCGGAAAAATTTTCGGAATTAACTGGGAGAATCTACCGTCTGATCAGCAATTCCTAACGCAAGCATGTGGCGTCACTTTAATTACCGTCAGTCAGGGGATCATAAATCACCGAGGCATCAAGCTCACAACACTACTTACTGATTTCAGCGGATATCTGATTCTGGCGGTATCTTTCCTGCTAACCGGAACTATGCTGATTTGTACTTCGAATTATGATTTCACGAGACTGATCACATTTACGAACTACAGCGGCATCAAAGGGGGCAATGTCTGGCCCTTGTCTAATCATCTCGGCATCTTATTTGCACTTGGCTTACTGCTCCCTGCCTACACAATCACGGGCTTCGATGCCTCTGCCCATACTTCTGAAGAAACACTTGCCGCCCAGACCACCGTCCCTCTTGGAATTATCCGCTCCGTATTGATCTCAGGACTTGCGGGCTGGTTGATGCTTACGGCAATGGTTTTAGCTATGCCATCATTAGATCAAGCAGCCTCGCAGGGCCCAAACGTCTTCTTTTGGCTGCTCGATTCCGTCGCACCTAAAGCATTAGGTGGCTTATTGTTGAGCGGCATCATACTAGCACAATATCTCTGTGGTTTAGCGACAGTCACCTCAGCATCTCGCATGACCTATGCTTTCGCGCGTGATGGCGGTTTACCGTTTTCCAAGCAGTTAAAAAAAATCAATTCAAAAAATCTCACTCCATCTGCCTCGATTTGGACTATCGTAGTGCTATCGTGTTTCTTCACCTTTTACACTCCTGTATATTCGACGATTAGCGTAGTTTGCGTAATTTTCTTATATATTTCCTACGTAATCCCAGCTGGCTTAGGTTTCTTTGCGCACGGAGATGCTTGGCAAAGTTTTGGACCTTGGAATTTGGGAGTCTGGTTTAAACCAGCTTGCGTCATCTCTGTTCTCGGCGGATTACTTTTAATACTGATCGGAGTGCAACCGCCAAATGACAAGGCGATTATTGTACTGGGCGGCACCGCCATTGCGATGACGGTCATCTGGTTTGGGTTAGAGAGAAAAAGATTCATAGGCCCACCATCTGCGGTCATGAATCATCTGAAAATTCATCTTGGCAGGGAATAATCGAAGACTGCGTCTACTGTGAGGTTTCTTAATGCGTTTTTATTTTCTGCTGGTCATCTCAACTTTGGCATTAGCTCAAAACGCAAGAGCTGAGGTCAGCGCTATAGTCACTGGTTATCAATACGGACTAACATATTTACCGCTGATGGTGATGCAAGACCAAAAGCTAGTTGAAGAGGAAGCTAAATCCGCTGGCCTCGCTCCTTTGAATACCCATTGGCGTGTGCTGAGTGGACCTGCAGCAATTAATGACGGCATACTTTCCGGTGCTTTGCACTTTGGTGCTGTCGGCACCTCATCACTAGTGACTCTTTGGGCGAAAACCCGTAAAAACATGGGTGTTCGCGCAGTTGGTGCCCTTTCATCAATTCCTACTTACCTAAATACTAACAATCCTAATATTAAAACGGTCAGGGACTTTACTCGCAAGGACCGGATTGCCTTACCATCAGTAAAAGTTGGAGTGCAGGCTGTAGTTTTACAAATGGCCGCAGCGCAAGCATTTGGCAAAGCCGAATTCAACCGCTTAGATCCATTCACCGTAGGCCTAGGTCATCCTGAGGCATACATTGCACTAATGTCAGGGCGATCGGAAATCACTACGCATTTTACCTCTGCGCCATTTTCAAAACTCGAACTTGAAAACGGCAAAGGCAAGATCCATACGGTGTTGAAATCAAGCGATGTTCTTGGCGGCAAGGCGACTTTCACTGCAGTTGTCGCCACAACTAAATTCTATGAGGCCAATCCCAAATTGTACGCAGCATATGTTGCTGCTTTTCAAAAGGCCACCAACTGGATTAGGTCCAATAAGGGAGCCGCTGCCGCACTCTACATCAAAGTTGCTGGTACCAAAGATCCGCTTCCCATGATCACAGCGCTACTAGATGACCCCGAAAATGACTTTGATTTAACGCCGCAAAAGTTTAGCGTCTTTGCCGACTTTATGTACAGCGTCGGCACTATTAAAGAAAAAGCCAATTCCTGGAAGGATCTGGCTCACCCTAATTTACATAACTTAGGCGGGAGTTAGGTGTCTTGAATTTACCCCTCCTGCAGGTCAACAATGTATCTTTGGATTACGAAGACACCTCCGGCAACACGAAATGCCGGATCACCGTTGTCCAACAGATCAGTTTTTCTTTGGCACAGTCCGAGCGATGCATGTTACTCGGCGCCTCAGGTTCTGGAAAATCAACTCTATTAAAGGCAATCGGTGGGTACATAAAGCCGGCTCATGGTGACATTATTCTGGATGGGAAGCCAATTCTGGGGCCCGGACCTGACCGAGTAATGATGTTCCAAGAATTCGACCAACTACTGCCTTGGCGCACCGTCCTCGGAAATGTGATCTTTGCGCTTGAAGTAAGTGGCAAAGCGCGTGGATCGCAAGCGCAAGACAAAGCCCGCGCCGCTATCAGCAAGGTCAAACTCGAACGCGTTGCTGAAAATTATCCACATCAATTATCGGGTGGCATGAAGCAACGTGTTGCACTGGCAAGAGCTCTAGCAATGGAGCCCCAAATATTGCTGATGGATGAGCCTTTTGCTGCGCTCGACGCCCTCACTCGCACCCAGATGCAAGAGGAACTACTCCAGCTCTGGGAGAGTTTGCGATTAACCTTAATCTTTGTGACTCACTCAATCCGCGAAGCTCTCACTCTTGGTAGCCGCATACTTATACTTTCTCCCCATCCTGGACGCCTTCAGGCTGACATTGAGAGTGCCCCAACAAAAGAGACCATGATTCATGACATTCTCTTCGGTGACCATAGCTCGGAGGTGAACTCCGATGACGGATAAGATCTATAACCTCGAGGTAATAACGCCGGATCAAGTCGTAGAACAGATGCCCCTCCCCCTCTGGCAACGCATATATGAAAAGGCATCTCTGCGGCGACTTTTGATATTAGTAACGTTGCTTATTATTTGGCAGAGTTACAGTACCTGGTTAAATAATCCGCTGCTATTTCCTTCAGCCAGCGAGACCATGACAGCCTTATTTGAGGGCCTGCGATCAGGCATTTTGGTCGATCGCATACTCACATCCCTGGGGGTCCTTCTTCTTGGATATGGGGTCGGTATTTTCATTGCGATCATACTGGCCGTAATTGCAATGACATCAAGGCTCGGCCGAGATTTATTAACCACCCTAACGGCAATGTTCAACCCTCTACCTGCCATTGCCCTTTTACCAGTTGCCATGCTCTGGATCGGACTTGGCACTGGCAGTTTAGTTTTTGTATTAGCCCACTCAGTGTTGTGGTCTTTTAGCCTAAACACACTGGCAGGATTTGATGGAGTCTCACCAACTCTGCGCATGGTCGGGCGAAATTACGGCCTCAAAGGGCTGGCATACGTCATCCACATCCTAATCCCAGCAGCTTTCCCGTCGATACTAACTGGCCTTCGCCTAGGCTGGGCCTTCGCATGGCGGACGCTAATTGCCGCAGAGTTAGTATTTGGTGTAAGTGCAGGCTCGGGCGGACTAGGCTGGTACATCTATGAAAACAAGAATCAGCTTGAAATCGCGTCAGTATTTGCTGGCCTTAGTTCAGTCATTATGATCGGGCTTGTTGTCGAATATCTACTGTTTCGAGTGATAGAAGCTAAGACTGTTCGTCGTTGGGGGATGGCTTTGTAGACTCGTTATCTCGTGCCCACAGCCAAAAAGCTGAAATCAAAACAGTTATGGTGAATCGAACCGCCGAATCCTGAAAAGCATTTTGCGTCAAGGCCCCAATACATAAAGCCACAATAGTCTGCATGACTACGCGCCCAGTCCAATCACCACGCTTGGCAAATGTTCGTGCAAATCTAAATAAATCTATTAACCACCATAGGAACACGAACAGGCCAATCAGACCAAGGTTCACCGCAAGTTGTAGAAACATATTGTGCGCTTCGTATTGGCGAATAAACCCCTTCAAACCAATAGCCTCATAGTACGGCACTCGATACGCAGTATTTAGTCCTTCGCCATGACCGAGCAAAGGACGTTCTTTTAGCATATTCCAATGGACGTGCCAGAAAGCTACCCGGTCATCTACGTAATCACTACGCACGTCTTCACGATGTAAGGTGCCGCGGAATCGCTCACCTACGGGATTGTTCGTTGTTAAGATCAATGTCGTTGCAGCAACGAACACGCCCATAATTAGGGCTCGCATTCGACCTTTAGTGGCGCACCAAATATTCCACATGATGATGAGTCCCGTGACCACTTCGACCATACGCGAGCGACTGGTATATATAGCCACCAGCAAAGACATAGCTGTAACCCAGGAGATAAGACGCTGCGGCGATCGAACAACTGCCACCGTCACAACGGGTACGAGGATCAAACAAACATAGCCAAATGTCATTGGATGAGAGTAAAGGCCTTGGGCCCGCGGGAAGCCTAATTCAACGTGAGTCTGAACGATACGCCAGCCCCAAATCGATTGACTAAGCGAAATCACTCCAAGAACGACGCACACTGCTGCCAACGCAAGGTGCAATTTGCGCCAAACATCTACGTTAAGTCTTGGCAGTACTAAATATACGACCGGCGGTAGTAGAGCCCAAATAGCGTAGCCAAAAATATAGTTAAACTGGAAACGCACCGGGCTCGCTGGATTTGAAACGGTTGCGATGATTTGCATCACGAGGAAAGCTATGACCGCAATAATAGCTTTTCTATGTTCCTGCCAAAGTTGATTAACTGCCAATTCATGTCGCTTGAGAAATAGCTGACCAAATAGCAGTAGGCCCACAACTCCGGTCCCGATATTCTGGCCAGCTACACCCAAAGGCAAAATCAGCAATAAGAGATAAAGAGGTAACGCCTGTGCGATATTCAGCAATGTAAGGCTCCGAACTCAGTCTATTCGCGATAGGCTGATTGTCGCTTGAGCCTTAATTTACCGCAACGCAAATCACCGGTTATAACTTGCCTGTGCTAGAGTTGGATCGCCGTGAAGCTTCCGCCACTTGCTCTTGTGCCATATTCCCGGCCACGTTTCTCACAGCAAGAAAGCTGGGGTAGTAATTCCGAGCCGCAAAGCCGAATACACTAGTGCGATGCTTGTCTCTAATAGTGACATAGTCATTACCGTAAATTTTTATAGCGCGCATCGTACCGTTGATGCCGTAGTTGTAGGCTGTAATCGCCAGGGGCCAAGAACCTGTCTGATTATAGAAGTCAGCAAGCATACCTGCAGCAGCTGAAGTCGACCGCTGTGGACTGAGCCGGTGATCGTACCTCCCCCCCACACTTAGACCAGAAAGACGAGCAGCTGATGGCATCAACTGCCAAAGTCCTCTCGCTCCCACTCGCGACCGGGCGATAGGATTGTATCCACTTTCAAGGTGGGGCAGGAACGCGAGATCTGTTGGCAAATGGTGTTGGTCCAGTACCCGCATCACCATCCCCAGATGATCCTTGGACCGATCCAAACTCGGCTGCAAGTCTACTCCACGCTGACACCGAAGATTCAAAGCCGCACTGCGATAATAATCTGGAGTCCTCAGATCAGGTGCTGTCACTTTAACGATGCGTTGCTCAATAGCGTTCCGAGGTTCATGACCATCCGCTAAACCCGCAATAGCCTTCTTTAGCACGGCTAGATAATGCTTAGTTAGACTAGCTTTGCGAAAGACTGAAACCGGAGGTAGTCGCTTCACGAAGTATACGACGCTCAAGTTTTCTTTATCATGAAACAAGCAGTCGTCTGGGCCGTACTTGGTGAAAATAGACTCCCAAAAGCGCACATCTGCTTTGAGGGCCGGCGGAGTAGGTAATGGATCGCCAGCACCCGCCCGAGGTTGCCCTGCTGCAAGCGCTGTAAACGGCAACAAGACTATGAAAGTACAGGTCAAAAGCCATAGCTTCATAGGGCAAACGCCTCCTGAGACAGAGCGCTATTAGGGATGTAAAATCAGGTATTTATGGATAGAACTTCAGGCTTAAACTGGAACGAGCGGCAAGTATCCTAAGTATACCCTTACCGGGCAGCGGCGGCTAGGGGCATCTGGGCAAGCGTTTCCTATGTGGCTAAAACCCGCCGAAACGATGGGCTTAATTTCCACTAAAGGTAGGACTCTGAAATGCCGATAGGTCGTATAGAGCTAGGTCGATCCGCCCAACCAAACGGCGCGAGGACTAGGTTTAATCACTGACCGCATGGGGACGCTTGTGAAAAAACTGACTTATATTTTACCGCTATCTGCAGCCCTAGCCAGCCTGATCTACGCTTGCTCCAGTGCTAACTTCGGCGGCACGACGAAGACGCCGGCAAACTCTGAGGATTCGGGTACCAATGGTAACAATGCTAACCCTGGATGCAAAGATCCTAAACTTCCATGTACACCAGGCCAGCAAACTCCTGGAGGGTCAGGAGTGCCGGGACAATCTTCGCCTCCCACGCTCGGTAGCAACGTACCCACTAAGTGTCAGTCTGATAAAGTCGACCTTGCTTTGTCGAATGATCAAAAGAGTTGCATTGTAGACCAGGGAAAGACCTGGGACTTTAAAACAGGAAAATGCGGGTCGCTACCCAAGGCTACTTGGGAGTGCAATTGGACTGAAGCCATTAAGGCTCTCGATAAAAATGGCCTCACAACAGACACTGTGCGCAAGGCAGCCACTGACGGCTCAAAGCTTGTTACTTGCAGCCAGTCCATCAGTGCGGATCAGAAGACCGAGCGAATCTCACTTCAGTTCATATCGGCGTTAAATGGGGCACCTAACGTAGAATGCAGTGGGACACAAGCATCGACGCTGGGTATCACTTCAGGCTGCTACACTTTTAAAAAAGATGGGCCCGCTGAAAACATACCGCCATCTGGGACCCCTGAATTTGATGCTTATGTTTACAACTGCATCAACAATGGGTTTGGGCCGTAAGGTAAAGTAAAATAGGCAAAACAAAAGCCCCTGATTACCTTTCGGTGATCAGGGGCTTCGTTTTTTAAGGCTGCATCGTGCTACTCTCCCACTCTTAAAAGAGCAGTACCATCGCCGCAGAGAGGCTTAACTTCCGTGTTCGGGATGGGAACGGGTGTTTCCCTCTCGCTAAAGACACAGCCAAATCAAGTATTGGCAACTGTGTATCGAAGGTGTTCAAGAACAATTCAAATCGGGATTCTCCAGCTTCCACCTGGAACGAGGAATTCAACAACAGAATCCCTTGGTTCTTCCAGGTAGAGAGTCGACGACAATTATTAAGCCGCACGGCTAATTAGTAGTGGTCAGCTCCATGCATTACTGCACTTCCACCTCCACCCTATCAACGTCCTGGTCTAGAACGAGCCTTTAGGGCCGAAGCCTGGGAAATCTTATCTTGAGGCGGGCTTCCCACTTAGATGCTTTCAGCGGTTATCCCATCCGTATATAGCTACCCAGCGATGCCACTGGCGTGACAACTGGTGCACTAGGGATACGTCCATCCCGGTCCTCTCGTACTAAGGACAGAGCCTCTCAAATTTCCTGCGCCCACAGCAGATAGGGACCGAACTGTCTCACGACGTTCTGAACCCAGCTCGCGTACCACTTTAATTGGCGAACAGCCAAACCCTTGGGACCTGCT
>CAIWTN010000038.1 GCA_903915625.1 uncultured Pseudomonadota bacterium | reverse complement strand
CTGGTTTCAAACGAAGTGCCCGTAAGCAAGCAAAGAGCCACAGAGCAAGGACTGTGCCAGTGAGAAATCCGGCCAAATTGGCACGATTTATCAGGACATCGCTCCAAAATTGGCCTAAGTGGCTTTTTTTCAGTCCATCAGTGGCCGATTTTCCGTCAGCGCGAACTAAAATTGGGACGAACTATTTTTTTTGTCGGGGATAGTGGAGCAGCCACCATCATTCGATGATCCCATGCAGACTGCCGCCTTTACGGCACATTTCATCTACGCGCTGCGTCACTGCCGGATCTTCGATTAGCGGTGGTGCATGGTGAGGCTTAAGCCGCGCATCAATCACCAAGGGACCTTCGCAGCCCCAGTGCTTAAAGCGAGTAAAGCTGCGCACACCGTGGCAATCATGCGACGGATTGCTGCGCGTAAAAGTCACCCACAAGAAATTATTTAACGAACGGCTACAGAATTCGCTGTCGTCACAGACGACAATCAATGCCACACCATCCAGATTTTGATCGGCTAAATGCGCCGTCAACACATCAATACTACCATCGCCATGGTTTCTAAACTGTGGACCATTTACAAGCAGAATTCCTGGCATTGCAAGCCGAGGATCTTTGAACTGCAATGGTAAATTAAGCGAAGGTGGGACCACACTTGTGAGTCGACGACGCGGGTTTCCTGTGGCTGCTATCACTAACTTTGAGCCTTGATTTAAGCCCTCCCCCGAGTAATCCAGGGTGTCCATCGTCGTGCGTGTATGAAAGTGTAGGTCACGACTTAGGTCGATACGTTCCAGCACATGAGTGAGAAATTGCGCCGTATCATCGATACTGGGAGCTTGAGTATCTTTGCCATCAATGATCAGCAGATACTTGGCGAGCGAACATTGATTGAAGCCAAGAATTGCACTCGCCTGCGTCAGAAGCTCTTGCGGTCCGGTGTCATTACTTGATTTATAGGGTGTATAGCGCTCAGATCCGACCGCGAGTAATAGCGGATGAACACCCGCTGCATCCACCGCGTGCAGAGCACTGACACCGGGCAGAGACACCGGCACCATCGGTCCGGTGATCTCATGAATCAGTTCACCAAAGGTCGTATCCTCTTGCGGTGGCCGCCCCACTACAGTAAAGGGCCAAATCGCGTCGGGACGGTGATAGACCGCCTCAACCTTCATCAAGGGAAAATCGTGAGTCAGACTGTAGTAGCCGAGGTGATCACCGAAGGGGCCTTCGGGTTTCGTTTCACCCGTAATCGTCCCAACGATACAAAAATCAGCTTCAGCCCCAATCATGTGCCCCTGGTCCATCGCGTAGCGAAAGCGTCTGCCGGCGAGCATCCCAGCAAACACGAGCTCAGAGAGACCCTCAGGAAGTGGCATCACTGCAGCCACTGTGTGGGCAGGATGCCCCCCCACAAGCACACTGACTCGCAGCGGTTCCCCACGCGCGGCAGCTTTGGTGTGATGTACACCAATCCCGCGATGAATCTGGTAATGCAGACCCATCTCGTGATCAGGGACAAAACTATTGCCGGCAATTTGCACACGGTACATGCCGACATTAACGTTCATGGGACCCGGACGGTCGGGATCTTGCGATAAAACTTGGGGCAATGTGACATAGGGCCCACCGTCCATAGGCCAGCTCTTGATCGCAGGGAGCTGGCTTAGCGTCGTTTTGCAACGCATGACCGGTGCCCGGCTAGGCGAGACTTTCTTTGGTAAAGACGTCAGGCCAGCCATCGGCAATCGCATATAGAGCAGTGGATCTTTCAACAGCCCCGCGGGCACGCCCTTTAAAAAAGCGGCGGGATCCGCCTTAATCAGAACAGCCTGCCGCACCAGATCTAGCGTGTGGCGGAAAATATAAGTGGCCCGCTCTTTGGTCCCAAACAGATTAGCGACGCATGGGAACGGCGTTCCTGTGACGCGTTCGAAAAGGAGAGCCGGCGCGCCTTGGGCATAGGCGCGGCGCTGAATTTCCGCCATCTCTAAGTCCGGCGATACTTCATCCTTAATGCGGGTCAGCTTACCAGCCCGTGCCAAATCATCGATACAGGCGCGTAGTCCGTGATTCACCCTAACTCCGTTACTCTAAAAATAAGCGATTACTACTGGCTACTCTGGCTTACCACCAAGTCGGCGGTGAATTTCGGCGACGGCTCCTTGGTACTCGGCCATCAAATCATCTTCACTGACTTTGGTCGTACGGCCGTTATATAGCGCAAAATCGCCGCCGATCATAACGTGACGAACGTTACGACTGGAGTAACTGAAGAGCAAATTGGTGACGGGCTTTGGCGATGGCTCCGTGCTCAGATCGCCGGCGAGAAATACGATGTCGGCAGCCTTTCCCACAGAAAGCGTGCCCACTTTTGCCGACAGTCCCAAAGCTCGCGCCGGATTAACTGTCGTCATGCCCAGGATCTCCTCCGGGGAGCGGTGCTCCTCCGGCACGCCGCGGTCCTGCGCAAGCAATGCCATAAGGCGCATCTCAGACAGTGGGTCTGCCGTATCATTGCTGGCTGCAGCGTCAGTAGCCAAGGCAATGGGAATGCCCGCCCGCATGATCTCAGCTATCGGAGCGAGGTGTTCATAAATAATTTGTGACGCCGGACAAATCCCCGCAGTGACGCCGTGATCCTTCAAAATCTTGTGATCGCTGGCCGTACTAGTAATCAGGTGCACTGCTAAAGTTCGGTCCGTCAGCGCCCCGCAACGCTCGGCAAATTCCACTGGTGAACAGCCCTCACGCTGCTGCACCCTTTGGTATTCACCGCGAGTTTGTGACAGGTGCATGTGCAGCGGCAACTTATTAGCGGTGGCATACTCAGCCAGCTCACGCAGCAGTGGCTCTGACACGGTATCCGCTGCATGCGGGGCAATCGAAGGAGTCACGCGCTCTGAATAGGGCCAGGACTCGATATGTTTGCGCCAGCGGTCCCAACCACTGCGACCAGGAAATGCACCCCCGAGATCTGCCACCGTCTCACCGACAACGCCACGCATTCCGAGGCGCTCCATAGCCTGAGCGACGCCTTCACTAAAGTAATAGTGATCGCCAAAGCAAGTCACCCCAGCGACTAGACCGCCGTATAAGTAGGAGTAACTCAGCGGTGCCAGAAGTTCGGGTGTGAGAGATTTCTCCGCCGGAAAAAAGAAGCGTTCGATCATTTCGTCTTGGCCATGACCTAGCCCGCGGAAGAAACCCATCGCCACATGCGTGTGTGCATTGATCAGACCGGGCACGGCCATAAAGCCTTTACCGTCCACCTGTTCAATCTCGGGATGGCGCGCCTGCACCGCGGCACTTGGGCCCATCTCCGAAATCACACCTTTGGCGATCACCAGTGCGCTATCCATCAGCACAACACCGGGCTCGGGTATAAGCGTCAGGCCAGTTATGAGCAGGGGCCCTTTGGGGGCGGAGCGACTAGCGCCAAGTGCCAAGCGATTCATCAGGTCTCCTAAGTCCGAAATGCTCCCCGAATGTTGTCATGAAGGCGCCCGCAAGTCTATCAGCCGATGGGCCCAAGTGAGAGTCCTGACAGTGGCAATCGGTAGGCGGCGGTGGCATGATCTAACAGTGTGTTTGCTGCGCTTGGCCACAGGGAGTGTCCACCTTGATCCATAAAGTACCGGAATTTGCTGACTTTCAGACTGCAGCAGCGACAGCGGATATGGTGGCCCTATGCGCACCAGTCGCTTTTGATCACGAAACCGCAGTAAACCTCGCCGACCGCTTTGTCGACGAACCTTATTTCTTTCTGCTGGAATCCGCGGCCTCTGGCCCAAATTCTCGCTATTCCTTTCTCGGCTTTGACCCTATTTGGACTTGGTCGATCAATGAATGCGCATCGGGCACGGCCGAATTCAACGAATATCCAGAACACACAAAAAAGGTCATTACACGGCATATATCAGCTAAAAATCCAATTTTCGCACTTCGCGAGGTGATGAAAAAATGGAAGGTCGTCACCGCTTATCCTAGAGGCATACGCCTTGGTGGCCCAGATACTGCTGCTATGCTGGGAGCTACCGGTTTTTTTGGCTTCGACGTTGGCCAAGCACTCGAGCCGAGCATCGGCAAGCCACCACCAAAATCTTTAGGCGTGCCCGATGCAGCTTTCTTTTTGCCGCGCCAATTTCTCGTGGTTGATCACCTATCAAGGCGGCTGTTTGTCGGCAGAAACGTCCCCGTACCAACAAGTGAGCGCGGCGAGACTGCGTTGCGCAAACTATACGATCAGGAAATCGCAGCTCTGCGCCAGCAGCTAAGTCGCCTGGAACAACCACACCGCTGCCCTACCCTAGAGCTCGTTGAGGCTCCACTAGATTTCAAGCGCTTTGACGCGGTGCTCACGGAGTCAGAGTTTCTGACGCTTGGTAAACGCTGCCTCGAGGCGGTAAAAGCCGGTGAAGTGTTCCAAATCCAGATTAGTAATCGCCTGAGTTGCGACACCTCAGCACGGCCGTTCGACATCTTCAGGCACCTACGGATGCTCAATCCCTCACCGTATATGTTTTTCTACAAGTGGGGCGAGCACCATCTAGTAGGGGCATCGCCAGAAATGATGGTGGGAGTGCAGGCGCAGCAGATCACCCATCGCCCTATCGCAGGCACGCGACGCCGCACTTGGGAACCAGAGCGTGACGCGACCATGCGTCGCGAATTAGTGGAATCCGAGAAAGAGAGAGCCGAGCACGTCATGCTGGTAGACTTAGCGCGCAACGACATTGGTCGGCTTGCGGCTCCAGGCACCGTGCGCGTAGAAGAACTCATGACCGTCGAAGAATATAGTCACGTCTTTCACATGGTCAGCCAAGTGGTCGGAACATTGCCGCCAGACAAAGACGCCTACGACGCCATGCAGGTCAGCTTTCCTAACGGGACTGTTAGTGGCGCGCCCAAGATCCGCGCCATGCAACTTATTTATGAAATGGAAAAAGTCGGCCGCGAATTTTACGCCGGAAGCCTTGGGATGTTCGATTCTCAGGGTAATCTACGGTCCACGTTATTAATCCGCACGATACATGTGGCTAAGGGCCGAGCGTCGACGCAGGCTGCTGCTGGTTTTGTTTATGACTCGATCCCCGAACAGGAATGGCTTGAGACGCGAAATAAAATGGCAGCTTGTTTGCTGGCGATTCAAAATATCAATTAAGTTTTTGTTTTAATTAATCATTTTGGCTCTTAGGAGCCAATCCTAGCGATAAAATCGATTTTGGCCCTTGTTTTGTCGAAGATGTTAAATCAGCAGCCATTGAATAATCTGTCCGGTGGTGACGTTGGACAGCTCAAATATAGCGTCGCACCTATGGAGGGTTTCACAACCTTCCCAATGCGCGCATGGCTATATATGGTCTCGCAGCCTGAATCGATGACGACGCCATTTCTGCGTGTGACGCGCACGCATCCAGATGGTCAGTTGCCGATGCTCTTTGCCCCGGAACTTTTTGAACTACGCGGCGCCTTCCCTTATTCTTTAACTCCTCAGCTCATCACTGGCGACGTAGAGCTGTTTTTACAAACCGCTGATCTCTTACCTCCAGATGTTTCGAACGCCATCGAACTAAATTGCGGCTGCCCCTCACCAAGCTGCGTAGGTAAGCATGCAGGCAGCGGCATCCTGCGTGACCCCGCTAGTTTTGGTGCGACTATTGAGCGTTTGATTTCCAGCCTAGGACCGCAGCGCTTAGCCATTAAAATGCGCCTTGGTCTCGATGACCCCGCTGAATTTAATAACCTGCTTCCGCATGTTGCATCACTGCCATTGTCGCAGCTTACCGTACACGGGCGTACTAGGGCAGATCGCTACCGCGGCAAGGCACGTTGGGATTTGATTCAGCAGGCAGCCCAAACGTCTAAGACCCCGACCTGGGCCTCGGGCGATGTCTGCGGTAAAGAGTCTGCAGCGGAGCTCTTGGCCACTGCTCCAAATATAACAGGAGCTATGATAGGACGCGGGCTACTGCGCAATCCTTGGGTGTTCGAGGAGCTGCGCAGCGACACACACCAAAAGATTTCCATCACGACTCTCGCTAATGCCCTACTCTGCTATGCGCTGCTGAATGACCTCAGCATTACAGCACCAGAAAAGCTGATCGCTAAAATGGGACGCGGCCGCCTTGTGTCCTATTGCGGCTCCGATGCCGGAGCTTGGGAACGAACCACAGCCGAGCTAACAGAGATGGTATGTCGCGTCCCTATGGTGCTGAGCAGCGGCTGCAGTGTTCTAGATATTCGGATGGTGCAAACAGCATTTGCTCGCATGCGTATGCTATGGAGTTACCTACGCACCAGCCTACCCGACTCATTTTCTTCACCAAAGTTAATGCGTGCAAAGACGAGCAATGACTTCTTTAGTCAGCTCTTTGAGATTGCCCGCGCAGAAAGTCTAAATGACGAGCTGATAACATTGCAGCATCATACTGAGTGGGATGAGTTGTTTGGCGGAACCAGAGGGACGTCGTAGATGTTTTCAGTCACGAAAGCGTCATACTATTGTTACCAGTCATTGAATGACGCATCAAAACTAGACCTCTGGCGACCAATTCAGTCACAAAAGTATACCGACTCCAGACCTCGGCCCAACGACGTCCCCATCGACACCCAAAGATGCACACCGCGTTAAACTGGCATTTATTTTGGCTATTCAGCCAAATTTTTGCCGCACCGCTGCACTGGCACACTACTTGCTTAAGAAGTCTTGTGACGCCGGGCGATGCCCCCATAAGACCGCAAATCGTCTCACCAAAAACCCTCTGAGCCAGAGGGCCTGCAGTGATCCCATCCCAATACCCATCTAGACATCGCCAAGTTGGATATCCCGGGGGCAATAAGCCCCGGGGGAAGTCCTTTTGTGGCAGATCCCGCTTTAGAACGGCACTGCTCCCATGACTCAGGCATGCTAATTTATAAAGTAATCACCCCAGTCCACAAAGAGAGCTGGCAATGCCTTTAACAACCTCCAAGCTCAACCTAACTGTAGTCCTTTTCCTATTTCAGCTTGGGACTGCCTGCACTCGTACCTCAGAGCACAGCACTGCGCCCGCACCAAGCGCAACAGTTGAAGGCCAGTACATCAGTCGCTTCACTACCTTCAATACCGCATTGGCTGACTCGCACTCGCCCTATTACGAAGTCAGACGACAGATGATTATCAATGACCTTAAAAATCTTGATACCGACCTCGTCTGCCTTCAGGAAGTTTGGGATCCCCAAGATGCCGAAGACATTATTTCGGCAGTAAAACCCCGCTTCCCCTACACTTTTTACGCAAAAACATGGAACTTATTTAAGTGGCGATTCGGCCGCAACGGACTACTGCTGCTATCGCGCGGCCCCTTAAGAAACGCGACTTATCAGCCACTGGATTCCTTTTTAGTCACGCGAGGAGTGATCACCGCGGACGTCAATTTACGCCGCGAGGAAAGTACAACGATAGGCTGTACTCATTTATCTACGACTGTAGGGAAATTCCCCCCATACTGGGGCAAGTACGACAGCTGGGACGCAGAACAGGCGCAGCAAGCTCAAACCATCTCTGCAATACCCGGCATAAGCCTAGTAATGGGCGATATGAATAGCAGCCCTACTGTTGCAGGGACCGACATCAAAGCTTTCATGGAAACGGGCTATCAAACATTCCTCAAGAACGGTTTCGTCAGTCCGTACATTATCAACCAAGCTCCTACCTGCACGTGGTGTGCAGACAACGTCGTCGCTGGCAACGAGTGGGGCAACCTGATTATTGATCACATATTTATTCAGCAAAAATTGCAGGGACGAGTTGTTAGCGTCAAACGAGTGTTCGACGACAAAGTGCCAGTGAATGATGGAAAGACCAACAGCATCATTCCGATGCCGCTGTCTGATCATTACGGGATTACCTTATCTTTTTAAACAAACAATTCAGTGATTTTGTTGATGGTCTCTGTCACACCGGGATAACCCGCCGTGTACCACTGCCACCAAGCAGCAACCATCACGACATGTCCGACGATGGCGACAAAGTGCGACCACATTTCGACGCGGTCTAGACTCTGCGTCAAATAGCGCTGCCAATGCAGAGCTTCATCGAGAGCACTGTAGAAGAAAGACAAAAAGATAAAAGCCACTGCGACCATGTGGAAGGTCTCTGGGTGTTGGTAACACAAGCAGAGCGCGACTATGCTGGGCACTGCCGTCAGCACAATCATCTGGTGGACGTGGGCTTCGCCTTTCCTCAGGTACTCTTTATAGACAGTCCTGTGACCGATATCATCTAAAGCCAAGGCGCTACAAAAGAGGAAGTTACCAAACGGTACCCACCAAACATAACTAGGCCAAACCACACCTCGGGCGTAGCCGAAAAAGACAAAAGTACTGGTCGCCACTAACAGGCTGAAGATAGTCATCATCCAGCTCAGGTAACGAAACCAATCGGTGCGACTAAAGGAGCGTATGTTAAGGACATAGGCTTTGATCTCGGTAAACACCGCGAGAGCAGGAGCAGTCGCATGTCTGGGGGTCATGAAAATCTCCTAATGTCACGGATCGTCACTGGTTGCCAGCGCCCCTGTAAACCGCCACGCCGTTGCCGTAGTACCAGCAAGATCGCGCGACAAACCAAGAATAGTTTACGAGGAAGAGGAACTACCGCACGCTGATCCCACGCGTGCACCCCACGACGGCGGACCAATTGCCCGATCTCGGCATAAATGAACCGTGCCGCACCAGCAGCCAGAGCTGCACGCCAAGGCAAGTATTTAAGACCGGCCTCGCCAGATGCATAAAAATGGTCAGCTTCGCTGAGCATGCGCTCAACCACTGCTACGAGTTGCGCCCGTTTGCTCACATCGCCGATATCACCCGTCGTCAGCCCAGCAGCCGCTAGCCATTCGTCGGGCAGATAAACGCGACCAAGCTCAAGGTCCGTCAAGACATCGCGCGCAATATTGGTGAGCTGCATAGCCATGCCGAGATCGGCCGCATTCTGCAGCGCTCTCTCGTCACTAACACCCGCCAAGTGACTGAACATAAGACCGACTACACCCGCTACCCGGTAACAATATAAGCGCAAGTCGTCGTAAGTCACGTAGCGCTGGCCGGCTACATCCATGTCCATACCGGCCAAAAGCTCTTGAGGATAATGATCCGGAATCCGGTACGCTTGAGTCAGCCAATGAAAGGCCGCGAACGCCGCAGGCTGATCTTTCTGCAGCAGAGGCTTAGTGCCACCGTGCATCGCTGACCAAGTCTGGCGCCGCAACTCGTCCACGGCCAAAGTGCGTTGTTCGATCGCCTCGCTTTGGTCGCAGGCATCCACAGCGTCGTCACAGAATCGACACCAAGAATACAGCACCATCAACCCAGTGCGCAGACGCGCCCCAGCGAGGCGCGCAGCGAGGAAAAAGCTCAGAGAGCCGCGCTGCATGCTCGTTTGGCATGCAGTCAGCAAATCAGGGCTTAACGCTTGCTCTTGCACGCTCAGGTCCCCGCCAACTGTGACTCACCCGCAGCAACCGTAGCCGCCTGCTCTCCAAGAATCACGCTGGCAGTTGCCTGCGCCGAACCAATAACGCCGGGAATACCCGCACCTGGGTGAGTACCGGCGCCGACAAAATAAAGACCAGGCAGGCGCGGATCGGCGTTATGAACGCGGAAGTATGCGCTCTGCGTCAGCGTAGGCTCAAGCGAGAACGCTGACCCTTCATGAGCACTTAGGCGGCTTTGGAAGTCAAGCGGGGTGAAGATTTTACGCATAGTCAAATCTTGGCGTAGACCTGGCATATAATGCTCATCCAGGTAAGCCATGATGTGATCCGCGAAGCTCTCGCCGTTGCGTTCCCAGTCGAAGGCACCGTGACCGAGGTGCGGCACCGGAGCCAAAACATAGTAAGTCTGCTTACCCTCTGGCGCGAGCGACTTATCGGTAAGACTTGGTGCATGCAGATAAAGTGAGAAGTCGTCACTAACCACACCACGATCAAAAATATCTTTCAAAAGCTCGCTGTAGCGACGGCCGAACATCACATTGTGATGGATCAAATTCGGATAGGTATTATTGGTGCCAAAGTAAATCAGAAACAGCGACATGCTGTGGCGCTTACGCTTCAATTTGCCGGCTGTTTTTGCTGCTGCAGGCTCGTGACCTAGCAGCTTATCGTAGGTGTGAACGACGTCAGCATTGCTTACAACCGTATCAAACTGCTCTTTATTGCCATTGGCATCTTCGATACCGGTGACTTGGCCATTGGTCGTCAAGATCCGTTTTACAGGTGTCTCTAGGCGAATCTCACCGCCAATATCGGTAAACAATTTTGCCAGACCACGCACCAAGGCATGGGTACCGCCCTTAGGAAAGTAGACACCCCATTTACGCTCGAGCGGATGGATCAGAGTGTAAATCGAAGACGCGCGCAGCGGGTTACCACCGATAAGCAGACTGTTAAAGCTGAAGGCCTGACGCAGGTATTCACTTTTAAAGTACTTGCTCACGGTCGAGTAAACCGGCACATGCGCCTTAAGACGAATGAGTTGCGGCGCGACCTTAACCATATCCCAAAAGTTTAAGAACGGCACATGGCAAAGCTTGGTGTAGCCTTCGTCAAACACCTCTTGTGCGTAGCGGAAATACCGCTGATAGCCGCTCACGTCGTCTGGGGCAATGCGGCGGATTTCACTCATCAGCGCTTCTTCACCAGCGCTGTAGTCAAAGGTCGTGCCATCTTCCCAAAAGAGTCGGTACATTGGATCGACCGGCATCAGCTCGACGTAATTTTTCATCGAGCGCCCTGCTAGGGCGAACAGGTCAGTGATCGTTTCGGGCGCAGTTACTACTGTTGGTCCGCGGTCAAAGACGTGGCCGTCTTGTGTAAACACGCCGGCACGGCCACCTAATTCTGGCAGTGCCTCGTAGATCACCGTCTTCACACCAGCGGCAGCCAACCGAATCGCGACGGCCAGACCGCCAAAACCGCTGCCGATCACAGCTGCGCGCTTGACATCTCGGCCGGTGGCACCTGTGACTGTTGTTCCGGTAGTTTGTTTAGTAGGCATCGATTAGCTCCTCGGTAAGTTCTCTCAGCCGCTCAAGGGCAGACTGCGTAGTTTTTTGTTCAGATGGGGTTAGCGCAGCTAACGCTTCGCCTAGTTTATTGATGGCAGCGTTCATTTCGGTGTTCAACCGGACAGTCGCATCAGCGACAAATCCGCGTTCGTTAAACCAAGCAAGTAGCGGCGCCGGATCATCGTCGACCCGCAGAGCTGCTACCCTAAATACCGAGTAATCTTCGTCCGTGCTGCGTGCCGCAGCCATTGCCCAAACCGCAGTTGGTTTACGCAGGCGAAGATCCTCAAAGCGCTTACCCGGATCAAGCCGTCCCATGACGTTGCCTAAGTCATCGAAGTACTGAAGCGTCTTGCCAAAGCTCATGCCAAAATCAGCCAGCGCTTTTTCCACCGTGGCGTCTGCCCCAGCAAGTAAGGCCCCAATCCGCATAGCAAGGGACGTAATCGTACCCGTCTTCCAACCAATCACAGCGTCGCACAATGCCGGAACTTCCTGACGCGGCAAGGTGTCGACCTTCACCGTTAGGTCTAGTGCTTGGCCGTAATGAGCTTGCTCGACCGCTTCGTGATAGGCGCGCAGGACGCGGTACGATTTGTCCACCGACAACGGCAGATCACCGAGTAGGCGCATAGGCCAAAAATAAAGCCAATTACCAGTACATAGCGCCGTTGGCACGCCGTAGAGCAAGTGCAGACTTTGCCCGCCACGCCGCTGTCGACTGCCGTCCTGAATATCATCGACAATCAGAGAACCGGCATGCAGGAGCTCCATAGCTGCCGCAGCTCGTTCAACCGCGGCCATGTCAGTCGCTTTTCCACCTGCCAGCTCAAAGCCTAGTTCAACCAGCCGTCCACGCATTTGCTTGCTGTGACGATTAAGCAGTGCGCGAGCTGGCGCTATCAGCCGCTTTTCGACTTGTTCGGCAACGTGGCCGCCAGATAAACCGAGCAGACTATCCAAGTCAGCCACGGCGGGCAAACCTAAGTCCATTCACAAGCCCCTTTCCGTATTCGTAGTCTTCAGAAAAAATGCTCGCGCTCCATCGGCCACCGGCACCGGAGGGGGGCCAGAAAGCAGTCGCAAGCAATCGAAGAAACTTAGTGAACCACTATAAAACCGCGCAATCAGTTGTGGATCACGCTCATAAAATCTCGCCATGACATGCCGCCGCTCAGTCGGAGCTGCAGCTTTAAAAAACATACTATTAAGCCGCCGACAAAAATCACCTCGGCGCCACACCGAGCGGGCTCGCTTCGACGCTGCCCGCGCTAAAGCGGCGCTACCACGGTCGCTATTGCTAACTAGCCAATTCGCAAACCGTGCCGCATCCGGCATGGAGTACCCTGTCGTCGGATGAAATAGGCCGGCTCGCATTCCCGCGTAAAGCAGTCCGTCCTTAAACTGCGGTGAACGCGCGCCGTATAATGGCAGCGGTAAACACCCCGACTCATCGCCGGTGATTTCGTAGGAACCAAATCCAGCACGCGCCAAATACGCGACAATCTCCGCACGTAATTCCGCTGGGTCTAGATCAGGGTTGTCGCTGTAGCGGGTATCTTCGACTAACAATTCACGATCGGACCACGGCAGGAGATAAAGGAAGCGGTAGCCGTCTAATTGGCTCACCGTTGCATCCATGAGTAGCGGCCTAGTGAGTCCGTGCGGCGCTGCTGTCGTAACAAAGAGCCCGTGGAATTTTTGGTATGCACAGGGAGCAAAATTGGCATCGAACAAACCACGACCATCGATCACACAATCAGCCTGCAGTTGCTCGCCGCTGTCGAGCACTACGTGTTTGGCGTGAACTTCAGTTACGGCTGTCGATGTCTGCACGCGATCGCCAAGAACTTCCATTAGCTGGCGATGAAAGTCGCTGGAACGCAGCGCATGATAACGTCCGGAAAGAGTTCGCTGGTATTCGGGAAAACGGACGTCGTAGCCGTCCCAGCTAGCGCTGGCCAGCTGCGTGAGCCAGGAGGTTTCACCGGCGAGGTCGGAGTCGTGCCAGCACCAAGTGTGCTCGCCACCAAGCTGTGGCCCAGCCTCGAGCAACCGCACCTGCACCTCCGGGCGCTGCGTGGTTAGCCGTAAAGCAGCTAGACCATTAGCTAAACCGCCTCCAACCATTAAAATGGACCGCACTTGCTGCAACGAATTGTGCCTCCTAATACCGCCTACCCTAATGCATGCAGCATAATCCCTCAATGTCGACTTTACTTTCCGCTCATGTGGGCCGTAAAATTTTAAGACAGCCTTTTTCAAGGACCTCCGTGTCTAAAACAAAACTCCTAAAATCAGCACCTTATAGATTTCCGACAGCAATCCTGTTGGCACTGAGCACTTTACTCCCGACGCAGCCGGCTAGCGCCATCGTGGAGGCCGAATTCAGCAGTGTTTTTGACCAGCAAGCGTTGCCACTTGTGCTCTCGACTCCAGCCCAAACCTTCGCGGGAGTTGGCGGCGTCAAAATCGCTTATCGCGTGATCCCATCGGCACCGGAGTCCAAGCCGCGCGGCGGCGTCGTGTTCGTACACGGCTACAGCGAATCGATGCTAAAACATGCCGAAATAATTTATGACCTCAGCCAAGCTGGATACAAAGTGTTTGCCCTGGACCTCCGCGGTATGGGCGAATCACAACGCCTGCTAGGCAATCCCCAGATTGGCCACGTGGAGCGGTTTTCCGATTATGTCGACGACTTAGAATACTTCGTTCGCCACTTAGTGCAGCCCCAACACCAAGCACCGCTGTACCTGGCCGCGCATTCCCTCGGTGGCATGGTGAGCGTGGCCATGTTGGCCCGCGGCAACACCAACATAAAGGCAGCTGCACTCTCAGCTCCGATGTTCGGAATTAAAACTCGGGGCTTTCCGCCGTGGCTCGTCCGGGCTGTTGTGCAATTTAATATCTGGCGCGGCGCCGGCAGCAGCTACGTGCCTGGCTCTGGCGACTACGACCCGCATAAAGATAATGTCCGACGCAACGTGGTGACACATAGTCTAGTCCGGGCCAGCCGCACTCTTGCTCTGTATCAATCGATGCCTAAATTAGTAGTTGCTGGCCAAAGCAACGAGTGGATTGCGGAAAGTTTCCAAGCTGCAGATAGTAGCAGCGAGCTGGCATCCAAAGTGAATGTGCCAATAAAAATTTATCAAGCTTCAGAAGATGCGATCGTCAGCCCTGAAGCGCAGCTGGCCTTTTGCAGCAAAGCACCTCACTGCCAGCTGTCGGTCATCAACCAGGCCCGGCACGAGGTCCTACAGGAAGTGGATGCCGTTAGGTCGCCAGTGCTACAAGACATCATAAGTTTTTTCAATTAGCCACGCCATTTGTCCAAGAGCTCCCTTGTCTTAATCGGCTCTTTCGGCACTTTACCAAATCATCTGCATCAAGATTTTCTGCCAATAATCCGACCTAAGATGGGGGACTATTGGCATAGATGCTATGTAATCTAAAAAATTTCTTACCACGGCTGGAACCGGCACTCGCTCAACTAGGCTTAAATAAGCTCGAGTTAAGTGCGTCCGAGCACCGCGCGGTCAATGAATACGACAAGCGCCATTCGATCCAGCAAACCAACTCTTTGATTCGCGCCTTATGCGTTCTGAGCCTGCTCGCGCTAATGCCACCGGTCGTGTTTTTGGCCCCACCTCACCAACAGCGCTCGCTGATGTTTACCCACCTGTCAGTGTCGATCCTCTCTTTAGGATGGTTAGCACTGAAGCGAGTGACCTGGTTAAGTCCACGTTATTTTCTTTGTGTCCTTTATTTGGTTGCATCCTTTGGCTACGGCGAAAGCCTTCATCAAGGTTTTCTCGATGGCCTGGACTCTATGGCGGTGACTTATGGGTGTGTACTCTACGCTATTCTTATGATTACTAATCTAGCCTCCTACCCCTTTAGCAACTCAAGTGTCCTAATTATCGCTGTGCTACAGCTAGTTTTAGGTGCTTACGGCTGGCGCACTGCATCGCCGCAAAAACAACTAGAATGGACCATACTACTCAGTTTCATTTCCAGCTTTGGACTGTTCATTCACTACGCCAGCAGACATCGCCGCCGTCTCCACATGCTTAACGAACTCGCAACTCGCGCACTACTTTCAAGTAACGAAAGATTACGACTAGAAGATGTTGAGCGCGAAATAAAAACCGCCAGCGAAATGCAGGATGCCTTTGCCCCCAGTCAGTCATCAGTAGATCTGAAAGGACTTACCATTCAGACATTTCAATCTAAATACGGCTTGCTTGCTGGCGACTGGACCGCAGTGCAAAAGCTGCAGGACGGCTCCGTAGTCGTGATAGTCGCAGATGCAACCGGCAAAGGACTCCAGGCGGCATTGGTCGTCCAAACGCTACAGACACTATGGACCAATATTGCAATAGCCGCAGATTTCTCACCCATCGACTGGCTACACGATGTCAACCGCACGCTCCACGCCCTCAGTCACCTACACTTTCACACCATGTCTTTGGGCATGCTGGTACTTCGCGATCATGACTTCACCTACTATTCGGCAGGTCATTTACCGCTATTTCTCATTCAAACATTCACGGGGACTAGCAGCAACGTGACACCCGTCCTTGCTAGAGGATCTCTGCTAGGATTCGCGCCAGAATTGAAGATCGCACCGGTAACCATAAATACAACGAATCTAAATATAGACTCTATCCTACTTGGCAGCGACGGTGTCTTTGACAAAGGTGTGCGCACGAACAAACGATCTGTTTTATCACTGCTTCATCATGTTGAAAGCCAGGGAGTACAGGCTCTGAATGAGTGCATGACGGCAGACGACAAATCATTGGTCTGGATTAAGCGGACCACGCCTCATAATGTTGTCAAAGATAACGTCGTCAAAGATATGGCCGCCTTAAAATCTAGTGCTTAATTTACTTCTGGTTTTAAAATCCTAGAAACTCATCGCCGATCAGAGCGACGACCTGATCTGCCACTTTCCTCAATAGAGGTATGCATCGCCTCACCATGGCGATGCACTTCAACCTCTTGACGACGATCTTCACGCCGCACATCATAAAGCGCCTTACAAGTGTCGTCGTCCCTTTGTAGCTGAACACATGCTTTGCTAAATTCGCTATCCAACTTTTTCTGCCGAGTTAGCGAAGTGTTACTACGCCAGCTCGCCACCTCGTCCTCCGTCAACTTGCCATCGCCATTCTTATCGAGTTTGCGCAGTCGTTCCGTCTCAAATTCTCTTTGACTCTCTACCAATTCATCATCAGTTAGTTTGCCGTCTTTGTTGGCATCAAACTTCTGCAGCAGTATGGCGTAATATTCTCTTGCATTGTTACACTGAGCCTGAGTCGCGTCAGAGACAGGCGCTGCTGAGATGGCCGAATAATCACATCCCAGATCGAATGCCTGAAACTTTTCACTAAGTCCGGCGAACTTGCCTGGCCCAGAGTGACTGCCGCTATCCATGGAGCTGCAGCTTACGATAGATGTCATTCCGATAGCTGAAACGATGACGTATTTAGTTTTCATGACGATGACCCTTTCTAAGGAAGTTGTTTGTGATTACGGACGCCTTCTTGCTTCTATGAACGAAAAAGTAAACTCGATATTGATTTTTTAGTTCCCATTTAAAGAAACTATGTGTTCCTATTTGCAACTGGCATTCCGATTGCGCCCAGCCCCAAACGATGAGATACAATCAACGAATATAAATGGATTTAATGAGGCACCAAGCCAACGCATCTGACGCCGCGTCCTGAACTACTCGGCTGCCTTAGGTCTGGCCACATGACCGGCTGCTTTCGCTAGTCCGGAACCTAAGCTCGTGAAGAGAATGCAGAAGATCAAAGATGGCCAATATTTCGTCAGTAGTTCTAATGGTGGTCACCCGCTCGGGGATACAATCATTCTTTAATCCGAGATGAGTGCACTTATGAGTAGTCATGTTAGTAAACGCCGCGAACGCTACAAATCTATCCTACAAGTCGCCTGGCCTCTGATCATCGCCAATAGCTTTTGGAACCTGCAACTAACCATTGATAGAGTCTATCTCGGTAACTACTCTACCGAGGCTCTGGCAGCAGCGATGGCCGTGATGGGAATATTCTGGGTCCCAATGGCTTTACTGCAGCAAACCGCTGCTTATCTCATGACCTTTGTCGCCCAATACTACGGCGCTAAAGAGCATAAGATGATTGGTCCTGCGACTTGGCAGGCGCTAATTTTAAGCCTAATCGGTGGGCTTTTGTTCTTACTACTAATTCCAGCATCCGACTTTATCTTTGAATTGGTTGGTCACTCACCGTCCGTGCGCACACTAGAGATCGAATACTTCGACACGATCTGTCTATCAGCTCTACCCACAGCAATAGTCGCAGCGGTTAGTAGTTTTTTCTCCGGTCTAGGCCAGACACGAACCATCTTGTGGATCAACTTTGTCGGCATGATCACTAATCTTATATTTGATTACATGATGATCTTCGGCAACTGGGGCTCGCCGGCTATGGGTGTGGCTGGAGCCGGATATGCGACCGCACTTTCAGCTTACTTTGCGGCCGCTATGGGTCTTTATTTACTATTCCAAAAGAAACATGAGGACGCGTATGCGACCTTATCCGGATGGCGGCCTCGCGTTGATTTACTCAAACGCTACCTGCGTTACGGCTTACCAAGTGGCTTGCAGTGGGCTTTAGAGGGCTTAGGCTTCTCGATTTTTTTGATCATAGTTGGCCGTATGCAAGTGGGCGACGCTGCTCTTGCTAGTAGTGGCATCGTTGTCACGGTCATGATGCTTTCTGTTTTGCCGGCGATGGGCCTAGCTCAAGCAGTATCCATTCAAGTTGGACAGTTTTTAGGCGACAAGCGCGGAGATGAGGCGATGGCTGTTGCCTGGTGCGGCATTCAACTCGCTCTCGGTTACATGATGACGATGGGACTAAGCTTCTTACTGCTACCAAACTTTTATCTAAGTTGGTTTCACAACTCCAGTAATGCAGCATTGTGGACCGACGTCTCGCATATGGTGCCTATTCTGCTAATGTTTGTCGCTTTTTTCACCTGCTTTGACAGCTTAAATTTAGTCTGTTCATTTACGCTCAAAGGAGCCGGCGACACCCGCTTTGTGTCACTGATTGCGCTAATTCTACCCTGGCCACTGATGGTTCTTCCTACATGGCTTATGCGCGACTGGAACGGTGCTGTTTATTGGGCTTGGAGCACCGCGAGTCTTTTTGCCATGGTACAAGCGCTCGTGTTTTTAAAGCGTTTTATGGGTGGTAAGTGGCAGAGCATGAGTGTCATTCACTAGCTACGCAAGGTGCGACCAGCATTCGGGTCGAAGGCGATCCGCCCGGTGATGAAGCTGGCGGTGGCTAGGCCAAAAAAGGGGTCTACTGCACTAAAACCGAATTGAACTGGAACACAACTCTCGCGAGAACTCACGAATGCCGCCTGCGTACTTCCTTTAACCAACAGGACTACTGGCCTGGGGCTCATATCCATCCTATTTACTTAAGGGACCAGCGGAGAGAAAGCTTGTGAGAAATTGACAGTCGGGATCACTGAGGATCTCAAAATCTCCTCTTGCAAACCCTGCCAAATATTGACGTATCACTTGCAGTCGTCGGATATGCTCCTCGGCCTTTAGTAGCATATAAGCGGCTTTCTTTTGCAGATCGCCGCGGCTAAGCCCATCAAAGTCCCTCTCTGTTAAAAGAGTGCCGATTTCTGCCAGAGTGAGGCCAACCTCTTTCAACCCTTGGATTGCCTTTAGCCTGAGTACTATCTCAGCGGTGTATCTACGATAGCCCGCTGCCGTCCTCGATGGCGGCGCTATCAACCCCTCGCGCTCGTAAAGTCTCAATTGGCCACGGGACACTCCAGCCTCTCGACAAAGCTGGCTCGTCGAAAATAATGCCATAGTCTCACTTTATTTTGTTTAATGTGCTCTCCAGAACATTTTATTGTGGAGAAAATGTTCCGTCAAATCCAAGACAATCTCGCAAGTATCTTTTTGCACAACATTTGACTTGGCACCATAGTGCCAGGTTTAGAATCGAGAGTAATTTCATAAAAAATTTTTCATGCCAGATCTGTGACATTCTGAAAGGAATCATTTGCATGCATAAGCCCCTTTTGTGCCCTTCTCAATTATTACACACGGACCTTACTGGAAAAATCTTCATCGTCACTGGTGGTAATTCGGGCATCGGTTTAGAGACTGTCGCCCAGTTGGCGCAGCAGGGCGCTCATGTTGTGTTAGCTTGTCGACGGCATATTGACGGGGACCAGGCAAAATCACGGATTATGGTCCATCAGCCGCGCGGTGTGATCGAAGTCGCCATATTGGATCTAGCTGATCTAAAATCAGTGAAAGATTTTGCAGGCCATTTTTTGGCAAAACATTCTCACCTACACGGCCTCGTCAACAATGCTGGCGTGATGAACGTGCCATACGGCAAGACTAAAGATGGATTTGAGACACAAATTGGCGTTAATCATCTCGGACACTATCTCTTGACCGAACTCCTGCTACCCTGTCTTAAGGCCAGTGCTCCCTCGAGAGTCGTCATTCTCTCAAGCTGTTATCATGATCGGGCCGTGGGACGTGAAGGAACAATTGATCTCGAGGATCTTCACTTTGAGCGACGGAAATATGACGGATGGGAGGCCTATGCCCAGTCAAAATTGGCAAATCTCCTACATGCCAAGGAACTGGCCAAGCGCGTATCGGGATCGAATGTGGTCGTAACAAGCGTCCATCCTGGGTGGGTGCGTACCAATTTGATCCGAAACTCAGCACCACTTTGGGTGCAGGATCTTCTTTTGCGCCCCATTTTGCGACTGGCTGGTATGCTGGAACCGAAGGAAGGAGCGCAGACAACTTTATATGCACTACTCGCACCCGAAGTGGCCTCCCACAACGGAAAGTACTTTAGTCAGACGGGATTTTACCGCACGAAGGAGGCGTCAAAAGGCGGTTGGCCGCTGAACTCTCCCAATCCTCACGCCCATGATGACCAAGTGGCTAAAAATTTGGACCAGTTAAGTCGACGGCTGGTTGGACTTTCCTCGTAGGCAGCCACTAACCGTCGAGTGGCTATGCATTCCTTTCGTTAGAGCGAGATCAGGGTTGAGGTCGCTGCGGAATCTTTCGCGTGGTTCTCCGGTGCCGCGCAGAAAGAAAATGGCAGGTTTGCAGACTAGGTTCGGAGATTAACAGGTTGGGTGAGCCCTATGTTTGCGCGGTCGCTAGAGAGGCGCGATTCCCAAATCACGCCTTGATTGCCCCACAAAAAGCTGGATATAATTTTTTGGCAAGCATCTGTTTTTTCATTAGTTTCTTATGATCCTATTAAGTTTCAGAATGATTCAGCCGATCGCGACCCATGTTGTTAAAACGCCACGCGGAGCGCGTATTGAGCAGCCTACTTAGCAAGTTAGCGAGACCATCTAACCCCGAGGACGCGGACTTCCTTGCCCAGGCACGGGATGCTGCGCGTAACTCTGTGCTCGGATTGGCTAAGATATTTTCTGCGATGTATTTGTCTTTCTTCCTCTTTGACATGATTTTGTTGCCACATCTTTGGAAGAATTTCCTCGTAGTCCGGTTGCTCGTAGTGGTACCTGCACTTTTCTATGTGAGACTTGTAGAGCGCAAAATATTGCCGTTCAACATTTTGAGTAAGTTAATTGTCTTCGTCCCGGTGACATGGGCGAACGCATACGCTGTAATCCACGTACCACATGAGATGTTTGCGGCGGAGGCAAGTTTAGGGGTGCTGTTAATCCTACCAACAGCAGTAGTAACCTCATGGCCGAGAAAGGAATTCGTCTGGTACTCAATACTAGTCTCGCTTGGCTCTGCGCTTTTTTGGCTTTCGAGCAGCACTCTGACGAAAGACGACCTGACCCTACTTTACGCAATCACTGGTATCGGGCTGGTTGTCGGCCTCATGTT
>CAIWTN010000037.1 GCA_903915625.1 uncultured Pseudomonadota bacterium | reverse complement strand
GAGCATAATATTCCGGCTGCAACGATAGCGTTGGCACAGACTTGTTCGCAACTATCGCGAGTGGGGACAGCGATTGATATTCTGGCTAGGGTGCTCGATGCCGTGGGTGATAATCACACCTTAATGACGACTTTAGGTCATTTATACCTAAATTCTGGCCGTACTGATGAGGGTCATGCTCTCCTTCGCAGGGCTTTAGATGCAGCATAAAATGTGGCCAAAGTAATATATCCTGTCAACATGACATGATGACAATTTTATAAGAATCGGTTAAGAAACTCTATCCAACTGGGGGGTAGAGTTATGTACCGTTACATCAACAAACCGATTTCGAATCAAAAATTACTGGCACTCGGCATGTTGATGACGAGTGTGTTCGGCGTAGCCACTGGTCCAGTGATTGCCGCCGATACAGAAGCGCAGCAGATTCAGCCCGCAGCCAAACCAGCGGCAGTGTCTGGCGAAACCCAAGAGATGAAGAACAAGCGGATGCAGACGCTCGAAGGATCGAAGTCCCGATGGAGCGGTCAGTTTCAGCTAAACTACTCTGGATCAACTTTGAGGCACCCCTTCTCAGCGGATGCTCCCAACCCAGGTCGGCTAGTGCCGCCTCCAGTTGTGACAATGGGAGGCAATTTTTCAGCCCGCTACAGAGTCGATGAGAAGACGACGGCTGGACTCGGCACTGGTATTACGACCCAGACTCCATTCCAAGGACCGAAGAAAACGTCATTATCCGATCCTTATCTTGATCTAGCGCGGTCATTCAAGTTGGGGGCGCTACACAATCGCGCCGTGGTTCAGCTGACTCAGTACACGAATTATCAGTACTACCATGATTTTGGATATCGTCAGGCTCTAGGTCTTAGCAACGAGTCTTTTTATGAAACTTCTTTTGGCTTAACTACAGGTCTGGCTCTGCAGTTAGACTACAGTCGTTTTGCTGATGGTGCCTTCGATAAGAGTCAGCAAACACTAGTCGGTCTTGGTACTTTTCCGTACCTGGAGTATGCGATCAATGACCGGCTTAATTTTCGGACTGTCGTTGGTATTCTTCATTATAAGAACCAAGATTTGGTCGGCACAGATCGCTTTCAGCGCGCATCCGTGTACCAGACATTTGGTCTAGGAATTGCGGCGACAAAATCCATTTTCGTTTATGCTTATGTGAGAGCGATTCCGTATGATGACAAGCCTGTGACGCGCGATAATACGATTGCTGGATTTAGTACCATCATCAACTTGTTTTAAGATCATTGATCCAGTGTGATCCACTGATAGCGGCGATCCCGAAAGGCGGTCGCCATTTTTTTTAGCTCAGCTCGCTCGGCAGGAGAAAGTGTAGGATCTTTGGCCCAGCTGGCGCAGCGTGAAGCAAAGATCGTCGCATCATGGATGTGTCCGAGCAGGTCTTGTAGGTTAATCATCACTGGGCGTAGCTCAGCAGCTGGCACAGACTCCAAGCAGTCTGAGAAGAGTTCTAGCGTATATCTAAGCCCCTTCGCGGCTATGCGTACTGCGTGCAGATCAGGGTCCTGACTAGCGCGAGCAATACTCATACTACTGTCGAGTTTGCTTAATTTAGAGCCGATAGTATCGAGTGCTATGCGCTGCAGAAGTGACTTTGGCACTTGTTTAGCACCAAGTCGTGATAGTAGCTGCTTTTCTGCCCAGTCCCAGAAGGCATCATCCTCTTGCCGTTCAATAGCGTGGCGAAGATCTTTCAGCAGCTGGGTTCGAGATTGTTTTAATTTCTTTCTGACGATTTCAGCTGCGACAGCGTAAGTGCTGTTTTGATTCGCAAGATCCGTGACGGCATCATGTAACACGTCATCATCACGAATTTGACCGGCACTACGTCGCAATTCACGAATCCGCCGCTTGAGCTTGCGGCGCATTTTTTGGGGGAGCACTTCCGCTAATGCCGTGCTGGCGACGTTTAGCCGGCGCAGTGCGACGCGCAAATCGTGAACGGCATCTCGACTATGCCGCCAGCTCTGCTCTTTCAGCAATAAATGCGCTGAGTCGCGGGCTTTGCATAGAGGCTTGGCGACGGCGTCTGAGATATCAGCGCGATAGTCGCTTGCTGAGAGATCGAGGCTCATGGCGCGGTTCCTCCAAATATTGTCACTTAGAACATCACAGATTTCAGCCCTGCCACTGAGTGATGCTTACCCGCGTTCAAGGTGCGGCAGAACTCGAGTAATTGACTTGCCGCGCCGCTCCCCAGCCCGAAGCTATACCCCTGTCCCAGACATTTCAAGGTGAGTAGGCGCCAGCCACCTTGCCCTCCGCACCAAGCATAAAAAATTAAGGGCCCACATCCAGTGAACTAGCCATAATGGCAAGTTTTGGATGTGGGCCCAAGCAACTGACTGGATAGAGTTTTAATCTACCCTGTTCCAGTGTGGATTATTTCCACTCTTCGCTAATGATGTTGCCTTCGCTGTCATAAACAACGGTGTGGCCGTTTCCTTCGTCTACGGAGGACACGCAAGGTACATAAGCTTGATCATAAGAGCCGGTGGTGTAGCAAACTTCAGCCTTAGCAGCTTGTGAAAGTGCGGTGCCCATGACGATGGCGATAGCTGTCTTCGAGATCGAGTTCATAAAATTCTCCAAGAGTTTGTTAAGGAAGGTTTTTAAGATTCACCGGTCCGATAACAAGCTTTTAGAGTCTTGCTTTAATAAAGTCAAACTAATTTTATGATTAATAAAATATTAATATAACCAAGTTTTAAAATTGGCTAATTATATTTTGATTTTATTGAGTTTTTTAGATTAAAGGAATCCAAGATAAAAAGTAAGGACCCACATCCAATGACTAACTATGACCGAAAGTTTTTGGAGTGGGCCCAAGGAACAGGCCGGATAGTCATGATCGACCTATCCGGCACTAGTGGATTACTTCCACTCTTCGACTACAACGTTGCCTTGCTCGTCGTATCCAACCAGGTGACCATTTCCTAGGTCAACCATGGAAATACAGGGAACATAAGCCGAGTCGCCGCCGGATATATATGCGGGCTGGCAATACTGGGCTTCGTCGGCCGCAGCAGTTTGTGCGAGAGCGGCGCCCATGACGATTGCGATGATTGCTTTAGAGATCGAATTCATAGGTTTCTCCAAGAAGTTGTTTATGGACGACTTTAAGAGCAAATTCGTCCGATGACAAATTATTAATATATGCATTAAGAAAAGTCAAATTAATTATACAAATAACAGAATATTTATAATTTAATTAAGTAACTGATTCATTTTAATCAACTTTTATAATAATTGTAATTGGGGTCAGGCACTCTTTGTAACTCACCGAAATTAAACAGGTATAAATGGTTTCAGCATGTTACAACCAGTGCCTGACCCCAAGTTGTCAAGTCTCGAGAAAATCCAGGTCACGCCCAAAAGTTTCCTCCAGGTTCAAAGCGCCGATGGAAGCCACAATCAAAACGGTGATAGCGACAACCAGAGCAGCATTGCGCATGCCGAGACTAGGTTGCATCATGCTAATTCCAAAAGTCATTGGTATGACTAAGGTGCGTACTAGGTTGGGCACATTAGTCGTAGCGGTAACGCGCAAATTGGTACCAAACTGCTCGGCGGTCGCGGTAAGCAGAACAGCCCAGAAACCTACCGACCAGCCAATGGTGAACATGATCGCGTAATAAGCTAGGGGCGGCGCATTGCGCAGAGAAAGAAAAGCAAACGTGCAGACACTAGTACTCAGAATTAAAGCGATGATGACCTTCTTGCGTGACTGGAAATACTGACTCAGAGCACTGCTCACTAGGTCCCCCAGTAACATCCCTGCATTGCTGGCTACTGTCATATAGGTCGCTTTGACTGCCGCGCTTGCCCCTAGATCTTGCGTAATCTCAGGCGCAAACGGTATCAAGATCCCGGCGGTTAACCAAAGCGGCGAACCAGCGAGCACACAAGACACGAACCGTCGCAAACGACGAGGTTGCAGCATCATCAAAATATTGCCACGGGCAATATTAGGCTCTGCCTTTTTCATAGCCGCAAATACGCCCGAATCAACGATGCGAATGCGCGTGACGAGTAACACTAGGCCCAGACCGCCACCAACAATATAGGCTGCCTGCCAGTTCAAGAGCTCGCCGACAAATGCAGCGAGAGTGACGCCAAAAGCCCCCGCTCCAGCGATAAGCCCAGTGGCGTAGCCGCGATGTTCACGCGGCAGG
>CAIWTN010000036.1 GCA_903915625.1 uncultured Pseudomonadota bacterium | reverse complement strand
TCGCGTGCCCAAAGGCTTTGACTCACTGTATCTAGCAACGCTGCGCGCGCTTATGGCGAAGTACCGAGGCCTTTTGGCGCTCGACCTAGGAGAGTTCACCCGGTCCATTAGCGACGATTTGGAGCCCCCGCAGGCGGTGATTGCGATTTCCGCTTGTGGGATTCTCGACCATACACCTTAGTTTTTATACCCAACACGTTGCTAAAATCCCGATGCTTAATCGCACCTCACTCAGCGCGCCAGAATCGCAATAGTGCCAAATATCGCTCTTAGATCTTCGTCATTGAATGTGATACCGCCGCCGACAAACAAGCTTTGATTGAGCTTGCGCGCTTTGCCGGTGTTTGGATCGGTCTTACTCATGTCGTCAAAGCCGATCATCGTATAAATGTGGTTGTAGAATAGTGCGCTGACCCAGGTTTTGAAGTGAGCGTTGCGGCGGATCGACTTATCGAGAGTGTTGATCTCAAACATCTCGCCGGTTAGGCGGATGCGGTCGTTCCAGAAGTAGGCATCTGCAGCGAGACCGCCGGTGGTTTGGAATAGGCCGGCACGAGCCACAAACCAGTACCAGCGCTTGGCTATTTGTAGATCGAAGCGCAAAGCGTTTTGTTTTCTCTCTGTTTTGAGGTAGCGCGTTTCGCCGGGCTTTGTCCCTACAGTTTCGATCTCACGACGATCGACAGTATCGTAGGTGCGATCGCTAACCCCGAGTAGATAGTAGCGATCAGGACGGGTGCGGAATATGATGTTCACCCAGTACTGCGAACTTTGATCACGGCGATACTCTCCGTGCGAGTCGACATCGATTGCCAGCCGCGTAGCAGGCGATAAAATCTTGCGCATATCTTTGAGAGCGCCCTGCAGATCCTGCAAAGTAGCATCGTCATTTACCAGTTTGCCGAGTGTGCCTTCGCCTTTTTCGACTTTTTCGGCAATTAAATTGATGTTTCTAACCGACCCGCGCACATCAACCATGGCTTGGTCGAATTGTGAGATCACACTGTTGATGCGATCTTTATTCTCTGTACTGGCGATGGAGCGAAGGATTCTTGAAGTCTCACGAAGGTCGTTCATGCTGCCGCGCATATCAGAGACGATGGAAGAATAATCATCCTCCCTGTCTCCAACAAGTTTGCGAAGGGTACCTGAAGTAACCTTAAAGTCAGCAGTCAGCTGTTCGATATTGTCGATGATGTTCTGCATCGACTTTTCACCCTTTTGATTACCAAGGACGTTGGCCATCGTTGTGGTGACTTTTTTAATGTCTTTCGCAATGTCTCCGACGATACCGATCAAGCTCTCGATATCGTTGCCGTCGGTGGACTGCTGGATAAAACCACCAGGTGGTAGTGGCTCAGAATCTACAACAGGACGAATTATCTCTAAATGTTTATCACCTAGTAAGCCTACAGAGCGGATCTCAATTCTTGACCCAGATGGTATTTTTATATCTTGGTAGACATCAATATCGACGCGCGTTTTTCCGTCGTCCAAGCGCACGTTTTTGACTTTGCCAACTGTCACGCCTGCGGTCTTCACCTGGGTTTTGGGAACGATGCCGGCGGCGTTAGCTAACTGAGTATAGTAGGGATGGTAGTCACGGTCTTGAAACGAATCGGGGCTTAAGACAAAAAGCATATACCCAAGTGCGACCAACGCAACGATGGCGAATAGTCCAACCTTGAATTCTGTCCCTAGGGATTTCAGCATGAGGCTTCCTGCTCTTTTAGGATCCCAATAAACTTTGTCGGTTCAGTTAGTTATCGGAACACCTGATGGACTCTTGAACTGCTCTTTTCTTAAAAATTCTTTCACTCTTGGCTTATCGATCGTGACTAAATTTTAGAAAAACTCCATTGGTCCTTCTACTTTACCTGCAAAAAACTGCCTGACCACTGGATCTGTTGATTCCTTGAAAGCTTTTGGTGGACCACCTAAAGCTAATTTACCTTTGTAAAGAAAAAGTAAATTCTCTCCAGTCGCTAGGGCGGCTTTGAGATCGTGGGAAATGACGATGGAAGTGAGATCCTGTTCTTCTCGGCTCAATTGGACGATCAGGCTGTCGATCATCTCTGAAACTAGCGGGTCCATACCTGTCGTCGGTTCATCGTAGAGAATGATCTTGGGGCGAGTCACGAGGGCACGGGCTAGACCTACTCGTTTGCGTTGACCGGTTGATAACTCAGGTGGGTATTTGTGTTGCATATTGGGTAGCCCCACCTGCGTCAAGACTTCCTCTACGCGTTCCAGCATAATCGACATTTTGTCACGTTGATGCTCAATCAGCGGGAAGAGTACATTTTCGCCCACGGACATGCTGTCAAACAGTGCGGCATTTTGAAAGAGCATCCCGAAGCCCTTTCGATAATCACGCAGTTGCTCGATGGTATAGTCCGTAATGTCGACTCCATTGACGATGATGCGACCTTGGTCTGGTTTAAGTAGCCCCATAATATGCTTGATAGTTACGGATTTTCCTTCGCCAGATTTACCGAGGATAAAAGTGATGCGACCCTTGGGGATTTGTAGATCCAGCTCATCCAGCACCTTGTGGCGCCCGAACGACTTGCTAACATGTTTAAATTCTATGATGTAGCTCATGGGTTACCAAATGACCTGAAAATACGTGATCACTACGTCTACTGCCAGGATTGCTAAGAGAGTTGAGACTACGGCGTTGGTGGTGGCGATACCTACACCCTTGGCGCCTCCAGAAGCGCGAAGACCAGAGCGGCAGCAGATTGCCGTCATGAGACCAGAAAATGCGAAGGCCTTACTGATGCCGCGCCAAATGTCTTTGGTCTCCACTAAAGTGGTGATTTTCTGCATGAACATGCCTTCGTCGATATTAAATAGGAAGTGTCCGGCGATATAGGAGCCGATCACACCGACAAAGATAAATACGGCGCATAAAAGTGGCAGAATGACGAGGGAGGCGATAAAACGGGGCACCACTAGATAACTGATCGGATCTACGGCCATTGCCTCCATGGCATCGACTTGCTCGTTGACGCGCATGGTCGCGATTTCCGCTGCCATGGCCGCGCCAGCTCGGCCGGTGATGAGGATGGTTGTGACTAATGGTGCAATTTCTTGGCAGAGCGCCTTGCCTGTCACAGCGCCCATCATGCTTTCGGCACTAAATACCCGGAAGATGGCCCCGATTTGCAGGCCGAATACAGCACCAACCGCAATGCCCCCACCGATGAGGATGTTCAGTGATTGATTACCGATATATTCCATTTGTGAAAGTAGTAGGGACCAGCGGTAGGGCGGCTTGATTGACCAAACTAAAATCTCTTTTAAAAACTCGATAAATTGAATCCCACCCCGCAAATAACGCAGGATCAGACTACCAACTGCAGCAACCAGTCGGTACGGCAAGTTAAGCAAGGGATGGTGAGCGACTTCATTCACTGGCGGTGGCCTCGACAAAAGGCGGTGCCGATAGTGGGGGTTCAGAACTTCACTATGGCTAGGTATAGTCTACCGTTCTGAGAGGCCTTTGTCAGGTAGATAACATGGTGAAATAATCGTCAAAATCTTGGCGCTGCCGTGATCAAATCATTGCTGACCAAGGCGTTCAGCCAAGTGCCACATGGCAGTGAGGCTGCCGATCGGCTGATCCTCATCTGCGAGTTGCAAAATTAAGGGATTTAATCCTGAGCTGCTGCACTCTTGAAGCAACTTTGCCGTGACCCGTTCTTCGCCTTCAGCGCGCCTTTTAAGCATGGCAATTGCTGGATCCATAGCCATATTTTGATCGTCGCTAGCAAGCACATTTGTCCGCACAGCGGAGGGCAGGCATTTGTTAAATAGGATTGCGTTTAAGCTATAACCAATATTTTTCAATTCCGTCAAAATCCCAGTAGCCGAGCGCGTCGCGGCCTCGGTGGGGGCTGTGACCAGCAGGAAGGAGGTATCTGGGCTATGGAGTAATTTGACGATGTGCTCGCCAGAGCTGTGAAAGCCACTGATGACCTCTTGCATCAGCAGGAGGAACTCACCAAATGACTGCAGAGCATTTACTCCCGTGACTTTAGCGATGCCCCCCATCAATTTCTCACTAAGAGAAAACAGTTTGGCTAGGCCAAAACGTCCGGCCAGCAAGAACGGTCGGATGAGCCAGGTCATGACTTTGTTTTCCATGAAGCCGGCCAGTACGTTTGGCCGTGCTAGAAAGTCGAGAGCCTGGGTATCCGGAGGGGTGTCTAGCACCACGAGATCGTAGCGGGGATCTTCGGCTAATTCCTGCAACTTTGCCAAAGCCATATACTCGAGGGGACCAGCTAAGTTGGTCGAGGCCGCTTGGTAAACTGGGTGAGCTAGGATGCTCTCGGCTGTGCTTAAGCTGGGAGCGTGCCGCCGCACCATGGCGTCGAAGACTGCCTTTTGGTCGAGCATAGCTGCGTCAATAGACCCCGAAATGTGCATGCTATCTGGTATGGCTATTGGTTGCAGTTGGTTGCTCAGTGGAATGCCAAGAGCCGAAGCCAGACGCTTTGCGGGATCGATACTTAGCAAGGCAACCCGGCGGCCTTGGTTGGCGCCCAGGAGAGCGGTCACAATGGAAGTCGTCGTTTTGCCGACTCCACCAGCGCCGAGCAGCACCAGAATGCGCGTGTTTTTGATCAATGCCTCGGTGGAATCGGTTTTCTTTTGCCCAGCTGAATCAGCAAAGATGGAGGCACCTGTGTTCATTATTTCGCCTTCTCCGCTTTATCTTGACCCGTAGCGGTGAAGATCTTGGCAGCAAAATCAGCTGGCAGGGGTTCTGGAACGAAACCAACTTCCGGTAGGGTCCAAATAGGCGTAGATGACGACTCATGCGGCGTCATGGCTGCCAGACCTTCGGTCAGCATAGCCGTAGCGGCGGCTGCAGACTCTGCGATCCGCGCTAAATAATCCGCTGCCGGTCCGGGCAGACTATGATTACTGAGTAGTGGTGGCGTCCTGTTAAGTACCACTCCTGCGATGGCCGTTGGAGATTGGGCAGCAAGTCGAGGCAGAAAATCTAGAGTTTCACTGATGACTAAGGCCTCAGGAATTGTGACATAAACAATTCCGCATTTATCTCGGTCAGCTAGAAATGCAGACACGCGCTCTGTCTCTCTGATTAACGGGCCACCAAGAGCCGTGTGCAACACTGCCGCAGGAGTGGTCATTAGGCTGAGAAAATGACCGGAGGCAAATCCATCTAGGATGACCAAATCATAACGGGGTTCGGGCGCGAGTTCGCAGTGATAGTAAAGTCGGCCCAGAAGCATCAGCTCGGCTAGGCCCGGTACAGTCTTGATAAAGCTCTGGACGACTTTGTGGCTGAATATCGTGTCGTACAGTACTCGTTGACCGAGATACTTAGTCATGTACTCGCGGAAGTTTTCCGTTGGGTCGAGATTAAGACAATCAATATTTGGTGCTACGGTACGTTCAGAATGACCGACTAAAGTGGCGCCAAATAGAGGCGCTAGCTGATCACAGGCTACGTATTCGACCAGAAGCACCCGCTTACCTGCAGCCGCCGCGAGCTGACCAAGGCATGCAGTTAGCAGGGTTTTACCGATGCCCCCCTTGCCGGTTACTAGCAGTAGTTTACGGCTGAGGAGCTGCGTTGGATCCAGCATGGCTAACTTTCAGTTAGGTCGAGCAAGAGTGCTGCCCTCTTGCGATTTAGCGAGCACTCCGAGTTCGCCTCCACCTTAACGGATTATGCCGTTGGTGGATTATGCTTATCTGAATCTTGTTGCGTGTCTGTTGGCTTCTTGTTGGACGCAGACGTGTCAGACAGCTGCTTGCTGGTGTCGTCGTCCTTCAATCCTTTTTTGAAGTTCTTGATGCTTTCTCCGATGGCACCACCTAGCTCAGGCAACTTCTTAGCGCCGAAGAGTAGAAAGATAACTCCGAAGATAATGATTAATTCGGCAAATGAGGGCACACCCAAAAGAGGCATAGTAAGCTCCTAACTTTTTAATGTTCAAGACTATACGCTGAAACAGTCCATCGGGAAACCGCAAATAATGTCATTAAGGCGTTGAAAGCATTCATTATTCAGCCTTATCCAGCGGAGTGAGCTCCGGCGTCTGGTCGGAGCTGACCTCTTCGCTACGTAACATCGCTGCCAAGTAATAGCGTGGTAGATTCCCTTCGATCACTAGGCTGCTTAGCAGGCGATGAAGGTCGTCTACCGACTCGACATGGGCCATACTCATCGCCACACGCTTCTGGGCCACATCTCCGGGGTTAGCGTCTAACTTACTGGTATCATAGCTTAAAATGTAGGTGTGTGGACCGCTTAATTCGGCGGAGACGTCCCAGTAGCGGAGATCCCGCCCATGCGCATAAGTCAGCACAGCTTCATTGTGCGGGGACACTAAGTTCTCCGCTCCGATGACAAACGGCCGGGCCGAACCAAAGTGGCCACTGGCGGTGGTCCGGCTTTCGCGGTTGAAGATCGTAAAGGCAAGAGTGACGCTTTCTAGTTGTTCTGCCTTGGGCACGGATGTCAGTAGAGTGGCGAATTCTTCGTAGAGTTCACTCACCTCAAATTGTTTGCGTCCTGATGCTGTGGCCATAGCGCGCACCACCTGCAAGTGGTGCCAAATCATCGACCCTACATGCTCCCGGATGGTGTCTTGGCCAGTCAGCATGCAGTAGGCGATGACGTAGTTATCGCGGCCAAAATTTAGTCCGAGGTACCAGGATGTTTCTCGCTTAGCCCGGAGCTTACCAAAATGCCAGATGCGCAGCCAACTTACCGGCTCAAGGGTAAATGTCGCAGGAATGTACTCTGCGTTCATTGTATCTATGCCGGTATCTGCGCGGTTATCAGGGATGCTGATATTGCTCGATGCTTGACGCTCGAACAGCAATGCTAGCTGGGCGCCAAACTGATCGAGTTCCATCCGACAAGAGGTGGTGTCGCGTCCAAGTGAAATGTCTTCGATAAAGATGAGGCCGATACTTCCGCTGTGTGAGCGCATAGGTACTAGAGCGCTCATTCGCATGGATGGGCCGCTTCTTTGTTTTGATTTGTCGCTGTTTGACGACGCCCGGCGGGTCAGCTGTCCGCCGCTGGTGAGGCCCTCGCGGACGTTTTTGCCGGAAGTATTTCCCATTAAAACGGTCGAGTTCGCATCGAAGTTTTTGCTATGAGCACCTGGCTCATTGTTTAGGGTGCTCTCCTCAAGGCTGAGAGCATAAGATTTGCCGTTTATTGGCGGTAGTTGCTCCGCATCGGGGTTGTCTGTAGTACGCGCCCAAGGGGAGTCCGTCAGTGGTAGAAATAGTGTTGAGCGGATATTGAAATATGGTTCGATATAGCGCAGGAGTTCAGCTGGGTGTTTCGTGTTGCTCGCTGAGTGGATGACCTGCGGAGTGCCCCCACGATCGGCCACTATACAAAACGCCTGTGTGAAGGAGTAATGTCGTGAAAGGAGCGCTGTGCTCACCGCTAAGGCGTCCATGAGCGGAGTGTCGGAGGCTATAGCATCGCAAAGGTGATTGAGATTGACCGAGTATAGGCGATTTTTTGTCGCTTCACGTGACTTAGCTAATTTATCGTCGTTTGATTTTGAAGGCCTTCTCGAGTCAATCTCTCTGAAGTTGATTTGGCGCTTTTCCATCAATTTAGTTACGTGTTCGGCGAGAGTATTGAGGCCTAACTTATTAGCTAGGCTGAGCGCCCGACGCAAATAGTCGCTTTTTTTGCCTGGAGTGTACTCAGCCAGGTGCGTGCCGAACCAAATGTAAGCTAACACTTGCACTAGATTGTTGCCGCCCACTTGCGAGCTCTTTAGCGCCTGGTCGTAAAGGAAGCGTAAGTTTTTTATATCTCCGGTCAACTCCCCTAAACGGGCCCTGAGCAAAAGTGGCACAGCGCGGTCTTGGCCTTTAATCTTTAAAATACGCTGACGGAGTCGAGTTAAAAGGGTTGCCATCTCACTTGTGCGCATCAAGGCGCGACCATACTCTTGCTCGAAAAGGATAGGTACCGTAAACGCAAACAGACCGATGAAGTCCTCTTCAAAGGGAAATAAAAAGGTCTGGTTAGTCCTGTTGCTAAATTCGTTCATAGTTAGGATGTAGAAGTCGCGCACCCGCTCAGTCTCGCCGCGTGCAAACGAAACGATCGTCAGAATGATATTTACAAATGGATCCTGACTACGGCTTGCGACCTTCTGGCGTCGCTTTAGAAACGTTTCGCCGTGACGAACGATACTGTCACGGGCACCTTGCAACAGGAATCCATAGAGGACGAAGGACACACAGCGTGGTGATAGCCAGTTGCGCGTAGGGATGGTGTCGGGCAGCTGGTTGCTGTAACGGTTGACGCCTTCAAAATTACACTTAGTTAATTCCCTGAAAACCTTAAAAATAAGGCCAAGACCGTAAGCAAGCCGGTCTTCGTTAGGGCGCAGGTTCAGCATGGCTTCTTTTAGATTGTCGCTGACCTCCTCGTGTCTAGCTTTAATGTAATCTAAAGTGATAGCCCGCAGCAGTGCCGCGTATCCATAGACACTAGGCTGGTCGCAAGTGCGCGCTACGTCCATGGCTAGGTCGAGAAAGCGGTAGGATGTGCGAGTGGATCCAAGGTAGCCGAGGACTGCGGCGCGCTCCGCCACCACTTTAATTGCGCTAGCGGTACTTGCTTGGCCGATTAGAGCCTGCTTTAAGGCAGCATCGTGGTACATGAGAGCCAGTTGTTTTAGGTCGCGCATATAAAGCTGCGAACCGATCATGAACAGGCGCACAGCCGGAAATTTGCGGTCGACTGATTGGGGCTCGTCCGTGCGACGTGAATGGGCCATGAGCAGGGCGTTATAAAGCCTTTTTTTACGATAATTAAATGGCAGCATGTCGATCAGTAACGAGCGTAAGACACTCAAATGGCCGAGGAGTGTTACGGTCGGCACAGCCTGCCTAATTAGTCGCAAAGTTGCATCTATTAGCTTGCCGGTCTCGCTCATTACGCCGCCGACAAGTTGGAAATAAATCACTTTGTAGGCAACACCGGCGTAGACGTCACGACTGAGCGGTTGACCGAGCAGTTGGCGATAGACGGTGAGAGCGTGTCCATGACGTTTTTGAACGGCAGCCAGATCAGCAAGCGTCTCTTGAACTTGCGCCCTTTCTTCGGTGGTGCAAATTTCGTCTTTCCAGACACCCATAATCCGCCAAGCATTTTCATAGTAGCGCTCAGCAGTCTGCCAAGAACCACCACGGTAAGCGGCTAGTCCGGCTAGCTTATCATATTTGAGACAGCGTACTGCAACGCCCTGATCTTTCGTGTTCCCACCATTTTGAGCTGAGTTGAAATGATGGGCTAGGGCGAAGAGGATTTTCTCCGATGGGTTTTGTACGGAGGCTTCGATCTTCTCGCCAATAGCTTTGTGTAATGACCTCCGAGTGTCGGCATCGATACTGTCGTAAATGGCATCTCGCGCCTTTTTGTGGGCGAACATAAACGTTTTGCCCAAATGCCTGAGTTCTGGATCATCGGTAATTCTTCCGACTAAGCCGTCATCGATCGCTCTTTGAACGGCTTTCATCACTGGGACGCTCTGCGACCGCCCGTCGACTAAAAGCACTTCGAATTGAAAGGTTAGTCCGACAGTTGCTGCGATACCTAGCACGTGCCGCTCAAAATCACCGTAGACTTGAATTCTACTCAGGATCAGATCGATGGTGTTTAGTGGTACCGGGGAGCTTCTTAGCGTATTGATATCGTATTCCCAAAGTCCTGAAATAGACCTTGGATAAATTAAGTCGCGTGCCACTAACGTGCGTGTTAGCTCAACTAGATGCATCGGGTTACCCTTGGACTCCTGGTCCAAGTGATCCACGAGATCGTCACTTACGCTCTCGGGCGACGCCAGCATGTTGCCAACAATCCCTTTAATGCTTTCTTTGCTGATGCGTTCCAACTCAATTTCGCTGTAGCGGCGCTTGAGCTTGCGGAATTTCTCGATAAATTGAGTGAACCTAACATTCGTTTGGTGCATGCCGGAACGCTGGCTTATGACCAAATAAAAGCGCATGGAATTAGCGTTGGTGAAAAACGTATCAATGAGATCTAGGCTTTTATCGTCGGCCCAATGCAGGTCGTGGAAAAGGAAGACGATCGGTTGATTGTCCGTCCCTAGGCATTTAGTGAAATCTGAAAAAGCTTTGGCAAACGTGGTGAAAGCATCGTTGTTTGTCGCCAGCTCTTTGTTGGATGTCTCAGGATCTCGTTCATCATCTGGCACTCCAGCCAAATACGGCTTAAGTCCAGGGACAATTTCGGCTATGCGATGTGCCTCGGATCCGAGTGTGGTTTTTAACCTTCGCCGCAGTTCTTCAGCTTCATGGGGGTGGTTTTTAAGCACCCTGTGTAAATACTCGTTGAAAGCATTGGCGAGTGCGTTAAATGGTAGCGCATTTTCATGTTGAGAAAATTGACCACTAACAAAGCGTACTTTGCGCCTAGCTAAATGGGCTTGGAATTCGGCCATAAGGCGCGATTTACCAATCCCTGCTGGTCCCTTGATCAGGGTCAAGCGACTGCGGCCCTTGTCCTTTACTACACCGCTATACTCGGTGATTAAGGTTTCTAGTTCTTTTTCTCGGCCGACTAGGGTTAGCTGCGCCGATACCGCCTGGAACCTATCTTTAAGTCCGAGCGGAAAGGAAATGGTGCTAACACGGCCACCCTTCTCAAAAAGGGTCTTGGCACGCATGAGGTCGGCATGCAAAGCAAAGGCGGTTTGGTAGCGGTCGTTTGGATGTTTGGCCAGTAACTTGTGGATAATACGTTCTACAAGCAGCGGCACATCCGGTCGCAGAAGGGTTAAGGGCTCAGGTTCTGCGAACACATGCTGCTTTTCTAATTTGTCTCGTGAGCTAGCCATAAACGGTGGCTTGCCAGCCAGCAACTCGTAAAGTACGCAGCCCAGCGAGTATAGATCCATTCTGTGATCCATAGGCGCTTGCATGAGTGCAGTCTGCTCGGGGGCCATGTATAGCGGTGTGCCGGCAGCCTCATCGAAATTTTGTTCACCACTGTCTCGGCCAGGTGCGTTCATAGCTTCCGCTAGTCGCGCGATGCCGAAGTCTAGCACTTTGACCATCACGCCACGCTGGTCCCGCCATGCTTGGCCCACGATAATATTGTGGGGCTTAATATCGCGGTGAATGATGTTCTTTCCGTGCGTGTAGTCCAGAGCTGTCGATACTTGCAGGCCGACTTGGAAGAAATAAGCTAAGTCCTTGCGACCATCGCGCGCTAGACTTTGCTTGAGGTTGGCACCGTCGGCGATTTCCATAACGATGTAGTAGCCAGCCCCAAGGTCGTCTTCTTCGTCGGGGTCACGGCCGAATAGCCCAAGTTCATGAAAGACCACAATATTGGGATGATGCAACTGGCTCATCAGCGACGCTTCCTTTTGGAAGCGCATCAGGTCGTCATATCCGAGATGCCCAGAGCGTTGGATCACCTTGATCGCAACTGAGTGAGAAGGATCGTCAAACGGGATAGCTTTAAAGACCACACCCATGCCGCCTTTACCGATCTCACCGGTAATGCAGTAGCGGTCGGCGATGCGCTTCCCTACAAGTCTGTTTGGATTGTTTGACAACGACGATCCTTGTGCACCAGGAGACTGTAGGCATACTGGCCGGTTAGCCACCTGGTTCGGGTTTCACTCCTTGGGTCCTTTCGGTACTAAGGTGGCAAAACTTTATCCCGGTAGATGAGGGCATTAGGGGTTTAAGCCCCGAGATAAGCGTGGTATTGTTAATAGCTTACGCTAATGTCAAGGCCGCATAATGAGCTGCTGGAGGGGACGGTATGATGGAGCCGTTATTGATTCTGGCAGCTGCATGCATTTGCGGGTTTTGCTCCTCTGCTCCCCTGGGTGCAATCAACCTTTGGGTGACTGACCGCGTCTTGGAGCGGCGACAGCTCAGCCTCACTTGGTTTCTGTTTGGGGTGATAGCCATGGACTGCGTGCACGCGTCCTTGGCGGCTTGGGGTTATCACGCATTTGTCGACGAGGGGCCAGTAGCCCGCTGGCTGAGTGTCGCCGGTGGTGCTTTTCTGATCGTGCTGGGCTCGCTCAGCCTACTCAAGCGTGCTCGTGCCGCTACCTCGACACCCGCGACGGCGGTTCGTCGGCCTCTTAGCAATTTCCTGCTCGGTGTCTTTATGTGCGGCGCAAACCCAGCTTTTCTCGTGTTTTGGGTGTTTGCGATTAATCAAGTGGAGCATCACATCCAGACCACCATCCTCGATTGGCGCCTCGGTATATTTTTGCTTGGTGTTGCCGCTGGCGATGCAGCCTGGTTTCGAGTACTTTTGCACTTGGTGCGTAAGGGCCGCGACAGCGTTAGGCCCCGAGTGTTGGCGTCCGTAAGGATGACGATTGCGGCGGCTTTTGTCTTAGTTGGGACGGCTGCTGTATATCATGGTTTCAAATTGCAGTGAGGTCGGTATGCTGGGGGTGGGCAACCACTTAGAGTATCACCAGACGACTGCTAGTGAGAGGATCTATGACTGAGCTTGGCCAAACGGCGACTCCGCGTTTTGTTCATGATACTAATGGGTTAAGTGTTTTCAAAGGTGACCATACGGCGATTCGCCACTGTAAGATCGTCGGCACTTTAGGGCCAGCCTCGTCGAATGAGAAGACGCTGCGCGAGCTGATTGAGACCGGGCTGGACATAGCACGTCTTAATTTTTCCCACGGGACCCATGAGACCCACCGCAAAAATATTGAGATGGTGCGGCGCATCGCTAGGGAATGTGGCCGGCACGTAGCATTGCTGCAAGATTTGCAGGGTCCTAAGATCCGTACCGGCAAAATCCTCGGCGAAAAGCAGGAATTGGTGCAGGGCGAGACCTACACTCTAGCTTACGGGGTCGAACAAACGACGCCAGAGATCATACCTATTGACTACCGGGAGTTGGTGCACGACGTTGCTGTGGGCCAGCGGGTTCTGATGGACGATGGTTTGCTGTCACTTAAGATCGAGAAGATCGAAGGCACCAACGTCATTGTTAAGTGCTTAGACGGCGGCATTCTAAAGAGCCGTAAGGGGGTCAACTTCCCCGAGGCTAAATTATCATTGCCTGCTCTCTCTGAGAAAGATAGCCGCGACCTGCTATTTGGCGTGAGTCACGGCGTAGATTTTGTCGCCCTTTCCTTTGTGCAAAGGCCAGAGGATGTGCTCCAAGTCAAAAAGATGATCAATGCACTGGGTGCAGATATTCCGGTCATAGCTAAGATTGAGAAGCTATCAGCGATTGATGACATCGATGAGATTTGTAAAGTCTCCGATGGCCTCATGGTTGCACGTGGTGACCTTGGGGTTGAGGGCAGTGTTGAACGCGTACCTGGATTCCAAAAGCGTATTATCGAGGCAGCTGCCCGCTACGCGAAGCCAGTGATCATCGCGACGCAGATGCTTGAGTCGATGATTGAAAACCCAGAGGCGACTCTCGCCGAAGTGGCGGATGTTGCCAACGGTGTGCTTGATGGCGCTGACTG
>CAIWTN010000035.1 GCA_903915625.1 uncultured Pseudomonadota bacterium | reverse complement strand
TGATTGTCGTCATGCCGTGGTCTCCAGACGTAAGACCCTGACACCAAGTCGGATTTATTGCGCCTCCACAGCGGGACCGACACCCTCTGCTTGGACGGCAGCTTAATTAAGCTGCGAGTGCGTAATCGTTGCCGACTAAGCGTTGTTACGCATTTTAACGAGGTCACGTAACCACCCTCGGCATGCTCTCTAACTCATCAGCCATACCCGTCGAAACCGGAACGCCCCAATAAGCCAACAGGGCACTAAAACCATCGCTCCGACTTGTGTCTAACCGAATTAGCATGAGACTGCCACAGGCCCCAAATATGACAGAGCCCAAACCAGCCTGGGGCCAGCTCGGGCTTAGTTCAATTAAAAAGTCCCGTTTTACTCGATGGTAACGCTCTCGTTGCTGTCCTCGTACTTACTTGGATCCCAGCACCCGTCGCCGTCATCGTGGCCCTGATCACATGCCGCGTGACTTGCAGACATCGGGTCTAAAGTAACGTCTTCCTCGTAATCAGCGCAGTCTTGCCCTGCCCAGCCCGTGGGTGCCGCAGGCCTGAAGTCGTCCGGCAAATAAGCGGGCAGTGACGCGGTAGTCGGCTGCAGATCTGCACCGATGTCTGCCGCGACTAGCGCATCGCCTGACTTATTGAAATGCGCCCGTCGAGAGAAATCGTACGAGCCGCCTTGATCTGATCCCTTGCTTTGGAACACTGCGGACCCATTTGTGGCATCAAACAATGCTGAACCACGGTCATAAAACGCGCCCTTTTGGCTATCCGTACCTTTGGAAGCCAGTTTCATGACACTGACACCGGCATTCTTCAGTGAGAGATCGATCCCGTTGGTGAAGATCTGGCCACTGCTCTCGTGGCGTAGTTTTGCAAGCACGTTAACTAAACCTGCGACGGACATATCAAACTCGACCGCACTCTCAAAACTTTGCGGACTCCCCTGACTGGATTCAGCACCGGTGTTCAAAATAGAGCCCTTCGGGCCTGCGTCACTGAGGCTGTCGATGGTAATAAACTGCTTACCACTGTGACCGTCGCCGCTGTCTTTTTGACAGAAACTGACAGTGAGCTTCCCAGACGCCGCCTGAGAGTTGTCGACAAAAATTCGCGCAAACTCGCCCCTGCTAGTCATGATGCGGTACTTCTTACCAAACTTAATCCGATCTTTTTCCACTTCGAGGTGACAGAAAAAGCCACCAACCTCACCCAAACTTCTCGTCGCTTGCCTAATGGTCTCACCCATGCGACAGGCTTCCGAGGACTTCTTGCCTGCGAGCAGGCGTAGCGCAGAACCACTCGTAGCGCCCCCAAAAGCCTCTGGCAACTTAATGGCTAAAGCTCCAGCGAGCTTCAAATCTGCGATACTGGTGGCAGAGGCAACCTTGTTTGTCGCGCTGGTACTACCGGTTCCAGTAGCAGGATTTGTGCTTGTTGTGTCCTCAGTCTTAGCTGCATCTTTTGCCGCGCACGACACGGTCATCGCAACCACAATACCCACGCCCAATGCACTGATTAATTTTTTCACTTTCATGATTCCTCCCCACCTAAAAAAATCGGATATTAAGTGACTACTTAAACAGTAAACCCCGCCTAAAGAAGTATCCTCGTCGGCAGGGGCTCGAAAAACTTTAGTTTTCACAAATCAATCAATGATTAAGAAAAGTTGGCGATGCTGTTTTCGAGTTGCGTCACCGCTTGTGTTAACGAAGCCCATCACCGGGGTGATAACTCAAAGATAACAGGGAATTGCTTGGAAGGACGGCCGCAATGGGGGAATTTAGTAGGTGACGAAACCAATAAATTCTCAGAGGTTATCCCCGTGTTCATTACAGCCGTTAGAGAATACGTTGCCCTGCTTTGGAACGACGTTTGTATCGATCATCAGTGCGCACAATAGGAACCAGCACTAACTGCATAACTAAAATTTCAAAACTATCACTGTCCCCAGGTGTAAATGTATCCAGATTTATTCGCCGCAAAGGCAGAAGCCGTGCTGGATATTTCAGTGACTCCTGAGGTCAAATTTGAACTCACAAGGGAGCTATCCCCACCCAATGCTCGGTCGCCCCATGTGACGACGGAACCATCACTCTTCAGAGCTGCAAACGCACCGTCGGTGCTGTAGATCGCTGTGACTCCTGAGGCTAGAGCACTGGCTACTGATGCGATGTCCCCACCTGCTCCGCTATCGCCCCAGACGACGACTGATCCATCTATTTTTAGTGCAGCCATGGCCTTTGAGTTCGCAACTACTTTGCTGACACCGGAGCTCAACGATCCGGCAACGGCAGAGCTATCGCCACCCGCAGAGGCGCTGCCCCAAGTTACGACAGATCCGTCCGTCTTGACGGCAGCGAAGGCCTCGGAGGAGTGATAAACTTCGCTCACACTGGAACTCAGTTTAGCGGCAACGCTCGCACTGTCGCCGCCATAGTCTTTATCTCCCCAGGTAACTACCGAGCCATCGGCTTTAATGGCTGCAAAAGCGCCATTGTTACCGACCACTTTTGAAATATTTGCTGCAGGTGCTGATATGGAACCACCCACTGAGCTGCTGTCGCCACCACGCGAGGAGTATCCCCAGGTTCTCAAAGAGCCACCGGTTTTTAGCGCAGCAAAGGCGACGGGGGAACTAAACATTTTGATGACCCCAGAGCTGATCCATGTGGTTTCTGCAGAACTATCTCCACCGTATAATGACGAGCCCCAGGTAACCACCGAGCCGTTAGTCTTTAGAGCTGCAAAGGCCTGAGAGGTGCTATAGATGTTGGCGATACCGGAGCCGAGCGAATCAGCTACCGAAGAGCTATCTCCACCATTGATAGCGGAACCCCAAGTGACCACGGAACCATCCGCCTTTACCGCAGCGAAGGCATCGCCGTTGCTAAAAACTTTGCTGACTCCGGTGCTGATTTTTCCGCTAACGGAGGCTGTATTGCCGCCGTAATCGTTACGGCCCCAGGCGATTACTGAACCATCGGATTTAAGAGCCGCAAAGGCTGAATTTGTGGAATAGATGTCGACGACATTGGTGTTAACAGACGAGCATTGATAGCCACAATCACCACCGTTGTCCTGCGAACCCCAGGTGACAACAGATCCGTCGGTTTTCAACCCTGCAAAGGCATAAAAGTTCGTAAAAACCTTGGAGACATCGGAGATTATATCGAAGCTCGAAGGATCTTTTTTCTTCGAGCTACCGCAGGAGACGGCAAAGACCGTAAGCGTTAAAAGACAATATCTGTGGTGTGGTTTAGACATGAAAAGCCTTTCCGAAAAAAGATGTCTTATATGTATCGGCTCCACACCGAGAAATATGAGTAGAGTTTGTTTAAATGACGTCAACGGACAAGCCCGGCCTTAGCCGAACCGTGTTCCGAGTAATCTGAATGATTTTGCTGGTGATTCTGGACTCTGGTGGACTTGCTCGGAAGAGATGATGGTGGAGGCGGCGGGAATCGAACCCGCGTCCGAATACGAGACGGAAAGAGCGACTACATGCTTATTCCGTTAATTGTCCTCTTACGAAGTGAGCCAACGGACAGGCTTACTTCATCGCAGCCTGATTGTCGTCATGCCGTGGTCTCCAGACGTAAGACCCTGACACCAAGTCGGATTTATTGCGC
>CAIWTN010000034.1 GCA_903915625.1 uncultured Pseudomonadota bacterium | reverse complement strand
CCCGAGGATTTTTATAAGTTGTAAGAAGTTGATTCTTTCTGGACATAACTTCTTCAAGTTGACGAAGAGCAATTTTGAGTTCCATCATTATGCCTCCCAACTAGGGTAATGCCTTATTGTAGCATTAATGTTATGCTACATTGAAGCCTCAACTCAATCTAGATTTTTTCATGAATCTGTACGTCAGCTCACAACAGGATCCCAGGTCGCACAAAAACCGCTCGAGATCATTGAGACTACTGCCCGCAATCTCAATTTTTCGCTATGCTGCACTCATCTTGATCGCAACCTTTAGCCGTAAGCTGTCGCGTAACCGATCTGCCACCACTATTACAAAGTGCTAACAGCAATGATCGGCGGCAGCCAATTGCCCGCCACAAATGTAGGCGATACTTGCAGTTGCGTGCATGGGGATCTTCTTGTTTATCCATGTAGTAAAGGTGGTGGAAAAGACTCGTCTATCAGCTACACTAAGTAAATACAGAGCTGAGTGAGCGGTATTTTGACGTGGTTTGTAATTGGGGGATGTTGCCTCCATAAGCGTTGAATGCCCTACCTATCTTTCGGGAGGAGCAGAGAATGAGACGCGTGTTTTTTGCCCCTTTTATGTTTAACCTAATGTGCTGCGCTCACGGACGACCGGTGATGTCGCGCGAACAGTTTGGACGGAACTTGGAGAGTTGGAACGGGGCGAATGTTTCAAGCCTTGTAAACGCCTTTGGCTATCCGGACCGTGAGATTAAATCTCCCGACGGCAACCCGGTGTTTGAGTATGTCACCTCTCGCTCAGTTCGAGGATCGAGCTTCGGAGTGACCAGGTACGACCCGAACCTTGCCCTAAGCGTGACGACCGTCGATCCGGGTAACGAGGTAAAACTAGAGTGCAAAGTTTGGTTCGAAATCAAAGATAAGGCGGTAGTAAACACAACATTTAGAGGCAATGACTGCCTGGCTCCGACGGAGGCCGACTACACGACGAAGACGAAACGCGGCGAAAATGAACGCACGTGTCGCCCTGAGCCTACACATTTTTGGGAGATCCCGAAAGAACGATGCTTCGACGGGCGGGGAGGGTCGTGCGTCAAGGAGTTGGACGGCCCGCCGTGCGCCGGGTGAGGTGAGGCGATGCTCCGCTTTCGCCTACCCGAGACTCCCCCCCACCGCATGTTTTGTCCACCGTACTCACCGCGTACATGTCGCTCGCCTGGGCTGTTTTTTTACGGTAACGATGACTTCCCTAGAAAAAGGGAAAAATCGTGAAAGGGCCATGGCGTGGTTGATCACCGAGCGAGACGTAACGAAATTCTACTAGGCCGCATGGAAGATTTGTCGCAGGGCGAAGATGATAGCCTTTACGGCGAGGCGGCATACGCCTGGCCCGAACCGGGAGTTCCCTGCCGCGGGAGACCGCCGGGACTGGGGAGTAAAAAACTTGGTTTGCCTAAGTGGTTTGTGGACGCGGCGGGAGACGTGCAGTGGCTTAACTAATGGCGACCTCGCGGCGGAGTCTGCTTCGGAGCTTTAGCGGGTTCTACGAGGGCGACGAACTTTTTGGAGGCAAGATAGGACCAGGCGGCACGATCTACTATTCAAGATAGTGGCCGGCTACTTGAGACTCATCACATCGAGGTAAAAAGCACGGCGCTGCGTCCGTCGTCAACGACGCCTCCATAGAACTTTAGTTCCCAAAGTTGCCTTAACAAGGCTTCCGCGAGAGGCCGAGTGGCGAACCACGCTAGGTCATACAAATCGCTTGCGAGCGAGACTCGGCGGTACCGCGCCATTTTTTTCTGCGCAAGCCTCGGCTTCAGTTATGATGGGCAAGGCGCCCAGAGTAAAGCCATACTCGTCTTAGAGCGGCACGCGTAGTACTGAGGCAGTGGTAACGGGGCGCGTCCATCCCGTAGCGATTAGCTAGGTTCATGAGGCAGGTGTGCCGGAGGCTGTGAAAATATACCTCCCGCACCTCGGCATTGCGGCAGCACTTGGAGAAATTTTTGATGCCCCAGGTCCTAGGTCTTGATGTTGAATAGCGGCTCATTGTCCAACTTGCACAGCTCGATGCATCGACTCAGGATCTCGCGCAGATTCTCATTCATCTCAACCATTAAGGCCTTAGTTTGTGAGCTACACTAAGTAAATATGGAGGTTTTTCCGGTCGGGACCACAACGCCCTGCAATGCCTCATCTAGGCACCTCGCGATCGCTTCCCCGCTTCGCGCGACTGTCGCTTAAAGAGTCTGTAGCTCAGAACGTTCGCCTGAGAAACCAACTCGTCCATGAGCTCTTGCGAAGCCGAACTTGGTATGGCGCCGAAGGCGTCCTGAGCATGAAATTTTCTTAGCACCTTGCATCGACGCTTTGCTTTTTGTATCTGCCAAAAATGGTGTGCCGGTTGGTAGCGGCCCAGCGTGGCATCAGTATGCTGCGTTGGTTTTTGTCGTATCGCAGCACAAAGGTCGCTCCATGTTGTCAGCCAAATCTTTACGGCGAACTTAATGCCCCAGTAGTAGATCGGGATTAGCAAATAGAGGATCGCCCGTATACCGAAGCCAATTACAGCTTCCAAAAGGTACATTGCGGTTAAGGTTGCGGCAGTGCTAAGTGCAAAATACACGATAACGGTGCTGAGGCGAGATAGTGTCCAAAAAAGTGGGAATAAGCGAAGGAGTACGATTGCTGCCTTTGTCGAGTTGGTCCAATCAAAGGTCAGCACGATCGCGTGATTCAATGCGACACAACAAATGACGAGTAGTGATGCCCAAAAGCTGAATCTCATGATTTCAACGTGAAAATCACGAAACACATAAGAAAGGATTGCCGCTAACAAAGCAGTAGATCCTGCAGAAGCATAAAGAAACATGAATCGCATTAGGCACCCTCCTGTTACGAAGTCGCAACGCCTAATTCATTTCGGCTCCTAGCGTGTCAGGCGGGGACAGAGCTGGGAATGGTACCTGCAAGCCCCGAATACCGTGACAAAATTTGTGACTTACAGGTCTCGGTAAACTGAGACCTTGGCTGACACAGCAACAACCGAAATAAGGTGATGTGAAGTCAAACAAGGAGTTCAGTGATGCGTAATTTGATCAACGATATTGCCTATCTATTTGTCGCATTTTTCTTCACTGTGTATGCCCTCTATCATGCTAGTTTGCTTTTCGCGCTGCACGATAAGGCAAAGCATGAAAAGGTGATGCGGGATGCCTGCTATCACGGGTCCAATTTGGTCCAAACAGACTCGTATTGCATGTGGATGAAATTTGACCAGTGCTTCGTTAAGCGCAAGATTTCTCCTAATGAACTGAGTGAGTGCGAGAAGCTCAGGGACAAGGTCGTCAACACGGATCTTGAACGCGCTGTTCATGGGGACTAGAGGCGGTGTCGATCGGCGTCGTTCCCATTTGGAACAGCGGTCCCAAGAAGACATTTAACTGTGCCGGTCATGCACAATGGCAGCTGCGATCAAAGATCGCTCTTTAATTACGACGAAAGGCACCATCCACGCCATGCACTCCGGTCGATAACTACGTAAGCTTTACTGAAGAATGATTCCATAGCTCTGATGTGCAATTCTTCGAATTCGAGAGTCTGAAGTCGCGCAATATGGACGGTACCATTAGCGATTATGTTTAGTAGCTCCCGGGCCTCATATAGAACCGGTGGTATTTCCCTGCGGCTTGCCGCAATGGTAAGTTCGGTATGGATGCGGCCAATATTCCAAATTTCAATATTAAGATCTTCGCAGGCCTTTACGGCTTCCGCGGATACCTCAGAAAATGCAGCGAATACTGATGATGACGCATTTATTTTCTTTGCTTGCATCGAGAAATTTAGGACGTCATCTTTTGTTAACCTAGCATCTGAGTAGGGATCAATGATACGTACGATTACAGGGTTGATTTTGGTTCCTGCAATAACGTCGCTATTTAAATTATCGCTTCTGAACTTCCGATTCTCAGTTCCATTGATATTAAAAACGAACTGCATGATACTCAGAGCAACTGGGTTGGTTTTCCCGTCGAATGGCTTTGTGTTTGAAGTTGGGAATGGCTCCTGGTCAAGATTGTATAGCGACATTTTTGCGTCCGAAACTATCTGGTTAAATCGGTCAAAACACGCCACATACAAAGAGAAGTTTTTCGTATATCGGGAAGATTTATATGGCGTTATCAAATTAGCACGAAATTTGCTATCAAGTTGACGCGTGATTAATGATGCGGTTGTTAAGTGTTCTTCCGCTGGAACATTCGGCTGGGTGCTCCGGAGTCTATTCAAAACTGCTGGTTCGAGTTTTTCAAGCAGAACGAATCGCAATTGGTCGTCGGTTGCTCTGAGTTTGATGATATCTAATTTAAAATCTTTAATTATGTTTTCTAGATCATCAAGCGCTTGATGCTGAATCGTAGTCTCAATAGATGTTTGCTCTGG
>CAIWTN010000033.1 GCA_903915625.1 uncultured Pseudomonadota bacterium | reverse complement strand
GGCAAAGCGTAGTCGTAATGTTTTTCGCCGATCTCGTACTCATCCATCAGGTCCGGCAGCACAATGTCAGACTCTACGCCCTTCAACTGGGTACTCGAGCCCGATGGCCTATAGAACTTACTGATGGTCACTTTGATCGCGCCAAGCTTCTCATCGATGTCATTAAGATTCTGAACAGTGCCTTTACCGAAAGTATGGGCATCCCCAACAATAAGGCCCCGTCCGTAGTCTTGGATCGCACCAGCAAAAATCTCGCTCGCACTTGCTGACTGTCGATTGATCATTACAACTAAAGGTCCACTGAAAACCTTACCGTTTTCATCGCGCTGCACGAACACAGATCCACGCGTATCTTTGATTTGAACGACTGGACCTTTATCAACGAAGAAGCCGGCAATGTCGATCGATTCATCAAGACTGCCACCACCGTTGGAGCGCAAGTCGACCACGATCGCATCGACATTCGCTTTTTTAAGCTTGTTGATCTCGGCCAACATGTCTACTGATGAGCTCTTGTAGCCCTTCTCGTGATTTTGACGGCCTTCAAAGTCCATGTAAAAGCTGGGCAAATCAATGACGCCAATTTTAATGGTTTTCTCGGCGCCAGCGGCATCTTTCATCGAAACTGGGAAAACGTTCGATTTAGCCGCGCGGTCTTTCAGTTGAATCTGCGCCCGAATAATCGGCACCACGATTTGGCTAGTTTTACCGGCCTCCTCGCGGACCAAGGTAAGGCGCACTTCGGTGGCACGGGCCCCACGAATGAGCTTCACCACTTCCCGCAGATCCATGTCAATCACGTCGACGGGTGGCTCTTCACCCTGTGCTACAGCGATAATCTTGTCGTCGACCTTGACCTTGCCTGTGTTTGCGGCTGCTCCACCTGGCACCAAGCTCTGGATGGTGGTGAAACCATCTTCACTGCGCAACACAGCGCCAATACCTTCAAGTGACAGGCGCGTGGAAATGCGGAAGTCTTCCAGGGACTCAGTCGACATATATTCCGAGTGGGGATCTAGAGCCAAAGAAAATGAGTTTAGGAAGATATTAAAGGTATCATCCATCGACATTTCGTTTTGGCGTTTCTCTGCTAAGGCGTAGCGTTTGTTAAGTTTCTCCTTAGCCTTTTCGACATCTTTGAGGGTGCCTTTCAGCTGCAAAAGCTGAAACTTCACCCGCTCACGCCAACGACCGGAGATCTCCTCCGCAGTGGTGGCGTACTCGAGTTTTTTACGGTCGATCATCATGTATTCATCGACTTTAAAGTCGTGCTTAGCGTTGATCCACTCTTTGATGACCTTTTGACGCTCAGCAAAGCGTTTACCGTAAACCTTGGCGATATCTTCGACCGCACGACAATCTGAATCCATGATCATATCGTCAAGCTTAGTCGCGTACTTGTCTTCGAACTGCTTCACATCGGACTTGAGGAAGTAGACTTTGCCCGGATCCCACGCTTTGACGTAATTATCTAGGGTGCGTCGGCTAAGTTCATCGTCAAACTCGTGATAGGAATAATGCATTTTGAAGTAGACACCGACGAGCTGACGCACTTGCTGGCAATTAAGCGCAAAACTATCTGCAGCGAATCCGGTTAAGGCAAGCGCAACACCCACGCACCACAGCCCGACAATCTGTCTTTTGTAAAAGGCCATTACCCACTCCCAAAGAAATAAATCACCAGCTTGCTCAAAGACGTACTTCCAGCTCCTCGACACCCCGCGCCGCTAACTTGAGCCGGCTATTCCATAATTATTTCATAATCTTGATACTTTAACGAGTCACATCGAGGACCTAGAGCAGCAAAGGAGTCGCAGTAGCCGCTGCAGACTTACTCCGCCAGGACGCCCAACCCGTGGGCCAAGCTAACATCTGGTCGGTAAGTGCCGAATAAGAACGGAGGGGGGACGATGCCGTGACCGCTAAGGTAAAAAAACAGCGCACCTATTGGCTAGCAGCACAGATTACTTCGGTGCTGCAAGACCGCGCTACCCTATTATTAGAGAGGGGCTACGAGGTCAGTTTTTATAACTCACTGAGTGACCTGACCTCGTTCCTAAATAGACGCCGCGCCGGCATCATCATTGTCAGTGACGACTTTGGGGATCAGGAGACAGAGACTATCGTAAAATCTCTGATGGCCATGCCTGAGGTCGAAGGGGCCAGGATGGTTATGGTCAGATGGGCGCAGTGAAGCTCTGAATGTATTGGCAGGCTGCGCCAATTTCCGTGACTTGATACCCGCCGAGCTCGACGCCAAACAATGGATCAACCGCTTCATCTACGCGACAGGCGGCTCCCCCACACCCTACGTCCAACCAGCAGGTCAGGTGACCCTCAATAACATCAGCGCTATGCATCTGCCGGCGCGAATCTCTAGACTTAGCAGCAGCACCATCAGTATCGAATGCCGGGCCAGGCCGCCAGTTGGTACCACCCTGAGCCTGCACGGCCCACTGGCGGATGCCGCAGGTGTCAACAGCATCAGCCTGACTGTCTTGGAAACACAACGTCGCAACCTCCTGTACCGCTTCTCGGACGGCATCGTCGCCACCTGGCAAGTGCCCTCTGCCGCACGGCCGAAAGTCCTGGAGATCCTGTCGCAACTCCACAGCCAGGATACGGGACCACGCTGCCGGGTTTTACTCGCCGCTCAGACCGCCGCCGTGCGCAATAAAGCCATGAACCTGTTCACGGGACCACGCTTTGAGTTATCGACCGCGATGCGCAAACAAGGGATCGTCGACTCGGCCAGTTTTTTCACCCCGGACCTACTGATCATCGAGAGCGACCTCTGTATCGAAGAAGACGGTAAGCGCTTTCATCGACTTATGGATTGCCTAAGTCTCGAGGCTACCGTCCTGATCATTGGACCGATGCCGGATTTTGCAGCGCTCAGCGCGGCCTGGCCCATGCGGCACATTATGATCGCCGCCGACGTCCCCACAGATCTTCCCGCGCTGATGCAGGATCGCTACCTGGTTGCCCCGAAGATCCCAATCTTACCTGGGGCAGACCGCACCGCCAATCTGACGAAAAAGCACCCATTCTCGCGCGGTGAGGTTAGTTTTCCCGTGCGACTGCATAGGATTCATTCCCAAGCCGTGCAGATTGCCATGCCTTATGTCATCGGCAACTTTGCCCTTGCCCGCTTAGAAACTCCGCTGCTCAATAAAACCATAGGCCGCAGTCCGTTTATCAAGGTCACGGCCACTTATGAGGACACGCACCCTGGCGCGGCACCGTTCACACACTTGGCGGAAGGTTACTTTGCCGATTTAAGCATAAATGAGCAGCGGACCTTGGCCGGTGCCTTGGTGCAACTGGTCACAGCAAGCCTGAATCGCTTTGATCAAAAAAGTGGGCTTTCCGGCGCATCTCGTACGCCTGAATTAGGTAGCGTCCGGTTGGTAGCGGCCTTGCCAAATGCACAGGCCCAACAACCAACCAACGCTCCAACAACCATCGGTAACCTGGCAGCCGCTGCAGTTGCAGATCAAAAAGTCTTAGCGCAAGCTGTTGCCGAACATAAGCAAGCCTTACGCGAAGCTCCTCAGCCCGAGGTAGCGCCGGCCCGCGAGGCAGAGCCCGAGGCAGCGCCGGTAACAGTCGAAGCTGAGGCTATGGCCGAGGCACCAGAAAGACGCGTTGCTGCTCCCGCGAAGCCGCGAATGCAGGCAGCTCCTATCGACTTTAGTGCAGCGCTCAAGGGGGCTGTGGTCGCTGTGCTGACCGGTATTCTACTTTTCACCCTGATCCGTCTTGCGGCGAACCACGTCGAGAAGTCCGGTTCAAATTTCTCCAATCAGCTTGAGAAGTTCTCGCAACCCAAGGAAAGTCAGCCCTGACCCTTAATTGCGCCGGTCGCAATTAACTTTCTGGCAATGACCAAAAAGATCTAGTCGGTGACTAGTTAATTTAAACTGATGTTTGGCGGCCACCTTCTCCTGCAATCTTTCGATCTCGTCGTTGGCAAATTCGATTACGGTACCGCAGTCCAGGCAAATCAAATGGTCATGATGACCACCTGGTTCCACAATCTCGTAAACGAAGCGCCCTTCACTGAACTGCTTTTGCTCGACTAAACCAGCATCGGACAATAGGTTCAATGTCCGATAAACCGTCGCCAACCCAACATCGAGTCCAGCTGCACGAGCAGCGATGTGTAGCTCCTCGGCAGAGACATGCGTCGCCAATTCGATGAACACATCGATCAGGGCCTGACGCTGTTTAGTCTGCTTTAAATTCTTACGCGCTAGATGCTTGCTCAGCTCTTCCGTAAACCAGCGATGGCTGTCAGTCTTGGAGGAGGCGGTTTTGGTCGTTTTCATAGCAATTCCAATTCTTGAGAGAACCTAAGCGAATTCAGCATGGTTTAGCTACCGAGGTCAAGACGATTCCCGGCGGCCGCTCTCGCCGCAGTTTGCTTTGAGATGGGCCGCCGGGATAGCGCCTGCAGGTTGCAGGGACCCGGGAAGTGACGCCCGGGGTGATCTAGAGACGATCAGAAGTTAGAGATAAAGGATTCGAGGTGGGAGGAGTCCTTCTCCTTTTTGCCCTTAGCCGGCTTCTTTGTCGCCACATGTGACTTGGCATGTGCCGAGTCGGAGAAGCTAGAGAAGTCGGACACGGCCGAGTTAGCCGATACACCCGAGAAGGCCGAGAAGGCCGCGAAATCCGAGACTGCAGAGACCGCTGAGCCTTTTGCCTTAGCGACACGGGTCGCTCCGGTGACTCCCATGGTCAGGCTGCCTTCGCTGTCGATCAGCTCGTCAGCAGCCCCTTTGTAGTCCACGTTGCTGGCCCGGCGGCGGAGGAACCAACCAAGCAGCAGTAGCCCGAAAGCACTCGCACCAGTGATCGCATACGGTTTGTACTGATCAATGCGTGACGGAGCTTGGCCGTTCACTTGAATAGACACCATGCTGTCCCAAGCCGCAGCGAAGGAAGGGTCCTTCTCGGTACCGAATTGGTTGGCCAAATCGGTGTAGGTCATCAAGAACTGCTTATCTTGGCCGGATACGAGCACATGCATCTGCATCATGGAGAATTCGCGGATGTTGAGGCTCGAGTAAACAAGAAGACCGTCGTTGTTACCATGGTAGTTAAAGAACTTGTGTTCCATAATCTTGAAATCGCTAACCGAGGGATCAGAGCCAAAACTGCGAATCAGTTCTGCCTTGAGTTGTTCGGCGCGCTTTTCATCGATCGGCGATGCCTTATGAATCGCAGCGACCGTAATGTTGCGCTGGTATTTAATTTGACCAGGCGCAACATTAGCAACTGCCGGCTCACGCATCACTAGCGACAAGGAACCGGTCTGGGTCGATACCTGCCACCCTTTAGGTGGGTTAATGACCACACCAAGCTCACTCAAAGTGAACGGCGAACCATCGCTGGTGAAGTTGCCTGGAGCAGTTGCAGCGTCCGCTGGGGTGCTGGTTGCTTCTGGCGCCTTCACCGTAGTCGTCTCGACAGCGCTAGTGTTAGCGATCTCGGTGGTAGTAGCAGTGCTCTTTTCAGCTGTAGCTGGTTTAGCTTCTTGGCTGACGGGAGCGGCTGCTTCTGTTTTAACTTCAGCTTTCGGTGCTGATTCTGGCTCAGACTCCGCCGCGATAGTCTTGCTAACTTTGTGGCGCTTTTTCGCCGTGTGAGTGCGAGCACGCTTGCTCTTAGATTTTTTTACCGACTTAGCTTCTGCGGTTGCACCTTGGTCACCATCGGAGATAGCGGCCATGGTAGTGCCGTTATCTTCGGAGGGTGCTGATGCAGTCGCTTCACTGCCAAGCAGGTCAGAAGGTTCACCGGCAGATTCTGCAGGTGCTGATGCAGTTTCGGTTTCGTCGCTTGGCATTGCGCTGGATTCGAAGCTGGAAGCAGCATCGTCTTGGGCAAGGGCCATCTGCGAACTAAACCAGATCATTGCCCCTATGAGGGCGGACGGGACGGTGTGTCGAAATACTGGACTGGAGAACATCAACAATGGGCAACTCCATAACAATGAGGAAAGGGAAGAGGACCAAAACAACGGGGAGAAAGGAAAAGGGAGACTCTCTAGACCGTCGGTGAGCACCGACTAAAGTGACTATATTAAAAGTTTAGAATTAAGTCAAATTTTATTTAGAATTATTAAAAACT
>CAIWTN010000032.1 GCA_903915625.1 uncultured Pseudomonadota bacterium | reverse complement strand
CTGGCATGCTGATCCTGAGTGACAACTTTAAAAGTAGAAAGCTGCTCAGGGCTTAACTCGGGTAAATTATCGTAATCGTAGTCCTGCCAAGGTGCGCTTTTCTTTAGGCGTTTGTTTTCTCGCTGAGATAATCCAGATGACTTCTTCTTCCTCGATTTTTCGCTCGCAGAAGACGACGAAAAGGTTGAGTCCTGAGCCACTTTGTCCGAGCGCGATGAACCGGTCCTCTGGGTAGTCTTCGCTGCGATCACCGGCGATTCGGAGGAACGGATCGCTGAAGACCGTGATCGCTTCTTCGAAGCTGACTCTGTGCTTTTTGATGTTTTCTTTGTTCTTTTCGTCATGCCAATCATAACCCGCCATTACTGGTTTCCACTTTTAATATTATCGGTATTTACCATAAATACTTAAGCATATTTTTTTGACACCACAAATTTATCTCAACATATTGTAATATTTATGGTTTTAAACGCCCGCCTAAAGGAGCCCGGGTCAGGCACTCTCGGCAACTCTTTAATATCATGAGTTACGACTCGTCCGCGCTGCACCAGCACCGGTCAGCGACAGATGTCGTCACGCGATGCACTGGCTAAACGGGCTCTGTATTCTGGCTCGCGGATGTACTCGTCAGAGCTTAAAAAGGGCCACTTTTACACCGAGCTGCGCCCGGTCATCCAGAGATTACCGGACTTTCGACAGCGGTTGTAGCCATGTTGCGGAAGCGATAGCCATTAGGCATCCCATTTTTCAACGCCAAAAAAACACGCCCTATAACCCGCGTCATGGGTACTTCAGAATACGATACTTGTAACTCCGGCTTGGCTTTTGTTGCCGCCAGCTGAAGGCATTTTGCCGCTATAATCAATATCCCCGGCACCAATCGTCAGAGCATTTAGATTATGGTGCCAGGCTCTCGCTCTAACCAATCTAATCATTGATACTTATCAAAACCCTGATACCACAGATCCTGTACTCATAGGCCCGCGACAGGTTGGCAAATCGACGTCGATTGAGCAGATAGCAGCCGATTGGACGGGACCTAAAATCACGGAATCAGCTGACCAATTGAATCCACCCAATAACGAATGGATCGCCTTTCATTAGCAGCGCGCTTTGGAACAATCCTGGTGCTTGCAGGGCCACTCTCAATGCAGCCCGCGATTTATTCACGGAGAGCTCTGTCCAGTATGCAGCTGTAGCTGCTGCATGGTCCGCGGTCGGAGTCAATTAATCACACGGAAGACTACGGCTACCCAATCATAATTCTACTTACGGAGCTTTGGCGTCGGTAGCCGCAACGATCCGCTCGGCCTTCCAGATCCCGGTGTAAGTCGCGATGTAGAAGACGTCCTTATTCTCGCTTCCAATCACGTCATAGACCGTAAGGGGGCGGTCGAAAGATGCACACTCGTCGTCACCAAATCGTTTAGGAAAACGCTGGGTAGCGAATAACGCAGATGTCGGTACCGCTTTCCAGCTCGTACCACTGTCAAAAGAAAAAGAAACCGCGAAAGAGTCCATGCGCAGAACAAAGTCGGACCCAAGATAAGGCACAGCCAATTCACCGCGACCAGCGCCTAACCTAACTCGTTCCGACTTATCGTCTGCTAAGTAGGCTATAGTCCCGTCGCGACAGGTAAGAAACCACTTATCAGCATTACTCCGGATCTTCGCTTCACATCCTACGGAGTAATTGCTCCATGTTCTCCCTAAATCTAAACTGTAAGCCACTTCGTCGCCAAAGACGGCTACCACTTCCTGGCCGTGAAGATACAAGTCCGAGGTGATAACTTTATCAATCTTCGGTCCTAGAATTTCGCGCCATTTAGATCCTTCTCGAAGCCAGAATTGCGCTAAATAACGAGGTGACTCAGACTTAGCAGTAAACGTGGAGGTCAGCAGTCGGTCGCCATCACCAGTAAGGTTTATAAACTTGGTATCTACCGGTAGACCCAAGTCTTGCAGGTTGTAGTACTGCCAGGTGGCGCCGAGATCTGGGGAATGCGCTATCTTTTTATCCCCGGCTAGGTCAATCGCGGATCCATTCATCTGCGGCAAGCTGTCGATATTTTCGCCGCCAAGAGTCGTCGAATTTCTCCAGGAAAGGCCGCTATCGACCGAGCTGATGACGTGTCCAAGACTGGTGCTTGGGTCGACATAGGTCACCATGATGTATTTGCCGGACACGCCGAATTGAAGAATGTAATTGAGATTTCTTGCCGTGAAATAATCATCATCGGCGGTGATTTTTGTGAACTTGATCCGACTACGTAGTTCCAGCATGTCTGTAGCACTGCAGCTGGGCGCTGCCTTGACTGTTGCCGTGGTGGCTGCGTTCGGCGTTGGTTGCGCAACTGGAGCGGTCGCAGTAGCTGAGCTGGACGCGTTGTTACTTTGATCCGGTGCAGGCTGAGCTGTTGGCGAGATTAACGGTGATTTATTTGCGATTGGCGGTAATGCCGGGCCGCCTGATGGCGCTGAACTGCGCCGCTTTGCTCCGTCGTCGTCCGATTGGGTTTTGTCGCTACAAGCCGCCAACAAATTTGTGAAGATGATCAACGATAGGACGCACAGTAGTTTCTTTGCCATGGACCAAAGCTTTCTGAAGTTTAGGTGTCAATCAGGCTATTCATGTTAATCAGGGAACAGAGAACGACGAAGGAAGGTAGATTCGTTAACATATAATAATATTTTTGTTTAGTCGCTTTTTAAGCAAGGCCGTATACCGCGTGTTAGTGTCTTATATATATGAGCTCTTTATTAGAGCATTAAATCAGATCACCACAAGTTGAGCCCATTGATTGTAAAATGATGTACTGCTTGTTGCTGCCCACCTTTCCTTTCTCCGTTTTTCCTTAGTTAAATTTGCGAGTTCCGCTGGTCAATGCTTCGCCCGAAAACACCAAAATCTGCTTGGACACAAAGTCAATTATATAGGCGGCCCCAGGAACATCTCGTCGGCATCCGGCCTCATGATGAACTCGGCTTCGCTATCAAGATAGCCCCGGCGCCGCAGGAGTTTGACTGAGCGTCTGGCAATCTTCTCGACGGTCGTACCGACATCCTTGTTGCTTGGCCCGCAAATCGTGTGGAGGCACGGCGCCAAGCCTTCCACCGCCGGCGTCGCGTAAACACCGTCTATCGTCAGGATGTGCATACTGGCGCTTTGGAGCTGACGTCGCAGATAACTCGTAAGTCTAGCGCGTCCTCGGCACACCTAGCTTGAAAGTAGGGGAGGGTGCTTGTCTACTTTCTGCAGTAGCTAAAACACCTTTCCCGATCATGTCCAACGCTCTGGCTCTATCGAAGGTGCCGTAGGTGCCTTGAAACACTGCCAGCCCAGCCGCTACGATCGCCGATGCAGCCGACGTCCCAAAATGCCGTTCACCGTCGGAAAAGCGTACTTCAGATGATGCGACCTGGATCTCCGGTTTAGCTTTGTTGCTGCCTGCTGCGGGCATTTTACCGCTATAGTCGACATCTCCGGCACCAATCGTCAGCACGCTCGGATTATCCGCAGGAATGCCAACGCTGTTGTCACTCACTTGATCCAGCATCTTGACGCCTTCGCCGTCGATGCTAAGTCTTAGCTGTGAAGCCGCTGTAAAGTTGCGGTTGTTGGCCTCGACCCGGAGCAGATAGGTGCCTGTATTGAGTACGGTGGAAATAGTTTCTCGCGGATAAGCTGAGTACTGAGGATCGCTCTTGTTGCCATTCGGGCCAGTCTGGCGCAACCGCCCCGTACCGAGTTGATGCTGATAAGTATCTTCCAAGATCAAATCCAGATCTTGTTGAGTGGCGAAGTTGGTCGTGTCTTTATAGTCGTTCCAGTTTAGTGCGATACTAACCGAAGTTTGATCACGGGGAACGGTGAAACGCACGAACCGTTGTTCATGCGGGAGTGTTACTGTGACGCCATCGCTGCCGATGTTCACAGGGCCATTATAGGTCGATTGTCCCATATTACCTGCTGCGTTGATCCACAGCACGCCAGTCTTAGTGGCTTTGTTTACTTCTGTATTGATGAAGCCTTTGCCATCGAAGTTGCCGAAGTATTGCCAGACTTGAGCGTAAAGGACGATATCAATCTTGCGTTCAATGACCTGCTTTACTGCATGCTTAAAGTTGGTAAACCCATTCGTGTTCATCAAAATAATTTTTGGTCCGTCCACTTTCTCGGAGTACTTATTCTGTCCCGTAGCCAAGGCATATAGAACTTCGGCCAACTTGGTGCCGTGCGTTGTATTTTCCATCTGATCCAATGGGGATTTGACCAGTTCGGTGTCCGGGGGGAGGCGCTTACCAAGGCTGTTGTTTAGCCCGGCGAAGCCGTTGTCGAGGATGGCTACCTTGATATTTTTTCCGTGTTTACCAAGCTGATGGTATGGACCAAGTCCTACGGAAGCAATGAGGGCTGCGACGTTGGTCAGATAAGAATCGCCGTCAGCCTGGTCCAGCACTGCCTTAGTGGTCATAGGACTGCCCGGCGAGACATTGGTGCCTCCGGGTGAGGTGCCAGTGGTCTTATCGGGGTCATCGGCCGGAGCCGGTGCGGGGTCAGCGGATTTGCGGTGGCCAAAAATATCGCGATCCGACCCACAAGCCGATGAAAAAACAAGGGAAAGTAGCAAACAAGCGCTAGCTTTTAGCATGCCGGTCCCCTGAAATAGGTTCACTGAACACGGCATACTAATAAATATTGTTTAAAATAACAAGATCATTTTAAACATTTTATGATTTTTAACGTCTTAGTGAGAGTGGCCGGTACCGCACCCGCCCATTGCACACCCACCGCCGCCGTCTTTTGCGGAGGAGGACGGTGTCGAGCTTGTGGTGCTTGAGCTGTCGCTGGAGCTGCTGCTAGAAGCACTTTCTGAGCTCGAAGCGGAACTCGACGAGCTTCCTGACGAGCCACCGGATGACCCTTCAGACGCGCCACTGGCCGCCTTTTTGCCGCCGTCGCGGAAATCAGTCACGTACCAACCATTTCCCTTTAGGATAAAGCCAGTACGGCTGAGCAGCTTCACCAGCGGCCCCTTGTGACAGGAAGGGCACTCCGCCGGGGCGGGATCACTTATTTTTTGCAGGACCTCCTGCACGGTGCTGCAGGACTTACATTCGTACTCATAAATCGGCATCGGCGGTCTCCTGACAATGAACGCGGCTTGGTACTGCCTGATGGCAGAACCATGAGACCTTATTTGAGGCCGTGTCCGCTAGTTGTCAAGGGACTACCGGCTAGCTTTGACCGGCGTCGGTGGGAAAGCCGAGTCCACACGCTGCTTCAGCTCCATACCGGTCTTCCAGAACGGCAGGCGCTTCGGTGGCACCGTAATTCTTTCGCCCGTCTTGGGGTTGCGCCCTTCGTAGGCCTTGTATTCACGAACGGTAAAGGCGCCAAATCCGCGGATCTCTACTCGGTGCCCGTTGCACAGCGTGTCGCCGACGGCATCGAAAAATAGGTCTACGATTTCCTCGGCCTTGGCCAAAGTGATATCAGCGCGCTCTGCCAGACTTTCGATCAGCTCAGACTTGACCATAGCTCTCCCTTTCTACAATCAGAAGCCTTCTTATCATAACAAGAACCGAACGATCTTGGCAACTTAATCGACTTATGGGATAAAGGACCTTTCCAACTCAATGGTGAAAAATAAATGGAATACATTCCTCTCGAAAAGCCAATTGCCGATCTGGAAACTAAAATTGACGAGCTGCGCCGGATGGCGACGGTTCAGTCTATAAATCTAGACCAAGAGATTCATGATCTCGAGGCCCGTGCTCATGTACTGCGGCAAGAGATGTTCTCGCGCTTAGGTGCTTATGAGACTACCCAGTTGTCGCGTCATCCGAGGCGCCCCAACACCCTGGAACTCATTAGCGCGCTGTGCTCAGACTTTGTCGAGCTGCATGGTGACCGCAACTTCTTTGACGATCCAGCAATTGTCAGTGGTCTTGCGACCTTCGAAGGCCGCTCCATTGTAGTAATCGGTCATCAAAAGGGCCGCGGCACCAAAGACAACATCTATCGTAACTTTGGCATGCCCCGTCCGGAGGGTTACCGCAAGGCGCTGCGCATCATGAACATGGCGGAGCGTTTTGGTATGCCGATTGTGACGTTCATCGACACACCTGGCGCCTATCCAGGCGTTGGTGCCGAGGAGCGCGGCCAATCGGAAGCGATCGCTAAGAATATTATGATCATGTCGACGCTGAAGGTGCCAATTATCGCCGTCGTCGTTGGTGAAGGTGGCAGCGGCGGCGCACTGGCCCTTGGTGTCGCCAACAAAGTTCACATGCTTCAGTATTCAATTTACTCAGTTATTTCCCCAGAAGGCTGCGCTTCGATCCTGATGAAGGATGCCTCAAATGCTGCCGCTGCGGCTGAGGCTTTAAAGCTGACAGCTCCTAGTGCTTTGGAGCTCGGGGTTATCGATCGGATCATTCCCGAGCCAGAGGGTGGAGCGCACCGCAGTATTGAGATCACGGCACGCAACATTCGTCAGCAGCTGATTGCTGATTTGGCGGAGCTCGGCCGTTTGTCAGGCCCGGAAATGCGTGAGCATCGGATCAAGAAATTTATGAATTTAGGTTACGTGGGTGACGGTCGGGAGCTCATTGCCAATGCAAAATGAATCGGGCAAGCGAGCGATCATCCGGCCTTTGCCGCAGGGGCGACAAACCGAATTAAATGCCCGGCTGCTTTGCCCACCCGACAAGTCTGTAACGCACCGTTCGGTTATGTTTGCGGCTATGGCAGTGGGCAAGAGCGAAGTGATCAATCCCCTGATGGGAGCCGATTGTAAGTCGACCATGGCAGCAATGCGGGCATTAGGTGTCCGGATTGAAGAGCACCAGGCATCGGCAGGTAAGCCTGCAAGTATCACGGTCCAGTCGCCCGGCTGGGATGGGTGGGCATCTCCTTTAGTGCCGCTCGATTTTGGTAACAGCGGCACCACTGCGCGCTTGTTGACGGGGCTGTTTGCGGCGACTCCCGCTCTTTTTGTGACCTGTTTCGGCGATGCCAGTTTAAGTACTCGGCCGATGGGGCGGGTGGTCACTCCGCTGCGCGCAATTGGCGCTAAAATTATGGGGCGCGATGACGGCAAGCTCCTGCCCCTGGCCATCTCTGGCCAGCAGTTGCGAGCAACTGAGCACAGCGTTGACAAGGCGACGGCACAGGTTAAGTCCGCCCTGCTCCTAGCTGGACTAAACTGCAGCGGTGTTACCCAGGTCACTCTGCCCTCAGGGAGCCGTGATCACACCGAGAAGATGCTTGCGGCCCTTGGTGCCGATATTGATGTTGCGCATTTAGGCGGTCATGAAACGGTAAGTTTACGCGGTCCATTTCGCCCCCCAGCGCGTCAGCACTTAGTCCCAGGTGATCCCTCTTCGGCAGCATTTTTTGCAGTCTTAGCGGCGTTAAGCTCGGGCCGGGTGACGATCCGAGGCGTGCTCGACAATCATACGCGCACAGGCTTTCTCGAGATATTGAGCCGCATGGGTGTGAATTTCGAGCGTCAGCCGGCAGACGATACCACCGGTTACTTAGAGTCCGTGATGGATTTGGTGGTTCACGGTGGTGCTAGTCTTAAAGCTATTGAAACTGAGGCTGCTGCTGCACCCACTTTTATCGATGAAGTTCCGATTTTGGCAGTCGCAGCTCTTTTTGCGCAAGGCGTTACCCGCATGCGCGGCCTTGGTGAGCTCCGCGTCAAAGAGTCGGATCGCCTGGCGAAGGTGGTCGAGTTGCTCAAGGTGGTCGGTGCCAACGTCTGGACTGAAGGGGACGACCTCTTAATTGAAGGGGGGGAGCGCCAGGTGTCCTCGTTTGCTTTCAATCCCGATGAGGACCACCGCTTAGCCATGTCAGCGGCTATTTTAGCCAAGTTTGCCAATGGTCCCTGCGAAATTGCAGATCCAGAATGTGCTGCCGTTAGTTTCCCAGATTTCTTTGAAGTTTTGTCCCATTTGGGATAATAGGCAAAGACCGAAAATACGTTGTGGACGGTCATTGATTCGCCGAAGCATACGCTTTGGCATGCGCGAGGGGTACAGGTTTGACTCACTCAAAACCCAAAATTGTCGCCGTGGATGGGCCTGCAGGCTCAGGCAAGAGCAGCATTTGCGATGAGGTGAGTAAGCGCATTGGTTGGACGTACATCAATACCGGCGCCTTGTACCGTGGAGTCGGTCTTTTGGCATTGAGCCGCGGGATTGATTTGAATGATAGCGCCAGTCTAGCAGCCATGGTCGACGAGATCGCCCCGGGTCTTGCCTGGCGCTCGGACGAGCGTTCTCTTTGGTATAAAGATCGCAACCTTACCTTAGAAATGAATTCAGAGCAGGCTGGCTATGCAGCGAGTAAAGTTGCCAAGCAGGCTGCTGTCCGCGACTGCCTCTTGCCGGTGCAGAGGCAACTAACGCTGTCAGCCCCTAAGGGGTCCTTGGTCGATGGTCGTGACATTGGGACCGTAGTGTTCCCCGATGCCGATTTGAAAGTGTTTGTGACTGCTAGTTTGGAGGAGCGCTCGCGTCGGCGCATGCATCAGCTTGGAACCGACACCGAGCCTCAGGCCCTAGAAGATATCCGCAAGGGCATTGCCCGTCGTGACGAACGAGATCAGGGCCGCGATACGGCGCCGCTTAAGCAGGCATCCGACGCTGTAGTGCTTGATACGAGCGACTTATCGATGGAAGAGTCGATCTTGGCTTTGATTCGCTTGCTTAAAGAGCGCGATTTGGTTGGCTGAGCCGTTGCGTAGGCGCGCGCTCTTGGTGGGCGCTGCGCGGCTTTTGCGATAGCGGACTGCGGCCTAGCGGCTACGCCCTTGATACGGCGAGAGTCGGCGGTGGCTCGACGGCGCGGCTTCGGAGCCAACGAGAACTGGGTCTTTAACGCCGCCAATTCCTCGGTCAGCGCCTCTTGCTCAGCTTTTTGCTGTTGGATTTGCTCGAGGTGATCTTGTCTTTGCATGCGGGCTAGGGCGCTAAGTTCGGTTAGGTTCTGATTTAATTGCTGTAATTGCGCGTCTTGTTTGTGCATCTGGCCCATCATTTGGGTCAGAAACTCTTGCTGCGCGGCTATGACAGACTTAAGCCTGTTTTCCACACCAAGAACCGCACCCTGATGCTGGCGGCTCACATCGTGAGCTTGCTCCAAAATATGATGCATGTGAGTGGTGAGGCTCACCGCTGTCTGCGCCAAATCGCGGCGAATGACGCTAGTTAATTCCTCAGGGATCGAGTGCAGAGCTGCGCCGAGTCTCTCGCTCTGTTCTAATAAACCGGCCGTCGCCTCCGTCACTGCGCTAGCGGATTTAAGCTGGGAGGCGCTGGCGCGGGTCCACTCGAGGTAGACATCGACATCGGCTTGGCGGTAGACCGGACTGATATAGCGCCCTCGCCGAATGCGCCCAACTCGCAGCTCTTTGCCGGAAATTTGCGTCAAACGCGAACGCTTGATACCAAGCGTCTGCATGACCGCATCGGCGTCCAATACAAAATCAGCGCAGTGATCTTCGTCGCCGCGTAGCCAAACAATCATGGGTAGTTCGGTATCCGTCATGTTGCGATCTTAACCGCCCGTGTCGGACTTGTCATCAACCGGCTAATTCACCCGCCTAGGTTTAACGATCCAGTCACGCAAAGTTTTAAAGGACGCCAGTCTTTGCTGCTCGTTCGTATTCTCAAAAAAGAGCCGCAGTGACATGTTGTGTTCGCCCTCAGCAAATTTCGTCATATCAAAATAAAGAGCTAAATTCACAGGACTCTTGCCAAGTTCCTTCGGCTGATCATTGCCCCTTTTGAGAACTTCGCTGCCGGGAGTGTTTTCTTGGTAATAGAGCGGGATGCTGTTGCGCTTGCGCATTTCCTCGGAGGGATTGATCTCCATATACAAGATGCGGTCATCGCTTGCGGCGGTGATCCAATAGGTGTTTTGTGATTGTGGCCTCCCGCCCAGGAAGTCTAAGAAACCAGTTTTTTTCTGGCGTGGCATATTCGTTTCGATCTTATAGGTCTCTGGATTCTCGCGCAGCGCCATACCGTAGTAGAAGCCGCTCCCTTGATTGAGGTTCTTGGCTCCATCGAGCGGGTTATAAAGTACTGCGGGCAAAAAGACGGCATTAGAGAAGAAGCTCACTTCGGTATACATGCCCAACTCAAAATTGAGCTTGAGGAAGTTGTAGACAAAGCTGATCCGGATGATCGAACGTATGGGTCCTATTTTATAAGCCTCGAGCTGACTATCGATGGACCTGTGATTGGCCTCTACGGTGAGGAAATACTTGAGGTCTGCCCTCATAAAGAAGGTGGTCGAATCAATTAACGGCACAAACTCGCGCTGCGGCTGAGTTTCTGTCCCACGTCGGACCATTTCAACCTTGCGGGCTACCAGCCAGTTTTTCTGGTCGAAGCTGTAACGGTAGCGCGATGTCATTACTTCGGCATTTTGACGGTCAAAAGAGACATATTTTCGCTCAGAGATCTGCGGGGCATTCATGAAGTAGACGCCTAAATAGACCGCTCCTTCGTTGTCTCCCGACTGATTTTGCGTGGGGAAGTTCAATTTAATTTCAATCACGATGGGGGGTTTGCCTATCCCAGCCCAGTCGCTTGGGGGCACAGCCGGCCCAACATCGTCGCCCATAAATGAAAGTTCATCCTGGGGATCAAACAAGCCATTGCCGGTCTTGGCGGTAATGTCGCCACCGTCAGGCAGCACATAATCGCCCCAGTCGTTAATCTCATCTATTTGAAACGGGATGCTAACGGCTTTACCATTGGCATTGCTGCGAAATAGTCGGTACATCCCAAGTGGGTAGTGCGTGATCAGCTTGATGGCGTCGCCCTTGATGACGACGGGTGCCGAGTGAATCATTGCATGAGCAGTGGGGCTAAGGCCCCAGACCATGAGCAGCAGTACGGCAAAAAGTCGGCGCAAGAATCAGCTCGATATGATGGTCGTTATCGCTATTTCTATTGTTCTTAAATATAGATAAAATATTGTCATGCGTCGACCCCTAGCCACTTGTTTAATATTTATACTGAGCATGAGCTTAGTCGGCTTCGCCGATGCTCGGATTCAGCGCATCAATTTGCCCGTGGCTTGGCAGATCACCCGGTCACTGATTTTGGACGGAAGCTCCACGACGGTGACCGAGTCTTTTAGGGAAACGTGGGTGCTCGAGATTTCACCAAGCGGCCTAGTCAATCTAGTGTCACCGCGTGCGTCTGTTCCAGCATATGCTTTGGAGTCACCAACGACTCAGCGGGCATCACCGCGTTGGTTGGGGATGAAAGAGGCCGATTTGGGTTATCTGGTTGGGATAGATTCGCTCGCCCTTCAAGATAACGACAATTACGAAACCCTACGCGTCTTTGACCGCTTAGTGTTCATTCAAATCGGTCGTTCCGATCGCTACAGTAGCGGAATAAATCTGAACTGGTCTGAAGACCAGCACTTTGTCGTCCATATCGATATCGGCACGCATGTCGCTCTCTAGCGCATGTATGCCGATTCATTACCAGCCTGATGGCCTAGTGGCGGAAGTGGCGCTCACCTGTGAATACCATCGCGATGTTGTGCAGATCGGCTGCGTCGATGGAGTCCTGATCGCGTTTAGACCCGCCTGGCTGCACAATGGCTTTCACACCGTGTGATGCCGCAAATTCAACCGTGTCGCCAAACGGGAAGAAGGCATCACTGGCTAGAACGCTACCCTTAACATCACGCCCCTCTGACGCGGCTTTCGCGACGGCGATATTAGCGGCATCGATCCGGCTCATCTGGCCAGCGCCGATTGCCACGGTCACGCCGTCCCTGACGAAGACAATAGCATTCGATTTGACGTGCTTGGCAACGATCATGGCAAATTGAAGGTCGTTCAGCGTCGACTTGTCGGGGGCTTTTTTGGTCACGGCTTTCCACGCGTCGGCTGCGAAGCTGCCCCCGTCCTCTGACTGAACCAGCATGGCACCGTGTACGGAGCGCACATGTTGACGCAGTGGTCGCTGACCAAGGCGAGCAAATGGTGCTCTTAAAATGCGCAGATTTGGCTTTTGTTTGAAGATAGCCAAAGCTTCCGGGCTGAAATCAGGTGCTGCGACGCATTCGGTAAAGATCGATGTAATCGCTGTGGCCGCAGCAGCATCGACGGTGCGATTGAGAGCTATAATCCCGCCAAATGCCGACTTTGGATCACAGGCTAGGGCTTTGCGAAAAATCTCTGCCATGTTGCCAGATGCATCGGTAGCGCAGCCGCAGGGATTGGTGTGCTTAACGATCACAACGGCTGGCTGCTCAAATTCGGCTGCTAAAGCCGTGGCAGCATCAAGGTCTAGGATGTTGTTGTAGGAGAGTTCTTTGCCACCAAGCAGCTCAACTTTTGCGAAGCCCACGGCTGGAACAGCAGTGTCGGCAAACAGGCCGGCCGATTGATGCGGGTTTTCCCCGTAGCGCAGACTCTGGACTTGGCGAAGGTTAAACGTCAAAGCATCAGCTGGCGTGGTTGACCCACCAGCGCCGCCCAAATAGCTGGCAATAGTTTGGTCGTAGGTCGAGATGCTCGCGAAGGTCTTCACCGCGAGGCGCAGGCGCAGCGAGCGGCTCACATCGCGGCGGCTCAGTGCAGTCAGGACTTCATCATAGTCATGCGGATCCATCACCGGCAGGGTATGGCGCCAGTTTTTCGCGGCTGCACGCAGCATGGTGGGGCCGCCGATGTCGATGTGCTCAATGGCGGATTCTAGATCGAGACCTTTCGCCACTGCCTCACTAACAAACTGATAGAGGTTCACTACAACCAAATCGATCGGCTTAATGCCGTGCTTTGCAGCCTCAGCAATCTGCTCTGGACGGTCCCGGTCCACCAGGATCCCGCCGTGAATCTGAGGGTGCAGGGTCTTAACCCGGCCGCCAAGAATTTCCGGGCTACCGGTAAACTCAGCCACATCCGTCACCGGGACGCCTTGCTCACGCAGTAACTTCGCTGTGCCACCTGTCGAAAGCAATTTGAATCCAAGCTCGCTCAAGCCGCGTGCAAACGGCACGAGTCCTGTTTTGTCGGTGACGGAGAGTAAGGCGATTGGTTGCTGCTGAACGACGGATGACATGAAAACTCCTCGAATTATGGTTCGCCCTGACCTTTGCTGGTCGCTTGAAGGCGCGCCAAATTAGCCTTTAATTGTGCTTCTACGCCGGTATTTAACGGCTCGTAATAACGCCGGTGGGCTAGCTCCCCTGGTAGATAGCTGAGGCGTTGCGCTCCCACTGGGTCATCGTGGGCGTAGACATACCCCACTCCGTGACCAAATTCACGCATGAGTTTGGTCGGCGCGTTACGCAAGTGCAACGGCACTTCGAGAGAGCCAGTGGCTTGCACATCAGCAAGCGCTTGGTTTATTGCTAAATAAGCGCGGTTACTTTTGGGGGATGCGGCAAGATACGTCGCAGCTTGCGACAACCTGATGCGTGCTTCGGGCATGCCGACCGCGTGCACTGCCTGCATGCAGCTCGTTGCGAGCAACAGCGCCGTTGGATTGGCATTGCCGATATCTTCACTAGCAGCAATGACTAACCGCCGTGCGATGAACATCGGATCCTCTCCGCCCTCGAGCATTCGAGCGAGATAATAAACCGCAGCATCCGGTTGGCTGGCGCGGATACTTTTGATCAGGGCTGAGGCGAGATCGTAATGACCATCGCCGCTGCTGTCGTACCGCAGGTTCAGGGTTGGCGCTACAGCAGCTAGGGCTTTCAGGCTGATCGGGCTAATGTCGGCCGGTGCACTGACGACCACAGCTTCCAAAAGATTGAGCGCTCGCCGGGCGTCACCGTCCGCGGCGTTGGCAATGGCCATGATCACAGCGTCTTCGACATCACGGCGAGGCAGCCCGCTTTGCGGTGAGTTGAGGGCTTTGCCGATGATGGCCCTGAGAGCCTCGGGCTGCAGTCGTTCGAGCTTGAATACTAAAGTACGCGATAAAATCGCGTTATTTACAGTAAAGGACGGATTTTCTGTGGTCGCGCCAATGAACTTTATGGTGCCAGCTTCCAGTGCGGGTAGCAGGACATCCTGTTGGCTTTTACTCAACCGGTGAATCTCGTCCATGAAAACGAGCAGTGCACTTTGGCCTGACTGTAGACGTGCCTCTGAGCGCTGAATCTGGGCCCTGATCTCTTTAACGCCGTGCAGCACAGCTGACATAAGCTCTACGGGCCGCTTGCCTGCGCTGGCTATGACCTGTGCGAGGCTGGTCTTGCCTGTGCCGGGCGGGCCAAAGAATAGCAGGGACGTGAATCTGTCAGCCGCCACCAGAGCCCTTAATGCGGACTGCGGTGCCCAAATTTGATCCTGACCGACCACGTCGTCGAGTTCTTGTGGTCGACTCCTCGCCGCTAACGGTGCGCTATAACCATCCAACATCTCAGAGAACATCACTACTCCTGGAGATTCGCTACCGGCCGACTTTCTCTCGGCAATTAATGCCGCCCAGGGTACTGCCGATAGACCATAAGTACCTAGCATATTTCCAGACCAACCGGCATCGGGACCGGCACGGAGATGATGACGCATGAAATTGTCCATGCCATTCAAACAATATCTAGCCTTCCTCAAGGGATATTCAAACTCGCCTTTGACGCTCAATCGTTTGACGCTGCCGTTTGGCATCATCTCAGACGCTGAAGAGTCAACTGGCCTGCTGGTTGGCCACGTTCTGGACGACATGGCATCTCGGCTAGGTGCGGACGAAGCAGTGGACGCAATTGATGCCGTGGCTGCAGCCTACGATCTCGGCCACGAAAAGGCTGCCGAATTTCTTGATCAGGCTCCCTACATCATGTCTCGGATGGCCAAAGAACTTGGCGTCAGCCAAATTCACTAAATCGGCTAACTCAATGTAACCTCAGGAAACCGCGGCCTACCCCCGCGGTTTTTCTCGTAAGCCCATGTTGTGCAATCCAAATGACGTGCTATACCAATAGATCGGCGCGGCTTCGCGCGTCGTCTAGAGGAACTTGGAGGAAGCATGTCGCAGGTGCATGTCCGTCTACCGGACGGATCGAAGCGTTCTTATTCACCGGGAGTGACCTTTGCCGAGGTCGCCCAAAGTATCGGTGCTGGGCTAGCTAAGGCGGCTCTGGCTGTGAAGGCCAACGGTAAATTACTGGATCTTAACGCCCCTGTGAGCGTAGATACCGAGCTCGAAATCCTCACGGCCAAGTCGGCTGATGGGCTGGAGGTCATTAGACACTCCACGGCGCACGTGTTGGCTATGGCCGTACAAAAGCTTTGGCCCGGGACACAGGTCACGATTGGCCCGGTTGTCGACAATGGCTTTTACTACGACTTCAAATTCCCCGACGACATCAAGATCAACGATAAAGATCTTGAGCGTATCGAAGCCGAAATGAAAGCGATCGTAAAAGCGGATCACAAAGTCGCTCGCGAAGTTGTGTCGCGTAATGAAGCTGTGCGGCGCTTTGATGAGCTGGGCGAGAAGTTCAAGGTCGAGCTAGTTAGCGCGATACCTGAGACGGACGAAGTGTCCATATACGCTATGGATGGATGGTTCGACCTCTGCCGCGGTCCTCACGTACCTGCGACCAGTAAGGTCGGTGCTTTTAAATTGATGAGTGTAGCTGGAGCGTACTGGCGTGGTGACGAGCGTAATGCGCAGTTGACCCGTATCTACGGTACAGCGTGGGCTACCCAAAAAGAACTCGACGAATACCTGCACCGGATCGAGGAAGCTAAAAAGCGCGATCACCGTGTCCTCGGTAAACAACTTGGCTTGTTCTCGTTCCATAAAGAGGCGCCAGCAAACGCCTTCTTTCATCCAGCCGGGGCAACTGTTTACAACAAGTTGATGGCCTTTATGCGCCGTAGCAATGCAGCGTTCGGGTTCACCGAAGTAAACACACCGCTGATTATGGATGTCGACCTTTGGAAAAAGAGCGGACATTACGACAACTACCGCGAGAACATGTATTTTACTCAAGTGGACGACTCGGAGTCGGCAATCAAGCCGATGAACTGTCCCGGTCATTGCTTGCTTTACAGTTCTGGCCGTCACAGTTACCGCGAGCTGCCGCTTCGCCTGAGCGAATTCGGTCGCGTCCACAGGCATGAGCGCAGCGGTGTGACTCACGGCCTTTTCCGGGTGCGTACGTTCGTCCAAGATGACGCCCATGTGTTCTGTGCTCCAGAGCAAATCCAAGACGAGATCGTTCGGGTCTTGACTCAGATTGACCAAGCATATTCGGCTCTTGGATTCGCTCGCTACCGCGTTGAATTATCCACTCGACCGGAGAAGTCGATCGGCAGTGACGAGATTTGGGCGCAGGCGGAAGACGCCCTGAAAACGGCACTCGAGAAGTCGGGTCGCGAATACAAACTAAATCCCGGTGACGGTGCATTCTACGGTCCGAAGATCGATTTCCACCTGATCGACTCCCTAGAGCGCAGCTGGCAATGCGGCACGGTGCAGCTAGATTTCTCGATGCCTAGCCGCTTTGACCTTGAGTACGTCGGCAGTGACGACAAAGGCCACACGCCCGTCATGATCCACCGTGCTGTGCTCGGGAGTCTCGAGCGCTTTATGGGGATCTTTATCGAACACTACGCAGGTCACTTCCCCCTCTGGGCTGCGCCTACTCAGGTTCGCATCATCAACATTACGCAAGAACAAGAAGCTTACGCCAAAGCGGTCGAAGCTGAGCTTCAGGCGGCTGGTGTGCGCACCGAGATTGACCTGCGCAACGAGAAGTTAGGCTTTAAGATCCGTGAAGCTCAAGTCATGAAGACGCCTTATATGCTCGTGCTGGGCGATAAGGAAAAAGAGTCGCAGACGGTTGCGGCGCGCTTCCACGACGGTAAGCAGTTAGCTGCAATGCCGGTGGCAGAGTTTATCGCGCAATTAAAGGCCGACTGTGGCCAGCTTTGGGGACTGTAAATGACAGCGGCGATCAATCATCCGAGCGATAGTTCGAATACTCAAGTAGCCAAAGAGCCAGTGCTAGTTTGCGTTGCTTGGCCTTATGCCAATAGCCTTTTGCACATTGGGCATATCGCTGGTGCCTACTTGCCACCGGATATCTTTGCTAGGTATCTGCGGATGACTGGTCGCGACGTATTAATGGTGAGTGGGTCCGACACGCACGGTACTCCGGTCACCATCCAGGCTGAGAAAGAGGGGAGCACCCCGGCCCAGGTTGTTGAGCGCTACCACGGCAAGTTCATCGAGAGTTTTGAGAAGATAGGCATCACCTTTGATTATTTTACCCATACGGGTACACGTAATCATGCCCGCGTTGTGCATGAATTCTTTCTCGATCTTTTGGAAAAGGGCTACATCTACAAGGCGACCTCAAAGCAGCTTTTCGACCTCCAGGCGAAGCGCTTTTTACCGGACCGCTACATCGAGGGGGAATGTCCGTTCTGCGCTTTCAAAGAGGCGCGTGGTGATCAGTGTGACAACTGCGGCAAGACTTATGATGCTGTTGAATTAAAGAACCCCGTATCGAAAATGACGGGCTCACGCGATTTAGAAGTGCGGGAAACTGAGCACTTCTACATCGACTTAGGAAAGCTCAACGAGCCTTTGCTCGAATGGATGTCTGATGGCAAAGAACATTGGCGTAAGCACGTGCTCAACTTTGCGCGCGGCACTTTAGAAAAACGCGAGTTGCGCGGCACCGCCATCACCCGTGACCTCGAGTGGGGTGTTAGCATCCCTTTGCCAGGCTACGATACTAAACGTATTTATGTTTGGTTCGAGGCCGTCATGGGCTACCTCAGTGCCACGCAAGAGTATGCGCAAGTCTCCGGTAAGCCTGATGCTTGGCGACGGTTTTGGGACAGTAAGACCGCTCCTGATGCGCGGACTTACTACTTTATCGGCAAGGATAACATCACCTTCCATACGATCCACTGGCCAGGCTATCTCATCGCTAAGGGCGGTCTAAACCTACCTTACGATGTGCCGGCGAATGAGTACCTAAGCAACCGTGGTCGCAAGGTCAGTAAGAGTCGTGGTGGCGCCATCACGGTGCTTGACGTCCTTGAGCGTTACCAGTCGGATGCGTGGCGTTACGTGTTGACTGCACTCGCGCCGGAAACTGGCGACGTCGATTTCTCGTGGGACGACTTTGTCGAGAAGGTGAACAACGAACTTGTAGCGAACTGGGGCAACTTAGCTAACCGGATGCTTGGCTTCGCCTTCAAGCGCTACGATGGAAAGATCCCCGAACCAGGCACTACTTTGTCCGCAGATGACGAAGCTTTGCTGGCCGAGGTCAAGGCTGGCTTCACGACGGTTGGCGGCCAATACGAGGCTGTGAAAATGCGGGCCGCCCTAGACGAGGCTCGTCGGCTTAGTCAGCGCGTAAACCAATACCTCAGTGATCATGCGCCCTGGACTGTTGTGAAGACTGACCCAGCGCGCGCTGCAACCTCTGTCTACGTGGCTCTGCAGTGCATTACTTGGCTAAGCACCATGTGGGCGCCGATTCTACCGGAGAGCTCGCAGCTAATTCATGCCACACTTGGCTTTGATGGCGACCTCTTCGGGCGTCAGTATGTCGAGACCGTGACCGAGGATGGTGACTTACAGCATCAAGTGCTTCGGTATGACCATGCCAGTGCCGTAGGCAAGTGGCAGGCGGTCACGTTGCTGGCAGGGCAGGCCATGCGGGCCCCGGCGGCACCATTCCGTAAGTTGGATACCGACGTGGTAGATAAGGAAACCGCCTCGGCTGAGCCGGTTTGATTGCTGTAATTTGCTGCAATTCTAAAAAGTTAGTAAAAGGCTAAAGTTTTTTGCTGTTTATGCCGATAGGTAGGCCAAACCTAAGGGCGGGAAAGACTTTAGCTTATTACGTAAACGGGGCACCGATGACGCGCTTTAAAATGCTTTATGTCTTCCTTTGCCTTGTCGCGGTGAGTTGTAACGCCTCAAATTTTGCCAGCGAGTCGCCAAAAGGCTCCGGGGAAAAATCCGTCTCGGGAAGCAGTGAGGCTAACGATGGCAAATCCAGCATCATTCAAACCTCCTCCGGAACAAACGCTCCGTCTGACGCGTCATTTACTGCAGTCGGAGTTAAAGGCTCACTGCAAGTGACCGTGCTCGATGCGACAAACAACAAACCCTTAGCTGGTGCCAAAGTAGCGACTAGCGATTCAAACACAACTGCAACAACGGACGCTGCAGGCATGGCGTCTGTGACATTTTCAGCTGCAGATTCGTATGTCGCGGCATCAGCTGCCGGATACGTCAGTGATCGTCAGCAGCTGCTTGCAGATAAGGGTGAAATGCTCCTGCTACTAAGTCCGGTGCTTAAGTCGGGCGAGACTCGCATAGTCTTGTCATGGGGTGATACGCCGAAAGACTTAGATGGGCACCTTTACGTGCAACCAACTGGCGGCAAAAATTTTCATGTTTATTATCTAGCAAAGAACAGCCCAGTGGCGGTGATGGACTACGACAGTAAAACAGGGTTTGGCCCCGAGACCATGTCCCTGCCGAAGCTAGTGCCCGGACGCTATGCTTACCGCGTAGCTAACTTCAGTGATTGCGTTACCAGCTTTGAGCCGCAGCAGGCGCGTTTATCGAAGGACAGCGGTGCCAGAGTTAGGCTCTTTATCGGCAATATCCAGCGTGAGCTGCGGGTTCCTGTTGGCCAGAACGGACGTGTATGGTCAGTTTTCACCTTTGAGGTCGATGCCGACCTGAAAGTGAATCTGACCATAAATAACCAGTTCGCTGATAACTGCGACGCCTATAAATACTGACAATGGGGTCAGGCACTTCTCATATGTGGCTGAAAAGACTAAATAAGCCAACGACTTGGCACAAGTCCGCCGCTCTCCTACTTTCGGCTCACTCTTTCCGGTGCGCCGCTAGCAAAGCAATCCCCTGCTCTTTGGTCGTCCACTCGCCGTTGTAATAGGCGCGCTTCAGCTGGCCTAAAATGGTCCCTACTTCCGGTCCGGGTGTCAGCCCCGTCTGCCGAACGACATCCTTGCCGCTAAGCGGCAGCTCGGCTTGTCTCCGGTGCCCAAACTTCGCCTCAGTTAATTGCACTGCTTTGAGGGCATGAGCTAAGTCTGTTATGGACCCGAGTACTGGGGCGTAGAGTTTTTCGAAGCTCCCCTGCCCCGCTGCTGCCTCGCAACCATCCAAGAATAGGAGTCTCTCGGCTATATCTTTGGGTTCGCCTAATAATAGTTGGCGTCTCGCTGTGGCAAAGAATGCGAGGCGCTTGCCGTCATGCCGCGACATCCGCATGCGCTCGGCCAGCGCAATTAGCGCTGCCTCTTCGTGCAATCCGTCGGCTAAACAAAGTCCAGCGAGCACCGCGACTGGTGCTGATAAGGTCGACTGCCATGCTTTCAAGTCGACTAATGTGGGAAACACACACGGCGTGACTTCCGGCAAAATCATGCGGAAGACTCCCGCTGATATCATCGCTTGTAGAGCTGGGGCCAGTGCAGGACCGGCGCTCATCTTCCACCACTCTTGCGTCACTCTCTCTTGGCTAATCCGCGCAAGTCCGTCACGGGCATCAGCTACTGTGACTAATGTCTCGGCATCTGGAGTAAATCCTAGCGTTGACCAAAACCGAAATAACCGCAAAATCCGTAAATAATCTTCATGAATACGTGTTTCTGGCTCGCCTACGAAGCGCAATACTCCGCTTTTTAGATCATTTTGGCCGCCGACAAAATCTACGATCTGTCCTTCAGCATCTTCAAACAAGGCGTTTATGGTAAAGTCTCGCCTTGCTGCGTCTTCTGCGAAGTCCGTTCCGAACGCGACCTCGGCATGACGGCCATCGGTACTGACGTCTTTTCGCAGCGTCGTAATTTCGACCGGTCCACTCGGCATCAATAGTGTGAAAGTCCCGTGGTCCACCCCGGTCGGCACGGTGGTCAGTTTTTCTGTGCGAAAATGCAGCATCCCCTGCTCCGGAGTTGCCGTCGTAGCCAAGTCATAGTCGGCAGGAGTCTTGCCTAGAAGTCGGTCGCGGACACAGCCACCGGCCATCATGGTCCTATACCCAGCCTTTTCTAGGCTCTTCATGGCTTTCAGGGCGTCATTATAGCGACGGTCGGGGGCCGACATCTTTCCTAAGCTCCGTTCAAAAATCGGGGTCTAACTCACTCTCATAGTGTGAGGTGCTTTTACTCGGTTGCATAGTGCATTTTTTGTGCAACTGGGGTCAAAATTACAACACAACAGCACCGTTTTTGCTGCTGTTGATTACAAGTTAACCACACAACAGCACTTGTGCTGGTGTTGCTGTATATAAACACAGCAAATTTAGCGTAAATCTTCTCAAATCGACCAAAATCCCCTATCCTCATGGGATATCGTTCAATAAACAGGTCTATTTTGAACGCCTCCGCTGAAGCCAAGTTTATTAATGATATTAGTATGTTACAATGTGAGAGGGTGGGTTAAATGAACGTCCAGGGGGGCATAGGCGCTCCATAAGGGCTAAGTCACGGTAGCTGCTCAAAAAATGCACATTTCAGCGGACAAAGCTGAATAGGAAAGTAGGGGGCAGGGATGGAGCGGATTGGGATCTACTACCGCGTATCAACTGAGAAGCAGGATCTGGACAGCCAAAAAAACGCAGTAGAGCAGTGGCTCAGAGATCTGCCTGCCGCAAAAAAACCAACCATAGAGCCACTCGTATTCTCAGATGAAGGGATATCGGGACGGACCCTCAACAGACCAGGGTTCCAAGCATTGCTCGAGACGGCCTATGCGCGAAAAATAGACACAATAATGGTCTATAAGCTGGACCGGTTCAGCCGTGATGCCACGACCGCAATCAATCTACTACTGAACCTTGATCAAGCAGGGGTAGCGTTCATATCTGTGACTCAGCCTGTGTTAAATCTTGGGCATGAGAATCCATTCCGCCGCACGATGCTGGCGGCGTTTGCTGAGATTGCAGAGATCGAGCGCGAGACCATCGTCGCACGGGTCCGTGCCGGACTTGATGCAGCGCGCAAGCGGGGAGTTAAGCTCGGGGCTCCCTCCAAGGTGTCGGAGGAGAAGCAAAAAGAGGCGAGGGCGATGAAGGCCCAGGGACTATCCTACAAAGCCATTGCGGCGCGACTCGAGCTGAGCGTTGGATCTGTGCATAAAATGATCAAAGAAGCGGAGAAAGCGAAAGAGGACGAGCAGGTTGAGGCGTAAAAAGCAGAGGATAATCATGTGAAAGTGTCATGAACCTAAAGTAACGAGCCAATCAACCGATATCTTCCCCGGCCGGCGTCGATCTGCGGCAAAAAAATAGAGGAGGGGAAGATGAGAAAAGCCTATTTTACAGGTGCTGAGCGTCTAAGTTGGTGTCTAACATTAGCTGTATTTCTCTCGGCAAGCTGTAGCAAAAAAAGCAGCGGTGGGGATGGCACGAACTCCTCTGACACAGGCACAAGCTCCGCCGCTGGAGGTACTCCAGGTATCTCTGCAAACTCCGGCAATAACCTTGTAGTTGCCGGGCAGTTGGCGATCACTGGTTTGTCACTCGCAGATGCTCCAAAAGGAGTCTTGGCCTTCAAGGCTCGTCAAGGTTCAGTGAACGGTACCCCTGAAGTGATTGATGTCGATGCCGAAGGTAAATTCAAAGTAAATGTGGTCCGTACGGAAGACGCAGTCGCTACACTGGTAGCCGAGGCTGGTAAAGCTCCAGCAGATCGCAATTGGGACGCGATGTTGCAAGCTGCGCGTAACTTTATGGGTGGCGAAGCTAGCGACTTGACCGTAGAAAGACTTAAGGCGATGCCTGAGAGCGAAATTCAGTCCGGAGTCGGTGAGCTAGCTGCGAAAGCAAAGAAGTCTGGACCAGTTACTCTGTTAGTTGCTTACGACAAAACTGGCGATAAAGTCACCGAAGCTCAATCCTTCCGCTTTATTTCCCTACCAACCCCTGAGAACAGAGCTCTAAGTGCGATTCCCACAGAGCGCCTGAAAGGGGACGTCTCTCTAGGAAAAATTAGTGGCTCAAAGCGCGATGTCACCAGCGAAGCATCGTCTAGCGATGCCCTTGATTTGAGTCCAGGCGCATTGGAGTCTTTGGCTGATGTCGGCCGCTCGCTGAAAAACGTTGTTAACTCATACATGAACGACAAATGGACGGCAGAGCCCTTCTATTTTTGGAAATCTAGCGATCACTATACGGACGCCCTTGATAAATTTTCTGAACCTGCAAATAGTTCGTACAAAGGGTATGGCTTCTACGTTAAAAGTAGCGGTGATCAGGGATTAACTTACGATAATCTCTGCGGCACCAAATCTGTCGTGTTTACTCCTCCAGCTTCGGTGACTTTGGTCGACGACAGCAATCAAACATCCACAGCAGCGTCGTTTAGCAATGCTGGCGCTACTTCCAGTACACAAAATAATAGCCGTATCTGTACTGCGAATGGCTATTATGCCCGTGAGGATATCTACGGCGGTCGGACCAGCTATATGCTGAACTTCGGTACCGGTGGGTCGATTACTACGAGCCCACAAGGCTTATGGAAGCTCACGGTGGATAACGTAGAAGTGGGGCGTTACGACTTTGATTTAGCGTCGCCAATAGTCGACGGTAAGCCAGTGACTCTGATTCCGCGTGCAAAATTCATTACATCCAATGGACAAGTTACGGGTGTTGAAGTTGAGCTCTATCGTTGGAATGGCACAGGATATGTGAAAGTCGAGGATTTAGGTGGATTTAGTCGCTTAGTATCTGACATCAATGCTTCGATCACCCAGACGTCTCCTAATGCAGATATCAATACTACGCTGAAAATTGGCGACGACAACCGGATTACCGGAGTCTTCGACGGTAATGAGAAAGATGATCAAGGCGTAGCTCGAAACCCTTCAGTGGCGACCAGTAACATTACTGCCTTTGCGGTCTATTACGTGATTGGTAATGCTAGCTACCGGACTGAATTTAGATAATTTTTTTTAAAAAGAATCTTTAGCGCCGGCAGTCCACAGCTGCCGGCTTTTTTCGCATCTTATTGGCCGACCTCAGTCTCAGTATAGTCGAGGCGCAGGCTAATCTTTTTAAAGAAATCTAGATCTGGAAGGCTAGTCAAATTGCGGTCGACCACAACCACGCCCAAGGTCAAGTGATCGCTCACGTCGACACCAGCCTTGGCCAGTCTAGGCAGAATATTGGTTAAATCAATCGTGAAATCTAGAGATTCGGCGGCTCCATGGTCCCCATGATGTCCATGGGAGAAAAAAGCCAGCGTCGTCAAAAAATGTGGGTCACTGTAGCTACTGCCTTTATTGATCTGCGGATGATTAGCGAAAAATCGAAGCATGATGGTGTGTTTAATGTGATCTGTAGGTACCGGCACGTGTTTAATTGTTAAAACGAGCTGCCCACGATCAGCATTTCCAGACAAAAGCTTTTTGACGTATGGCTTCAGCTCCGCGGAATAGGCAATCTGCGCGCTTAATATCAGATTCTGTGAATCAACAGTCCTAACTGCCTGCTCGTTTACCGATTCGATATGTATGATCTGAATTTTAGATTTTGGTACTGGGACTTCGCCGTCAGCGAGCTGTAAGCCTTTATTGCTGATACTGTCATAAGTATATGGAACAGGCATTTTCTCAGTATATAAAGCACTTTCAGGTGTGGCGGACACCATGCTGCCGCTCGCAGTTTGATATATATTAAGGCTGAATTTTCGCCAAAATTCCGGAGTTAGTCGCTCTCTGGGATCGATCGTAGCAGGATCAGTTATCGATAGATCTATCGGTTTGGGCGTTGACGGCAGAATGCTGCCGGGGTGTTTTGCTGCCCACTCGCTCCAAAGCCGATCAACGTTAGAATGGTGAACCCAAAAAATGGGATCCAGTGGTGACGCGAACGTGCCCATATCGCCGCCAAGTTGTGCATGTACGGTATTATGTGGTGTGCCCTCCATTTGGCCGGTAGTACCAAAGTCGCGTGGGCTAGCAGAACGACCGCTGCCAAAAATCAAAAAATCATCAACGGCCATGATGTTTTGAATAACCTCGGCACTGTTGGTTTCCATTGGTAGCAGATAACCTTTGCTCACATACCGAGTGCTATTGTTCAGAGGGTTACCTTCCCCCCAAAATGCGTCCGGAATAACACCGTTATTCTCGGGCCAGTTCCAGTAGGGCAGGCTGAAATCGGCACTAAGTTTGTTTTGTCGCAAAACTTCCCGGCAATTCTCCTCAAAATAAAAGAGGTACCAACGGTGCCACGGCAGGAAGAACCAGTTATTGTGCGGACAGAAATCATGATGGATCTTGGCCCAAGCTTCCCATTGCCCGCTTTGTTTCATCAGTCCAACGACGGTCCGGAAGGTGGCGAGGTCTTTTGCTCCCGCCGCAGAACTCAAATTTTTGCGCCTAGGCAACTTTGCTGGCACGGTGGGGTACCTTGTAGGTACCTGTAGTGTGGCTGTGTTTGCATTCTGAAGCTGATTTGCAGTTTGGTCATTCAGCGTCTTGCAACCCAGGAGCGCCAAGCCACCAACGGACATAGAGGCACGTACAAAACGTCTACGCGATGGTCCATGCGTCATTTACGCCCCCAATTGAATGGTAAACTCTTAAGAGTTTTCAAGTCTTAGCGTAAGTTTAACCGAGATCGGTTAAAGGTTAAATGGGGTGCCTAGCAACTTCCCAGGGCCTAGCCGCCCATGTCGGGTGTGCGGCAAATTTTTTTGCAGCATAGAAGGAAGCGTTCTTTTATATTCACCCATTCGGTCAGTCGGGTCAGACAAATCAGCGGGGCGTCACCTTCGCCCTAGCCTAAGCTTTCGAGGAATCATCGTTAATGAGTGATGCGGGACAAAAAATTATCTATTCCATGGTGCGTGTTGCCAAGACTCACAGGTCGACCGGCAAGCAGGTGCTGCGAGATATCTCGCTGTCGTATTTCTACGGAGCGAAGATTGGCGTCTTGGGTCTGAACGGATCGGGTAAGTCGACGCTGCTCCGGATCATGGCTGGTGTAGATAAAGAGTTTGCCGGTGAGGCTCACTTGACCGAGGGCTACTCTGTCGGTTTCCTGCCGCAAGAGCCTGAATTAGATGGCACAAAGACGGTTAAAGAAATCGTCCAAGAGGGCTGCGGCGAGGTTGTGGCTCTGCTCAAGGAATTCGAGGACATCAACGCCAAGTTAGGTGACGAAAATCTCGATCCCGATGACATGGAAAAGCTGTGTAACCGCCAGGCTGAGGTCCAAGACAAATTGGACGCGCACGACGCGTGGAGCCTAGACGACAAACTCAACTTCGCCATGGACGCCATGCGCTGTCCGCCACCGGATCAACCGGTGAACGAGCTGTCTGGTGGTGAGCGTCGCCGCGTTGCGCTGACTCGGTTGCTGCTGCAAGAGCCCGACATTCTGCTCCTCGACGAACCTACTAACCATCTCGATGCCGAGAGCGTTGCGTGGCTAGAGAAGCATTTGCAGGAATACAAAGGCACGGTCATCGCCGTGACTCACGATCGCTACTTCCTGGATAACGTAGCGGGCTGGATTCTGGAGCTTGACCGTGGCCACGGGATTCCATGGAAAGGTAATTATTCCTCATGGTTAGAGCAAAAACAAAAACGCCTAGCCAACGAAGAGAAGGCCGAAGATAAGCGCCGTAAGACGCTGGAGCGTGAGCTCGAGTGGATTCGTATGAGTCCTAAAGCTCGCCAAGCGAAGAGCAAGGCTAGAATCACAGCTTACGAAAACCTCGCCAATCAAGAGCATGACAAGACCCAAGACGACATGCGTCTTTTCATTCCTCCGGGGCCTCGTCTTGGCGATGTGGTGATTCGTTTCGAGGGCGTGGGCAAGGCATACGACGACAAGTTGCTCTATGAGGGCCTCAATTTTGATTTGCCTCGCGGTGGTATCGTTGGCGTCATCGGTCCTAACGGTGCCGGTAAGACCACCCTGTTCCGCATGATCACGGGTCAGGAAGAGCCCACAAACGGCAAGCTGACGATTGGTGAGACCGTCAAGCTCGGGTATATGGAACAGTCGCGTCTGGCACTTGATCCAAAAAAGAGTGTTTATGACGTGATTTCAGGCGGCAATGAAGTGGTCAAGTTGGGTAAACGCGAAGTGAATGGCCGTACCTTTGCCGGACGCTTTAACTTTACCGGAACGGACCAGCAAAAGTCTGTGAGCGAACTATCCGGTGGTGAACGCAACCGCGTTCAGTTGGCACTGTTGATTCGCGAAGAGGCTAACGTCATCCTCCTCGATGAACCTACCAACGACCTAGACATCAACACGCTCAGGGCTTTGGAAGAGGCCTTAGGCGACTTCCCCGGCTGTGCCGTTATCATTAGTCACGATAGGTGGTTTTTAGACCGGATCGCCACCCACATCTTGGCATTTGAAGGCGACAGTAAGATCACCCTATTTGAGGGTGGCTACTCCGATTATGAGAAGAACCGCCGCGAGCGTCTCGGCCGTGAAGCTGACACTCCGCACCGGATTCGCTACGCCAAATTGAAGCGCTAATATGAGAGTGCCCGGCTGTCACTTCGACGCCGGGCACGCATCTTCCCAGCCTTGCGACTGGTTTATTCTTCGATCTACAAGTTTTCGAGGCCTTTTGGTGCCGAGCTAATCACTTCGCCAACGATGCCAACATGCACTCCGGACCATTCGTTGCGGTACCTAACGATCTGCGACTGACTGTCTGGGAGTTCAATGGTGACAGTTTTGTTATCGGCCCAGGCAATCTTTAAGGTATCGCTTGAGGGCAATATCAATACCGTCTCCTCATCCGTAGTTTTACCGTCCTTTAGCTTTCTAAGGCGCACCTCAGAGGCGACCCTCATACTCGGGCCACAGTCCACTTTGATCTGTTCCAATACCATCTCGCCACTTGGTCCAACTAGCGATTGAACCGAGGTCCTGACGCATCGGTCGCGCCATAGGATGGCTAGCGCCACAAAGGGCAACAGGGCAAAAAGCAGTAGGGTGATGATACCTTTGATTTTGGATTTAGAGCCCGCGCTCTGCTCTAGCTGCTTTGGGTCCTTTGGCGCCGGCTCGGCGACGGGGGAATTTGGGACGTTGTCGTTCATCAGACTGAGGCAACCTTTCTGCAAATTCGAAGGTGAAGCCACCCTCTTGAGTCAGTTTTAATTTGGCACTGAACGGCCGGCCCGACTTAGATATAAAACCGCGGAGCTCGCTGCTGGTGCCAGTCGCGAGCATGCCAGAGACTTCCGCTGGAGTCAGCTCCCTCTTGCAGAGAATACGCGGTAGCATCAGACCACTCGGATTTTTGTCTCCCCCGGCAAACGCAGCTAGCCGAGTCGCACAAACATACGCGCCCCGAGTTTCGAGGACCTGGCAGTCTTTACCGTGAACTGGGCAAGTGGCGATGCTGGCGCGAGCCTGGGCTGATTGGCGCTGCCCCTTATACTCGCCGCCTTCGGCCGATCTGGCTTCGCTTACGTCCCCAGTTATTTCGTCTCCGTCAACGATCGCCACCTTAGAGCCGCGCAGCTCAAGGGCGGCGCGGTAGTCTTTACCAGCCTTAGTTTTGAAGCCGTCCAGCTCCGGGGTCCGACCTTTATTAACTAGTAGTTCTGCAGTATTACGGTCAAGGTAGCGACTGCTGACGTTCTTCCAGAGGCGAAGGCCGCAGCCAGTGTCTGGTCCGGTCACAGAGGCACACGCATGGTAGAGTTGCCGTTCGTACACTTGGGGCTGCGAGGCGCTGGGTGCGCCGCTTTTCTCGGTACTACAAACGGGACATGGTCCAAGCGGATCGCGGTCCGGATACAGCTGCTGCCAGTCGAGACGCTTAGCGGCATCCACCACCTCGGCCGTATAGCGATTGATCTCGGCCATAAAAGCAGCCTGCTGACGTTTACCCTCCTCTACCTCGGCCAGCTCCAATTCGAGTCGGGCGGTCAGCTCGGGTGAGGTGAGGCGCATGACTTTCAGGCGATGCAGCGTTTGAATCAGATGAATGCCCTTGCAAGTCGGGCGCAGAGACTCATCGACGTATTCTTTGATCTTCAGATTTTGGATGATATCGGCCCTGGTCGCTGCGGTACCTAGACCTTCGGCGCCGTTAAGGGCGGCTTGGAGCTCGTGGTCGTCGATCTGTCGGCCTGCATGCTCCATGAGGCTGAGCAACCCAGCTTCGTTAATTCTACTGGGTGGCTTAGTTATATCTTCTTTCAGGTTACGGTTAGTAATCCCCACTGGGATGTTCTCCGACAACTTCTGACCTGGTCGCAGAGGAGGCAAACTCTTGGTGGGCTTTTCTTCCGCAGAGCGGTCGTAAACACTAAGCCAACCGGGTACAGACAAAGTCTCGACGGGGCCAGTTCGGAAGGACTCACCCGCAGCGACTGTTATGCGACGAACCCGGTCGTATACCGCGGGTGGAAAAAAGGTGGCGAGAAATCTTCGCACCACGGCATCAAAGACCTTGGCATCGTCCCCACTTAAGGAATTAAACTTGCCCGTTGGAATGATGGCAAAGTGATCACTGACTCCAGCATTATTAAAGGTGCGCTTGTCATTACGCCGGCCATTAGCGAGCAGATATCCAGCCGCCTCACCGTAATCATCTTGATTACTAAGTGCCCGGATCAGCCTCTCGACTTCGGACCGGTAGTCCTCCGGCAGACACTGGGAGCTGGTACGCGGATAGGTGAGGACCTTATGCCTCTCGTAGCAGCGTTGGGCTGCCTCTAGAGTCCGCTTGGATGACCACTTATAGCGCTGGGCCATATATTTTTGCAGGCCGGTTAAATTGAACAAATAAGGCGCATGCCGCAAACTTTCGTCGCGGGTCTCACTTGCCGTAGCTTTAGCGCCCTCTAAGTTGGCCACCAATGCTTCGGCCTTGCTCCGGTCGAAGATTCGGTCGTCTTTACGGTCGGGGGCGAGCTCGTTGGCCTTGAACCCCGGATCAAACCAAGTGCCTTCGTAGGTATGGCTACCAGCATCGAACGTCGCGACTAACTTGAAAAACGGCTGCGACCGGTGGCCAAGTATTTGCAGCTCCCGCTCGACCAATAAAGCTAGGGTAGGGGTCTGGACTCGGCCGACCGACCACGGTGTTCGCTCGCCACGCGAGCGCAACCTCTCACTAAAAGCCCGAGTGGCATTCATACCTATCAGCCAATCACTGCGCGCTCGACACTCCGCAGCTGCTCCGAGTCCATCTAAGTCAGTACCATCACGCAATCGGCCAAACCCGGACCGGATCGCTTCCGGAGTCATGGACTGCAGCCAGAGACGGCGGACCCACTGCTTGGCATCCAAGTAGCCAACGATCTCGCGGAAGATCAACTCCCCTTCCCTCGCGGCATCGCAGGCATTGATCAGGCAATTGACGTCGGGGCGATCTATGAGTTCTTGCAGGATCTTGATCCGCTTTTCATGCCCAGTAATTGGCTTAAGCTGAAACGCCTTCGGCAGGATTGGCAGGAGCGAGATCTTCCAACTCTTGTAGGCCCGGTCGATATCCTCGGGCTCAAACAAAGTGAAGATATGGCCCACGGCGAAGCTACAAAGATAAGTATCGCTCTCCCAGTAAGCGCCACCAGCACGCGCCGTGAACCCGCCAAGAGCCGCCACGATATCTTTCGCAACACTCGGCTTTTCGGTGATGATCAGCGCTTTTGCCACTCTTGCCTCAGGGAAATGCAGCCCGGTTTCTGGGCTAACTCCCCTACTATCGCCTGTCACGGGGGCGGATACCAGCGACTTTTGACGGGTTTTCGTTGGTCGGGGGACGACCTGTGAGCGGTCGGTTAGTATGTCGTTGGCAATCTGCGCCCGGCCAGCGGTATTTTCCGGATAAATCAAAGTCTTCTGCGACTTTGAATCGACTCATCGCAAATTTACCAAGGAAGGCAGCCTTGATTGTTACTCAGCACTATATTGCAGACACCCGATCTGGAAAGAAGATATACGCCCACGAAACCGAGGATGTTGGGTATTTAGAATCACAAACCAGCGACCATGATTCTCATGATAGCTTCGATGCTTACTGGGCGTTTGAGTTCATGCTCATCCGAGCATTGCGGTTATACGGTGAACACACCAAGATATTCGACATCATGCTGCGGATGTCGAGATTTCACCTTGGTAAAATGAGCACAGCGTTCTTCATCAGGGAGAAGTCTTCACTCGCTCTCGTCACTTCCATCGACTTGCGCAAGTATGGCAAGCGCTTGTGCAAACCCTTCTTCGACGAATAATGCGGGACTTTTTCTTAAGAATTCGTACATGACTAGATTTGGATTTTTATCGCCGCTTGCCAGTAGGTAGAGTCTTTTGCCAGGTACAAAGCGATTTTCGTATCGCCCAGACGCAGTGATAGTAACAATGTGGTATTCTGAGTTTTGGGCGATAAAATCAGTTAACTCTGGGACCTGATCAGGAAAAAATACCCCCGAATAGCCGAACATCTCAAAGCCCAGAAATTCTAGGTCTTGATAAAAATCCACCAGCCCAACACGAGATTTAAAGTACTGATAGTCATCAGTAATCTCGATTTGATTGGTTTTAGCGCTGGCGCCCATCCGCTGGTCTCCTCACCAGCTTATCGGATATTCTCGCGCCCATCTGAGCATTGCGCAGTCTGGAGCTTTTAAAACGCAAAAAGCAACACATTGTGTTGCTTTTTACTAGCGATATCAAAGACTCACAACAGCCCCACCCATCCCTAACCCATCTCTAGGCAGTGACACAAAGGGCGATGGTCGTGCTTCAAGCAGGCGTTTCAGCTTCAGCTTTTGGCTTTGATTTCAGCACTTTAACTTTACCTGCGGCTTGCAGAGCCTTGGTTTTTTCTTCGCCGTGGACGAGGCCACCGCCGCGTTTGCGCACTGCAAAACGGCCATTACGACGCTTCACAAAAGTATAATCACTGGCTTTCTTGATCGCCACCGGGGTATCCTCCTGCCCTGAACATGGGATAAAAACGATTGTCTTATTTATCCCTTGAGTCGGCATCCGTCAATCATCCGTAACTATAAGTGGAGGTCGCCGTGTCTGAAGCAGTCGCCGTCAAGCAACACGTCACCGAGAATCCCCTTAACGTCCTGATTTTTAATATCGCCCTACCCGCTCTGATCCTCTTTAAGCTGAGCGGTCCGAACCGCCTCGGTCCGATGGGAGCCCTGGGGTTAGGAGTTTTCTTCCCTACCGCCTTCGGTTTGTACGACTTTTACCTCCGGCGTAAAGCCAACCCCATTTCGATCTTGGGCTTCGTCAGCATATTGGCTACAGGCAGTTTTGGCCTGATGCAGCTCGACAGCAAGTGGTTTGCCATTAAAGAGGCCGTCATCCCCTCACTGATGGGCGTAGCTGTGCTGGCATCACTGCGCACCAAATCGCCGCTGGTTCGGACGCTGCTTTATAATGAGAAAATGATGGACGTGGCCCGCGTGGACCAAGAGCTGGCTGCGCGCGGCAATACTGAACATTTTAATAAGCTTCTGGTGAACACAACCTGGCTCTTAGCCTGCTCGTTCTTACTCAGTGCAGTGTTAAATTACGTCTTGGCAAAAATCATCATCAACAGTCCCACGGGCTCGGTTGAATTCAACCAAGAACTCGGCCGGATGACTGCAGTGAGTTATCCAGCCGTAGTCTTGCCGTGTATGGTGATCACGATGTTCGCTCTCTGGCGACTTTTGGCCGGGATCAAGAAACTTACGGATCTTGATCTCGACACAGTCTTTAAGAGTAAACCGGAAAAAGTTACTGCCAAGCCAGACTGAGATAACCACTCCACAGCGTCAGAGTGCGCTCTCTTTGGGGCGCTAAGGCCCACGCTGCGACGGTGCGAGCTACTTTCTCAGGTCCGTCTAAGGCGGTTGCAGACAGCAATTCCGGAGCCCCTGAACGAACGCCGGCGTGCTTCAAGCATTGGGCCATTTGGCTCGGGCGCTTCAGACAATCTGATAAACTAAAGCTCTTTTCCTCGTAACGTAGCACTGGATAGAGTTTATCTTTATCGAAGCCGGCTAACTCTTTCGCCGACCGTAGTGCCGCGTCCGCGCCACCAATCTCGTCAACTAGCCCGATATCCTTGCCTTGAAGCCCGGTGTAGACGCGCCCTTGGGCGATGGCTTCGACCTTTTCGATTGGCATGTTGCGACCTTCGGCCACTTTTAGGATGAAGGTTTTATATACGGCGGCAATATTCTTCTCGAGGAGAGCTTTGTCCTCGGCTGTGGCTTTCGCTCCCAGATCAAGAAGCTGCTTCCGATCGCTGGAACTGATCATGTGAAAACTGACTCCCCATTTATCTTCGAAGCCTTCGGCGCTTGGCAGCATACCGATGACTCCAATCGAACCGGTAACGGTGGTTGGCTCGGCAAAAATTCGTTTAGCAGGTGCTGCGATGTAGTAGCCACCAGAAGCAGCGTAAGCCCCCATCGACACCACGAGTGGTTTGGCATTAGCCAGAATCTTCACGTCGTTCCAGATCATATCGGAGGCGACTGCTGATCCACCTGGACTGGAGATACGTAACACTACCGCTTTGACTTCAGGATTCTCCAACGCCCAACGGAGCTGACGGCGCATATCTTCGGGATTGATTCCTTCGTCGTCAGAGGTTGGGCCGGCAGAGCGTGAGGTGAGATTGATTTGTCCTATGGCGTCGATAAGCGCGATGCCACCCTTGTTGGTCACCTGTTCTTGCTTGTGTTTATCGTGTTTAGTTACAGCGAGATAATCTTCAATCTCAACTGCGTCGGCTATCTCTTGTTCGACTTTCGGCTGCCCAGGTTTGGCTGCAGGGGCTTCATAGTCTTCGTCGTCTGGTTTTTGAGGAGTATATCCGACATTATCGACGATACCTGCTTTTACAGCTTCTTCGGTGGTGAAGAAGGATTTTTTATACCATCCCCGCACCGTAGATTCGTCCTTGCCTCGGCCGTTAGATACTGCGGCGACTATATGGTCTAGCAGGCTTTTCTGCATGCTATTGTATTCTTCTAAGGTGGGCTCGCTTGGCTTATTTTGGACGAAAGGCTCAAATGCCGATTTGTACTTGCCGGCTCTCACCACATCGATGGAAACGCCGAGTTTCTTTAAAGCATCGCCAAAATAAATGAGCTGAAAGGTTGGTCCAGGCAACGCCACTTCGCCCGTAGGATTGAGGGTGATATTCGTGCCCGCACTGGCGATATAGTAATTCCAGTCGGATATATCAGCCATGAAAACACGTACTGGTTTGCCGCTGGCCTCACGGTAATCGGCGATGGCTTTGCGCAGTGATGCATATTCTGCAGCAGAGGCGCTTACCGGCATCACATTGATGATCAGTTCTTTGATCCGGTCGTCTTTAGCAGCGCGCTTGAGTGCCAGCCTTAATTTCGGCAGATAGACTTCGTGCTCGCTGCCCATAAATTTGGCGAAAATCAGTTGTGAGAAGCTGGGCTCCTCTTCGCTCACCTTACCGGAAAGCTCCAACCAAAGAGCCGAGGGCTCTGTCGAACTTAGACTCGTCAGTGGAGATTCGATCTCCATCTTACTGCCTTGGCTGATGAGCAAGATGGTGGCAACCCAGCCGAGAGTGACTAGTACACCGACAAAAATAAAATAATTGCGGATAAAACGAAGGATACCGAAAAAAATCCGGCTGAAGATATTCGTATGCTGCGGCGCCATAAACTTACGACTCCCACGGGAAATTAGAATGAGTACCAGTCATTCTAATCATCGCGGTGCTAAAACATAGTATAAATTGGTAACTTGGGTGGCTTTAACGGTTAAGGCCCCGGTTAATTTGGGGTGAGCTTTAGCTCAAAGCCAGGAGCCTGAAGGCTATCGCTCTTATCAGAATCCGACTCTGTCACCGTGTTTTGCCAGTTTACATAGATATCGAGTCGACGATCTTGAGCCTTAGCGACTGTAAATGGTACAGAATACGTAAGGGTCGGATTCTCTAAGGCTACTGATAGATCGCTGCGGTAGCGTCCTGCCCCAGTGACAGTACTCGAAAATGTGACCGCGATGCTGTTAAAGGTGCTGCCTACGTCGTTGCTCATATCGTACGTAGTTATGATCTGAGGCCGGTTGATGATACGCAGGTCTTTCGCATCGCCACTATAAGCTACCACCGAGGTTCCATCAGCCTTAGTTAGGGTGACAGTTTCTAGGCTGTATTGCTGATAGATTGGGTCGTTGTTGCCCGTAGCTCCATCTGGGATGGTCGGCATGCCATTCATCCCGATGTTTAATTTTGTGACTATCGAGGAGGCAGACGTTAAGGCAGAGCAGCCAGAAGCGCTAACCACAACGAAGCCCAGTCCGAGCAGGGTGAGTTTCCCTTTTGGGGATAATTTCGTTGCCATATCAATATCACTTTCTTGGTTATGGTTAGCTGCTGTTTTGCTTCACTCATTAATAGAGAATCTAAATACCTTCGCCTGGTAAGTATCTACACCCGGAGCCGTTTCATAATTAATCGCAGCCAATGATTGTTTTACGTCCGGTAATCCTTGGATAAATCTAACCAGCTGGGGGGCGCCAAACGGCAGCGTGTCTAGGCGAATCACAGTGCCATCGCCGCTTACCTGCTGGACCAGGGGACGCCCTTGTCTATCAGAACGAGTGAGAATTCCTGTCTCACTCAGAAACCGGTTCAGCTTCTGTGGGGTGAAAAAAGGCTGAGGAGCTAGAATCAGGCGGTCCGTACGCATCGACCGCGGACTAGGATGTATATCTTTACCCAGCCAAGCTACGTTGTCTCCGGTGATAGCCCAGGCATCTAGATTCAGAGGCAGTCGGATTGAGAAATTGCCATCACTCGATGTCACCACCGCCATGAGAAAGGCCTCTTCTGGCTCAAGCACCGGAGCGGCTAGCCAAATATCGACGCGGCTGCCAACTAGATTGACCTGAGGTAGAGCGCTTCGGGCAAAAAAACGCATCAAATGATCGTTGAATCGCCCTTGAAACTCACGCTTGCCATAGTTAGTGACTTTATCAATGACTCGTACCTGATAGCTTCGCCCGTATTCGCAGCCAAGCACCGGATGTAGCGCATTTTCCAGCGCAATATTTAAACAATTATTCGCATCGCGGTGCATGGCGGGATCTTCCGGATTCTGCAGCAGCCCGTTAATACAACCGCTCAGCAGTAATATTGCGGTCACACCAAAAAATGTTCCAAGTTTCATTTGCATGGAGGGTCTCCTGAGAGGGAGATCGGCAAAAATTACCCGGATGTTTAGCTCTGCTCCGGACGCTCAAGACATGGGACTTCGGTACTGATATTGTTCTTTTTTATTTAGATACGGATGGTTATAGTTCTTGAAGTCAATCACGATGAGAATTGGGACGGTGCTTAAATGGCCTCTGGCGCTTTCAACCTGAGACGCGTGTCCCTGTATTCAGTTCTGACATTCTCCTTAGTCTACATGGCCTACCTACCGGAACTCTTCGTCGTAAATTCGGTGCGGACAAAGGCTGAACAGATTGCGCAAGATGCAGCTAGCGGTGCCGCACAGCGCATCAAAAATCTCACTGATGCAAACGATATGGGTGGGATCATGGGCATGGTGGATGCCTTCGCCGGTGGTGGTGGCATTTCGGGATTAGCGCGCAAAACGATTAGCGAGGCAATACTGAAGCCCTTTCCTGCGCGCATTAGTTTCGATGCACCGCAGATCTTCCATTGGGCTGTTTTCGGACTGCTGTTACTTGCCGCGATCCAACTTTGGTCCTTAATCGTCGTCGTGAAGCTAAGGAGTCGGCTGTATCAGCATCTAGCCTGTGTTTTAGGCACTCCACTGATTGTTGCCGTGTCTCTATTGTTTGCACAATTTCTGACCCTTAGATCCTGGGACTGGGGGGATCACTGGAATGTTGTTCTATATGGAACAACCACCACGCTCATCGTCCTCCGCGCTATCAACCACCGCCCCTTGAAGCCACTCCTAGCCGGAGTGCTCGGACTTTGTGTGTACACAGGATTGGGTGTGATCCGCGATGGCTACATCCCTGGCTACCACCATGCGACTTTGGAGAGTGCTCGCCGATTTGGGGATGTCAAAGCCAACGTGATCGACCCTAAGTTGGCCGAATTAAGTGAAATGGCTATCGTTGGGCCGATGATCTCAGATTTTGTGAATCAAGCTTGGAATAACCCAGACTTTGCTGCCGAGGTGAGCCTTATAAAGGCCCAGAGCAGCCGAGCAGCAGAAAGCTTGCGCTTAGTCGGCACAGCGGAAGTGGTTAGCGGCTGGCTCGAAGTCTTCGCCATTAGTTTAGTGATGGCGATAGCCATTTCGGGATTGGTAAAAGAGGAAGCGGATACTCCAGGCCCAAGCTATGGGACCTGAACTATCCGCTTCATCATCAAGATCTATGAAATCCCGGTCCGATCAGTTTTTCCACGAGGCCTCAATAGCCTCAAGCGTCTGACCCTTGGTCTCCGGCAGCATCTTCCAAACAAAAATAAATGAAAGCAGGCTACAGGCCGCATAAATCCAAAAGGTAGCCCCCGGACCTACACTTGGGCTGTCGTTCAGCATGGGAAAGGTCTGCGCGACTAAGAAACAGGAGACCCAGTTGCTAAATGTAGCGATGGACATGGCCCGTCCACGCACCTGAGCCGGGAAAATCTCCGAGCAAAATAGCCACGAGATCGGGCCCATCGCCATTGCAAATGCGCCGATAAATGCGATCACGCCAATAAGAAGCCCGCTACCACTTTGGCCGCTGTAGAGCATCCAGCCCATCCAGGCCAAGGCTACAGCCTGTACCGCAGTGCCGATAAGAAGCAATGGGCGACGCCCGGCTTTGTCTACGAATGCAATCGCTACTAGTGTGAAGAGTAAGTTGACCAAGCCGACCCAAGCCGACCCGCTAAATGCACTAGCTTGATCCGCTCCGGAAGCGGCAAAAATTTTGGTCGAATAGTAAATGACAGCGTTGATGCCGCTTAACTGCGAAAAGATCATCAGAAGAACCGCTAACAGCAGTGGACGGCGATAGGCGCGACTAAAAACATCAAAAAAACGACCTTTAGTGCCCGCGCCAGCGAGGACCTTCTGCACCTCGGCGATCTCACGATCTGCTTCAGCACGCCCGACGACTTGGCTCAGGATTGGCTTAGCCTCAGGCACGCGTCCAACTTGGATTAACCATCTCGGGCTTTCCGGTGCCTTTACCAAGAACAGCATGAGCAGAGCAGCTGGCACCACTTCTGCCGCCAGCATCCAACGCCAGCCAGTTTCCGTATTCCAAGCTGCATCACCAGCGCCTTGGATGCGCATGTTGATGAAGAGAGTTAAAAAAATTCCGGTCACAATGCCTAGTTGAAACAAAGTCCCGAGGCGGCCCCGCCATTTCTCAGGCGCCAATTCAGCGATATAAATCGGGCAGACCATAGACGAGGCACCGATCCCGAGACCGCTAATGAAGCGAGCGATAAAAAACTGAGTAAAAGTCTCCGGCAACGCCGAGAATATACCGGATACCGCAAACAGAAAGGCGCAAAGAAAGAGCGTCTTTTTACGGCCGTAACGGTCACTCAAAGTGCCAGCAAACATAGCTCCTGGAATGCAACCGAGGATGGCGCTGGCCGCCGCTAAGCCCTCTTGCATGGGGTCCAAGACGAAATGGGCTTTAAGGAACTGGTTCGCGCCGTTGACTACGGCTGTGTCGTAACCGAACAAAAATCCGCCCAGGGCGGCTACACAGGTAGCTAGGAGTAGCGGGCCGCGCAGGGTCCGGTTTTGGCTATCTTCAGAGGTCACCACTGTTCGATCAGCATGATGGGCATAGGTATTCATGGTCTTACTTCTGGCCCCAATTCGAGTTAAATGATCTTTACCCCCGTCTTTTAGCATTATGAGACCGGCCTGAGAAAGCAGTTTTTCCGTCGCAGATTTTGATGCCAAAATGGCGCAACTTCTGGTCTTTTTACTTCAGTGATCACATCGCCGCTGCTATGGGCTGAAGCAGAGGTCCAATTTGCAGCCTAACGCGGTCTAGGAATTGGGTCTGGGAGACAATCCCCAAACTGGCCGATGCAAGATAAATCATCTTGATGTGCGGCCCTTCGGCAGAGTCGGTTAGTTTTGAACTTACCGCTGCGCCCCACCACCAGGCTCCGTTTCTGTCTGTGTATTGGCACCACGTAATGGTGGCCACCTTTGCGATCCCATAAAACTGCGGCACCATTGGGAGCGCGGTTGTGCCGTGCGCCAAATTTGAGCGGCATTGAGTCAGCACCATTTTTGCTTCTGCTTCCGTTTCGGAGGCATCATCAAAAACGCCAAATGTCATGATCTCCTGCATCCGCTCATCGCCCCTCCCGAGGGACACGGTGACAAAGTTCATCGGTGCGATGGCAGGTGCATTCGCCGTGATATCTGCCGGGGTTGGAGTCGCTTCGCAGTACTGAGTTCCGTCAGCGACCGTGACCACTTTTTCGAATGGCAGCTGGCATGCCTTGGAGTGACCGAATATATCAGATAATTGATTATTCAATGTGGTTATGGTGAGTATTCTGCCGTTGTATGTCTTATCACTCGCGTAGGTTATGACTCTAGCTGTTGGCGGCACATTCACCGCGTAGTAGCTCCCAACCTGCAGACTGCGGCTTACTGATGAGATCGACCCTGACGTATTACTTGGATCGATAGGCAAGGGCAGATCGATTGCCGTTCTCGGTAAATTGACTTCAGGTGCCTGAGTTTGAGGAGCTCCTGAAGGTACAATGGGACTCGCTCCAGACACTAGATCGGCGACAAAGCTAATACCAAGAACCGACTGCGACAGCCGCCCGTCAGGAGTGCGAGCACGCACGCGTAAACTATATCCTTGGCGGTGAATCAGCCGGCCAAAATCATAGCTATCCCCACCGAGGCAGGGATGCCACTCAGGACTCAGTTCGCGGGCGCATTCAAAGGCAGCGCTCGCATCACTCGCGCGAAACTTCGCTACGAATGAACTTGCCTTAAGCGAGGTGGGAATCACCATACCTTCAGCCAGGGATAGCTCTAGTGCCGTACCCGTCCTCGAAAGTCGGCGTGAATCACTTCCCGGGATACCAGAATCACCGATGGAGCCGTCCGGCAGCGGACTTTCTAGGCCTTGCGCCACCGAGGCCCCCGGGTATTCCGCTGGCTGCGTTTGCTCCGATAGTCGGCGCGCCTGGCTGCCGCAAGCTCCCACGAGCAGCCATAAGACCGCTAGACCATGGTGCTTTTTAAGACAGCCCCACATAATGACCCGCACGCGTTGAGTTTATAACGATAGAATCTTATAAAATATAACATTAAAAAGCAATGTTATTTTAAAAGATTCTATCGCAATATCAACGTGACGTACGGATTAGCGCCACTGAGTCGACACGGTTGCTACTACGCCATTGGCAATATTACCCGCCTTGTCCTGGGCACATAGGCGGAAACGGTAGACAGTGTAACGACTTAGACCAGTCACGGTCACTCGCCCAGCGCTGGTGGTCGGGACGACCGTACCATTGGAGCAACCGACGGCGGGGGCAGTATTCGACCGAGTGTAAACCAACTTGTAGCCGGCCACACCAGACGTAGCATCTGTAGCCAAAGTCCAACTTAGAGTCACCGAGTTGACCGTGCTGGAAGAGCGGATGCTGCCGAGAGTTGGAGCAACCGAATCAAGTATGATCTTATCCGAGACCGGTGCAGCCATTGTATTGCCGAGTGCATCACGGAACCAAGCATATACAGTCCGCTCACCCTGGGTAGCCGATAGAGTCAGGGCCTTACTTGTTTGATAGGGCTCCCATGCAGAACAGGTGGTCGTCTGGCTGATACACATTTGGCTGACACCACTCGGATCCTGAGCGCTCAGGCTAAGCGTGACAGCGGCCGACTTGGTATAAGTCGCATTGCCAGTGATACTCACGCTACCAGTCGGAGGTATTACGTCGCCTTGTTGCTTAACGGTAACTTTGGTTGAGGTGCCGGCACTGGTGAAATCAAGGACTGTCTCGCGGGCCGCCGCGTTTTCAAACGCAGTCACATCGACTTGAATGGTGGCGGAGCCTTTGCCGCTTCGTGACGTCTCAGCCACGCTCAGCCAAGTGGCATCGTAACTGAGTGTCCACTCGCAAGTTCCGCCAGTTGCCAGCTCAAGCGAATAGCTGCCTGCAGCCGGGCCGGCCGTCAGAGTGCCGGGGGTCACTTTAATCTCACAAAAGTTTACCGACGCCGCAGCTAACACATCAATCCTCGGCTTCGCAATGCCACTGCGCGCATCAACCACCGAGACGCCCGTCGATATCAAACGTTTTTCAATTAGATCTGGGGACTCGTCTGGATATAATGACCGAAGTACAGCGATCGTCGCTGCGACATGAGGAGTGGCCTGCGATGTACCACTCATGGTGATTCCCGCAGCTGTTATCGATACACCTGGAGCGAGCACTTTAAGGAAATTTGGTACGTTGGCAAAACAAACAATTTTATCCGCGCCAGTAGTTGAATCAGTGCAGTCGCCCCAGTTAGCAAAACCATAATCCTTATCGTAAACGGCACCCACTGATACGGCGGCAGGTGCGCAACCAGGCGCCGCCATAGAGTCCGTGTGACCCTCATTACCACTGGCAACAGCGGCCAACACGCCTGCTTCGCGAGCCTGTTGGAGCGCCACAGCCATAGGATTTAGGTCACACTCACGATAGTAACGCCCACCGCCCAGGCTAAGATTCATCGATGCGATGGAATAAGTCTCTCGGTTAGCGATCACCCAATTGATAGCGTCGACAATGACGCTGGTGTAGGCGAAATCGCCGTCAAAAACATCAAGTGCCAGTATATTTGTGCCTGGCGCGAAGCCACTGACAATTCCAGCAACGTTGGTACCGTGGCGGACTGTATCGTCCTGAGTGTTGTCTTCAGCAGCAAAGTCTTTGGCGACCGACACGCGGCACTGTTCCGCCGGTAAGCCCGGTGCGGTGCACGAGCCAAATGCCTGCTCCGTGTAATCAACACCTGAATCTAAAATAGCTACAGACGTGCCGGAGCCGGTAAAGCCTTTGGCGACAGCCTCGGGCTGGCGAATGAGAGGAAAACTCTGCAAATCTGAGCGCTTCAGTTTACTGTCTTTGAGGATGCGCACGACCCGCTCATCGGCCCTAAGTTTAACTAGGGCATCTTGAGATTTCAAACGCATACGTAGGATCGGCAGATGCTCAAAATCTTTTTCGACAGATAGATCGTCGGACGCCAGTCTATCCACTACAGTGCGCTTAGTCTTGGAATACCCCTCGGCACGGGCGCGCAACTCAGCGCGGCGGAGCGCACGTTGTGTGCCCTTTTTACCTAAAATTGGATTTTCATCTTTGAAGACAACGATCACCCGGACGTCATCGCCCAAAAGAGATATCGAGGTAACTTCGTCGGTATCCATCGCTACACGCTGCTCCTCACCTGCAGACGACGTAGTGCTGGACTTGGGTGCTGCGGAGGAACAGCCCCATACAGTCAAAGGGGCGGCAACCAAGATCCAAATGGCTGCGCGTTTAATCAGGCAGGGCAAACGGGAATCAGGAGCGTCAGGCAGTAGGTGCTTCATCAGGCAAATGTCCCTTTATGTGACGGGTCAAGTTTGTTGACCGCAAAGGAGGCATGTGCAAGGCGTGCACTAATTTTACTTGGCCGTACTCATTACCCTTTTTAGCCTGATAGGCTGTTTAAGACATGCAGCGGTGCCTATATTTTTGACAATTATTCGTAAATCTCATTCGATCAAACTTAATCCGCAGGGATAAACGCCAGCAGAACACACTCTTTACTGTCCTCTTTACTGACTTTGGCACAGCGGAGTCCGTTACAATCAAATATAGCGCCGTAACCGCGACCCGAGTTCTTGCTACAAAAACTCCGTCCACCCCAGTTAGGCGAAACGGTGCAAGCTACTTTGAGGTCAGCACCGAGCTTGGCACACTTACCCGTACTGCAAGCCGTGACCGGTCCGTAGCCCTGACCATTATTTTCTACGCAGTATTTATTTGTATTTTTGTTGCCACTGGCAGGAACGTAGGGTTTCTGCCCGGCAACGTCCACCACAGGATTTTTACCCTCTAGTTGGCTCTTAACGAAATTAGCTATGCGAGGCACGAGAAGATCAATAAAGCGGCTATCCCAGTATTTCTTGTCTTCGAGATACCTACCAGACTGACCGATTCCGATGAGGTTACCTTTGGCGTTATAGAGCGGACCACCCGAATCACCTTCGTTGATGGACGATGCATCTGCCGGAGTAAACTCGCTATCCGTATTCACCTTGATCATCCGGTAAGGTCCGCCGTACCAAAGACCCGCGATCTGATTCTTACCGATGCGCCGCACCCCTAGCGCGTCCCACTGCCAATTAGGCGTCGCACCACCGTAACCAACCATCGTCACCGGGACTTCACTGGCTTGATCTTCTTCGCTCGCTAACTGAGCAATCATGTTTGCTGGCGCCGTATTTTTCGGAAATAAAATAAAGGCAACATCTGATGGACGCGGTGACGGCTCATCCATCGTGAAATCTTCATGCACCGTATATTGAGACGAAGTTGGTCTTTCTTTGCTCCAGGGCTCATGATTGCTAAAGACGACAAATTTGTTTGTGCCTGCACCTTGCGTACAGTGCGCAGCAGTCACTAACAAATCATCGCGTATAAACGTCCCCGTGCAATAAAGTAATAGATCGTCGTTTGCATTGAGAGATGCCAGAGCCACGGTAGCCGGAAAACTCTGGTCGTCAATGGTGCCATTGACCACCTTAACAGCGCTTCTACCGCTGGTTGTTTTACAGCCATTTGCAGATAACACTGCCAGACAAAGCAAGCTCAGGTGTCTCATGCGCATGGACGCGGATCTCCAAAATTATAAGGAAGTTCTATGGAATGATACCGCTAACTGCTGGTCGCCGACAATTCACTGGGCGGAGCCGATCATCGCTTATCGTAAATATCTGGTTATGGTTAGCTCTGGAACAACGCCGTGATTACCGACTCAACAGAATACCGAGCAGCATTTGAATCTGAGAATTGCGGGTCTGTGGGATTACCCTCGGACAAATTCAAAACAATCCGAGAAAAAGCAAAGCTCACGGCCCGCTGTCTTGCGCAGCGGCAGTCGCATGTAGTGCCACCAGGCCAGGCGCATTGTAAGGCTCGGTATAGCGCCGATTGGGTACGCATTGAAGCCTTCGCGGCGTGCAGTTAGACGAAAGCCCGATTGTACCGCTTTTGCATTTAGTTCTTGATAGGCCGCGCCCAGCACATTCGGATTCACCATCATGTACATGGTGGCCTGCGGCGCAGCTAAACTGATCGCCAACTTGAGAAATGCTGTCGCCCCCTCGGTGCTATAAGGCGGATCGAGAATCACGACATCCGCCACCTCCTTGAGCTGGTCCAGCTTATGAAAGTCCGCCAGGATAATGCGCGGCGGTGTCGGACAGTCCGCTGTCTCACGGCGAATACGGTCCAGCAGCACTGGGTCACAGTCAGCAACGGCCACCTGCTTAAAGCCTCGCTTGCTCAGCTCCACACTAAGCAAGTCGTCATCACCCAGAATCAAGATGCGACTACTCTCTAAGTCGCGCCCAGACAACAAATCAGCCCTGGCCCTTCTGGTCGCCAGTGTACAGGGGAGCTGATTGAACCGCCGCAGAAAGCCAGCGGTCTTTTGCCCCGCATAAAGCGAGCTCGCATCAGTAGGTTCAAGCCTCCGGTATGTCTGGTTAAAATCCCACAATTTCTGCAGGTAGGTGAGCTGCTCATTGTAAGTCAGACTAAGCACTTGCCGCGTCGTTGGATTGAGCGGCAATGTCCGCAAAAGCGAGCCTATCACTGTGTCTTTACGGGCGTACAAGGCAATCAGATAGCTGATCAAGTTCTGACTTGTGGGCACTATGCACTCCAAGTGAAAAATCGACACCGCGGTCGCAACGCCCGGCGAAAATTAAGTTGCGGGGGATTCCATTTTTTAAGGCGGCAACTGACAGCCTTGCTATGATGGCCTTCTTAATTTGTACCGCACATGGTGTCATAAAAGCTAGATTAGGACGTCGATTCATGGCTTCCGAGCAGGTCTCTATCACAGCCGAAATTACTCTCTGGCCCTCTGAAACCTGCCTGATCTCAGAATTGGCGTTCATGCTGACCACGCTAAGCCCAAGCGAGCTGCGTGACTGTCAGCTAGTTCTGCCGACCAAAAGACTAGTGCCCTGGCTTCTGGCTCTGATGGCACGCTCGCGACCCGCTTTCGTACCACCACGCTGCTACACGCTCGACGATTTCATCCGTAATCATGCCGAACCGCTCGCCATAGGCACGGCACAACCTGCACTATCGGACTTGGCCCAGGAGCTACTGCTAGCTGCTCTGCTTAAAGACAGCTCCTACCGCCACCTACTGCCGGGGCATGAACATGAGGTGAAGCAGTTCCTAGCCGAGCTAGTCGACTGGAACCTTGGCCTCGACAAGATCACAGAGCTGTCTCAGGAGGTCAAACAAAGTGCCTTCCTGAGCGACGGCGGCATCGATACGCTTGGCGAACGCTTCACTGAGCTACATGATCTAGCCCAACGCTACTACCAGGCAGCGAACGACTTACTCGGCGGAGTACCCTCTGAATTACACCTGGCACGCCAAAGCCAAGCATTAGCCGAGCACTGGCGAGAGTCCACTCCGCCATGGCGACAACTTTATATTGTCGGCCTAACCAGTGCGCAGGGTATGCACGCCCCACTGCTGCAAACTTTGGCCGGCCGCAGTGACGTGCGCATTTGGCTCAATGAGCCGCCCCCGCTAAGCGGCACCCATAATCCACTGACGATGCTACTCGGCATGCTGACGCCCGATGGTGCTCAGGCTAACCAAGCACCGGTCATCTGTCACCGCACCTCAACCAGGACTCAGCCAGATACAACTTTGCAAGTGGTGCGAGCACCCTCACTACTCAGCGAGGTTAACCACGCCCTGCACCTCGCAGAAAAGGCCGTGGCCGAGGGCCTGGCTCCATCCGCCATCGCCCTGCTCGTTACCAACGACGCCGCCTACGGCAAGCCAGTGCGCGCCTTACTTGCAGACTCACCGCTAACACCCAACCTTGCCATCGGCACGCCGCTCGCACAAACCGAACTAGGAACGTGGCTAACCGCACTTTTCGATATTCTGAGTGGCGAGCCGAGCAGCGCCAGGCTGCTGGCTTTTTTAGTCCACCCTTTGACGCTATCTTGGTGGGAGAGTCAGGCCGAAAACGCTCCCAAAACAGCAGAAAGCACGGGACCAGGAACAACCAGGGCAGCGGCAGCTCCACTGGCCCTGCGCCTCACCAAAGAAATTTGTAGCTGGGAAGAAGTAGTCGCGCTGCCTCAGCTAGCGACCGCACTATCGCCAGAACTTCAGCCATTTGGCGCTGCCCTTCTAGAGCGTCTCGGGCCGCTTGTGCCCAGACAGGGCGCCCCTGCTTTAGCCTTAGCCACATGGGCCGACAGCTTCGCCTGGAATCTGAGAGCTTTCCTCGCGCAAACAGAAACCACCCTAAACACCAGAGAACGCGACCGCGGGCTTACGGCTTCAGCTCTAGCTGGAATCGAAGACTTTTTAGGCCAGCTATCGTCGACGGCGGCGGCACTGCCCGGGCGTTTTAGCCAACGTGACTTTATCACGCTGGTGCGCGAGCGCTTGCTTAGTCTAGACGTCCGTAGCGTTGGCGATCCGCTGCGCGGCCTTCAGGTCTTAAGCGTGGCTGAAGCTCGCTATGTGCCGTTCGACTTAGGCATTGTGCTTGGCTGCAGCGAGGGCGATTTTCCCCGCGCGCTGCCACGCGATCACCTGGTGGACCACTACCTCAAGACTCGGATCGGATTACCGGGATGGCACCTTTTGGAAGCGATCGAAGACACGACCTTTCACCTGCTGCGTGCCCGCCTTCCCGGCATGGTACTGCTTTATCCGGAGAGCCGTGGCGGCGAAACAGCCGTGCGCTCGCGTTTTATTGAAACCGCCCTGGCACTTGGCGAGGCCAGAGAAGTTGCCGCTGATGGTGAGATATCGCGCCTCACTCAGATGTCCTGGGGGCTAGGCAGCAGTGGAGATACCACGGCAGATCCCGAACTAAATGCCCGACTGAGTCGGCGCAGCGGACCGCGCGGAGTCTTTGCCAAGGGCGGCGCAGAGCAACTCTTAGCCATGCAATCGGCGACATCCTTAGAGTACCTGTTGGCATGTCCTTACCGCTTTCTGCTGCAGCGTTTGAAAGTCGCTCGAGCCGACCTACCGGAAGACAAAGACAGCCGGCAACAAGGTGATTGGCTGCATGCCATTCTAGAGGCGTTTTTCACTGGGTGTATAGACAAAGAGCAAGTGCTACCTCCATTCAGTACGGCCAACTTAGGGTTTGACGCTCGCTCAGAGGTCATGGCCAGGTTGACGACCCTGACGGAGCGACTCATGCCTGCCGCTACCCAGGAGTCTCCCCTGGCCTTGCATCTGCAGCGCCACGCTTGGCCAGCTTTCAGCGACCACGTGCTGAAACTCCATCGCCAGGCCGCCCGCGCCGGGTGGCGCGAGCAACAACTGCGACATCCCGACGGACGGCCTGTTCAAATTGAACTGGGAGGTCGCCTCATTCAAATAAACGGCCTCATCGACAGTGTCGACAGCTGGGACGACTGGTACCTGATCACCGACTACAAGCGTTTTGGTTCACCCGATAAGCAGATGATTAAGCGAGGCCATGCCCCTCAGCTCCTTCTCTATGCCCTTGCAGTTCAGCAAATGCAGCCTGATCTCGACATCAACCGTGCCGTGGTTGGCTACTGGAGCATCCTGGCTGGCGAATGGCGAGAAGGACTCGCCGGCGAAGCCGCTGTTAGCTCCGCACGCGCAGCCGGTGTATTTGGCGGTCGCGACCAAGATGGTCTAGAGGCTTCGATCGACAACCTGAAAGCCTTGTGGCAACAGCGTCACGACGAAATTTTAAGCGAAGGTATGTTCCGCCCAGATGCCAAGCGTTGCGGCTACTGTGAGTATAGCGGCGTATGCCGACGCGATGACCCTGCTCTCGCGCTCCACCGCGACCTGACAGAATCCCTAGATGGCCTCGGAGTCCTAGACTCCGGCGGTTCCGGCGCTGCCCTCCATTTGAGCGAAGAGGTCTAAGCTTCATGCAGCAAGATCCACTTAATAATCCGCAGAACCCTTACTCCAGTTTTCTCGTCGCCGCGTCTGCCGGCAGCGGCAAGACCTTTCAACTCAGTCAGCGCTTTCTCCATCTCATCAGTGCCGGCGCTCAGCCCGGCTCGGTGCTGACAGTGACGTTCACGAAAAAAGCCGCCGGCGAAATGCGCGCCCGCAT
>CAIWTN010000031.1 GCA_903915625.1 uncultured Pseudomonadota bacterium | reverse complement strand
ACAGGGGGTTAGAACATGTTGCATAAATCTTGTACAACACTAATGTTCTTAGCTAGTTGCTTTGTTTTGACGGAAGGTTGCGGCCAGACGTCTATTGGTAGCGAGCAAAGCTCCGCTACCAAAGTTGACATGGGCCCCACTAGCGCCAAGGACCCCGAATCAGACAAAGCAGCGCAGCCTCAAAGCATCGCTGGTGCCTATCTAACTTGCGCGGAATACACAAAACTACCCGCAGGGCCTGCGGATCAATACGCCGTTGGTTGTAAGGTCATGGACTCAGCAAAGAAAAAGATGCCTCTGAAGTCCTTCCCGGCCCACGAGTGGCGAGTGACGGATAATGACGGAAAGGACATTCCTGCTCAACCGAGTTATCCGGTTGATGATCCCGATGCGGATGCTGTGATCGCTATCGAAAAATCTAAAACGCAAAACGGGGCTAAAGTTCAGTTTATGTTCGATAAGAACGTTCAAGGCGCCTCGATTTCTTACACCATTGGATTAAAAAAACCTGTTAGCGCCGCCCAATTAGACCTGTGGCGTGCAAATTTTGGGGGGAAGTGGCACATAACACCGGATACCCAGAAAAAGTCGATTGGCGAGGTCACAGTAGAGTTTGCCGATGGGACAGCCCAGGCTCTGATTCGGGCAGCCACAGAACTCCCCGGATACGGCTGGTTCTCAAAACCTACCGCTGCTGGAAGCGTTATCGCCCGAGGAACTCTACAGCAAGACGCGAACGGCTTATTCTCTAACTTACTTCTACAATTCGAGAAAGCTGCTAACGTCACGGTTACCCCGGACTCTTTCAAGAACAAACAGCTTAAGTTCACGGTCAGGTCAGATGGGAGCCCAGTACTAACGGACGGCTTTGTAACTTGGGTCTTCTTCCGTAAATGATAAAATGCAGGCTCTAAATGTAAGACGACCAGCAAAACAATAGCTACGATTGCTTTCCGCAAAATGGTTTGGTATGGTCCTGCGGCTTATCGAAGCAGATTTGAAGGGACCGTCCGATGAAACGCACATTTCAACCAAGCAACATCAAACGCCTCCGTACCCATGGCTTTCGCGCCCGGATGGCAACTCCAGGTGGCCGCAACGTCCTAAGACTGCGCCGCTCCAAAGGCCGCAAACGCATCGCCGTTAGCGCTTACAGCAAATAAATACTGACGTTTTTATAGTGAACGCCTTCCCAAAATCCGTTCGCTTGCATCACCAAATCGACTTTCGACGAACTTTCGACGACGGTCGTAAGGTGGTAAGCGAGAGCGTTGTCCTCTATCTTAGGCAGCGCCCAGAAACGGAAGCTGCACCCCTAGACTCTGGGGGCAGAGTTGGGCTCGTGGTCTCACGCAAGGTCGGCAATGCGGTCGTCAGAAACCGCGTTAAACGCTACCTGAGAGAGGCTTACCGCCTACTGCGACCAGAGTTGGCTCAGTTCGCCTCTTTATGGTCAACTGACCTGATCATAGTAGCTCGTGCCAGCGCCGCACAGGCTTCCAGTGCTGAGATGGCAGATGCCTTGCAGCTGGGCCTTCGCCGACTGAAGCGTCAGCTTGAGGCATGACATTACCCAAGCATTTATGGCAACGATCAATCCTCTGGCTGCTAACAGGAATGATTGTGCTATACCAGAATACCTTGTCGAAGTTACTCGGACCCCGTTGTAGGTTCTATCCGAGTTGCTCACAATACGCTAAAGATTGTCTGTCAGCCTATCCGCTGACTGTTGCGCTGAAGAAGATTGGCGGCCGCTTGTTGCGCTGCCACCCGTTACACCCTGGGGGAATCGACCTACCGTGAATAAGATCGACCATCGTTCCGTTCTAGCTGCCGTACTCTGCATCGCGTTCTACTTGGTCTATACCCAGTACCTAAATACTAAGTACCCTCACTCCCAACGCACAGCCGCGACGAGTCAGCAAAGCCAGACTACAGGTCCAAATACCACGACACCGCCAGTGGATGGCGCCGCCTCAGTCAGTAAAACAGAGGCCCCGGCCCCTGTTGCTGCTAGCTCAATAAATGCACCGGTAGCCAAGTTAAGCGCAGCTGATTTGACCATCGAGAACGACAAGGTCATCTATCAATTTTCGCAAGAATTGGGCGGTTTTGCCAGCATCAAGCTACGCGACTTTAAAAGCGATAATCGGGCGGAAGCGGGCTTTGCTGACCTACTTGATAGCCCAATGGCACTACAAGCGACCATCGAGCCGAAAAATACCGATCCGTCGAAAGACGCATTTCAGGCTGAGCGCAAAGACCAATCCATCACATTCTTTCGCGATGCCGGCGGCTTCCGCCTCAGCCAGACATTCACCGTTCCTAAGTCGGGATATGGCCTCGAGCTGAAGATAAGCTTCACCAACATCGGCACCCAGCCTGCAGAACTGACCAGCGGCCTGCTTTTAACCGAAAGCATCCTGCACAAGAAGTCGCCAAGCGTACTGGGCATCATCCCCGGCACGGTCAGAGAGCGCGACCAGCTAATTTACAATGCAGACGACAGCACCGACTGGCTGGATATCGAAAAATTCTGCAACGATAATAAAGAAGCACCACGCTTCGACGGCGTGCCCGTCCGCTTTGCCGGTATCGACCGCCACTACTTCCTGACCGTATTCCAATCAAAAGCAAAGACTAGCAGCTTACGACTTGATCACAGCAAAGGTAGCGCATCTGGCTGTGCTCTCAGCCTCGTCAATTACGATCGCCAAGGCACCGTAAAACCGGGTGAGACAGTAAATTTAGACTACACGTTTTACGCCGGTCCCAAAGAGCTTGGCCTTCTGCAGGCTCAAGGCGCGGATCTAACCAGCGCCATGCATCTAGGCACATTTAGCTTTATCGCTCGCCCCCTACTACTTGTGATCGAAGGCTTCGAAAAGGTCACCCGCAACTACGGTCTGGCCATTATTCTGCTAACAATCTGCCTCAAGCTACTCTTCTACCCCTTAGTACGTGCCTCGACGATATCGATGCACAAGATGAAGAAGCTGAACCCACAGATGGCAGCTATCAAAGAAAAATTTAAGGACGACCGAGCAAGACAGCAACAAGAACTGATGAAGTTCATGGCGGCTAACAAAATCAACCCGATGAAGGGCTGCCTACCAGTTCTACCGCAGATCCCAGTATTCTTTGCCTTCTACCAGGTACTCCAGACATCGATCAGCCTGAGACATGCGTCTTTTGGGCTGTGGATTCAAGATTTGTCGGCGATGGACCCGTACTTTGTGACCCCATTATTGATGGGAGTTGCCATGTTCGTGCAACAAAAGTTGACCCCGACTTCTGGAATGGATAAAACTCAAGAGAAAATTTTGATGCTTATGCCAATAATGTTCACAGTCATGATGCTGACTCTGCCAGCCGGACTGACACTCTATATGTTGACCAATACCGTGATTGGGATTGCTCAACAAAAGTGGCTGTACCACCGGTTAGATAGACTCGAGCCAAACATGCGTTAAAAAGGAGACAGGATGAGCAACAATCTGAGATCATCCGTTAATGCCACCGGACCAGTAACCGTCGAAGCGAAATCACTGGAGCAAGCGCTAGTTAAAGCAGCCGGGACGTTAGGACTGACCCAAGACGAAGTGGAATACAAAGTCGTTAAAGAAGAGACAGCTCGTGGCCTGTTTTCTTTCTTTAAAAGCCCAGTTGTGGTGATCCAAGCCTGGGCCAAACGAAAACCACAGCAGTCTAGGCAAAATTCCCGTCGTAGTGAGCGAGCTCCAAGCCGCGAGCGGCATGTCGAAAGAGAGCGTTCTTACGATGACGAAGAATCCTTCTCCGGAGCAAAAGCCGAGCCGCTCACCGATGCGCAGGTAGTCGCCCTGACGGACGAGTTGCGAGACTTCTGCGTCGGAATCTGTAGCCGTATTGCTGGCGAACCAGTACAGGTCTCGGCTATCGCCGAGGACGGACGCCTGATGCTAAACATCGAGAACGAATATATCGCGCAACAAATCAACAAGAACAGCAAGCTGGCTGAGGCTCTCGAGCACATCCTTCGGAAGAAGCCACGCCACCTTAGACAAGAGCTGCCGTTCCGCATTTTTGTTGATGTAAGCGGCCTCCGTCGCAAGCGTGAAGACGAACTGATTCAGATGGCTCACGATCTCTCGGCGAAGGTTTTCGAGAACAAACGCCCGATCGTCTTGAACTACAAGAGCTCCTATGATCGTAAGATCATCCACATGGCACTCGACAAAGACGATCGCGTCTATACCAAGTCTATTGGTTCAGGGCCGAATCGCAAACTGATGATCTTGCCGCATAAAGACGGCCAGTACACAGGCGAACCGGAGATCTACGAAGAGTGAGTGAAAGCGTGCTTGCAGCCCAGCCTATCGCCGCGCTGGCGACCGGGCCTGGGGCGGCGGCAGTCGCAATGATTCGTATTTCAGGAGTAGGTAGCCATCAGCTCCTGCGCCCCTGTCTAGCGGCATCAGCTGAGCAAAATTGGCCTCACAGAGAGCTACGCCTGACTTCAGTCGTCGATCCGGAGTCCAAAGAGCTCATTGATGACGCTATGGTTGTGTTCTTTCAGGGACCACGCTCATACACCGGCGAAGACAGTGCCGAGATCCACTGCCACGGTGGACCATACGTGGTCCGCCGCGTTTTAGAACTGTTATATCGGCATGGAATCCGAGCGGCAGAGCCTGGTGAGTTCACCCGTCGAGCCTTTCTCAACGGCAAGCTTGACCTCACCGAGGCCGAGGGCATCAAGGCGCTAGTGGATGCGCAGTCCCATCAACAATGGCTCGCAGCAAGACACCTGACGACAGGACGGTTACGGGCTGCCATCGATGAGCTCAGGACAATCCTAATTGGTGCGCTTGCTTATCTGGCTGCTCAAATAGACTTCCCGGACGAGGGCGACACCGCACATTTAAATTTAGATCCGGTGCGGCAAAGAGTGAACCAAGCCGGCGCAGCGATTAAAACTTTGATCGGCAGCTACGATGACGGACGCGTTGCGAGTCAGGGGCTCAGTGTGGCTTTGTTTGGCGCTCCCAATGCCGGGAAATCCACGCTCATGAACGAACTGCTTGGTCGTGAACGCGCCATCGTCACTGCAATTGCGGGCACAACACGTGATTATCTCGAGGAAAGTTGCCTGATTGAGGGGCGACTTCTGCGGCTGATCGACATGGCTGGCATTCGCGAGTCTGCCGACCCAATCGAAGCAATGGGGGTGGAGACCGCTCGTCGCCTTGCAAGAGAAGCCGATTTAGTTTTGTTTCTTGTCCCTGCAGACCAGCTAAGCGACCCCACGACCCAGATTGATCAGTGGATCGCCGAGTTGAGTCCGCGCGCACATTTATGTATCGCGACCAAAATTGACCTGGCTCAGCCAATTTGGCCTGGTGCTTGGCTCGGAATTTCCTCCCATACAGCTGCCGGCATGACTGAGTTCAAGGCGGCACTAACTGCCCAAGTGGACAATCACGTGGGCCATCTCACGGGCGAGCAGGCGTTTGTAACCTCGGCCCGGCAAGCCAACGCTTTGCGCAATGCATCCGAAGGCTTAGCGAGATTTAATGCTGCCGACACGGCCGGTGCCTATGAAGAACTGCTCGCCTTCGAACTCCAGCAAGCAGTGTCAGCTCTTAAGGGAATCATCGGTGAAGTCGGCACCGAAGACATACTCGATAAGGTATTTGGCGACTTTTGTGTCGGGAAGTGAGCCGCCTAGCCAAGCTCGATTGACTGTACTATAGAGACTTCTATAGGTAGGATTTAGTTCTGCTTCCCCCCAATGCAAATTTTTTCTTAGTTTATAAGACACCTAACTTTTTGAGACAGGCTGACCGTTGTTAGATGCACAAACTGGCCTTCAGGCGATCTAACGTGGCACAGCTGGAGTACTGATCATGATGTACCTAAGGAAAGTAAACTTGCTGGTAATGGTAGTTGTGGCAAGTTTCAGTGCCACTGCCGCATATTCCGCTAGTCTGTGCCCTCCTAAAGAAGAGCTCGTAACCTTCACTACTTCAGACGGTGTCACTTTGCATGGTGAAGTGATCTCACCATGTGGCAGTTCACCATCGGATTCATTTCCGACCGTCTTTTTTTTAAACCCGTTTGGCCAGTCCTTTAAAACTTACAAACCGCAGGCATTAGCCTTCGCCGAAGACGGCTATCGCACTTTCTCTTACGATCCACGTGGCTGGCAATCATCTGGCGGCAAAATAAGCCTCGATTACGAACTACTGACGAATGATGTTCGGCAGGCCATTGATTGGGTCACTGGCCATTATAAAACTGGCCGTATCGGTGTCACTGGAATCTCTGAAGGTGGCGGCCTATCCATGCTGCTTAGTGCTGTTGAGCCTAGGCTTAGTGCCGTTGCTGCCCTTAGCGGATGGACTGATATGGTTCACCCTGCGCTTGGTCATACTCAGCGCCTCGCATGGAACATCGTACTCGGGACTCTCATTACGTTATTCGGTAAACCAAGCGCGATTATTGAAGAAGCCTTCCAGCACTGGCGCGATGGAACTCCACCAGAGCCCCGAGATCTGATGGAGAAAACCTCACCGCTATATCACCTAAAAGAGATCAACGAGAGACGACCACCCATTTTCTTGGCAAACGATCTCGACGACACTTTATTTCCGGTCAACCAGGCCTTTGACTTCTACGACAAACTGCAAGGACCTAAACATCTGCAAATCAACCGCGGATTCCATGCAGCAGCAGCTATCACGACAACAAAAGAACGAAATAAAGAACCATGGGCGAGCGTGCACAAGTGGTTTGACGCCTATGTCAAAAACGGCCAACCGAGTGAACTAGATGGCCTCGTCAGAGTAAGCTTTAAGAACCAGCAGGGAGTCCTGGAGTTTAGAGATAACGCCCTGCGAGAGCCTGAAATTTCCACGTACTACCTAAAGCAGACAAATGACGGTTACGAGCTATCACAAACCGCTGAAGAGTCACGGCTCGAGCCAGACCTAAGTGTCATAAGTTATCCATGGAACCCATCTGGCATCATCTCGGGCATACCACTCAAAAGCGCCCTCGAGAATCTCCGCGACCTAAAAACGGTTTCAGTGCCTTTGCGCCACCTTAAACGTCCCTATGCCATCGCCTTCACCGCGAAGCCTATCACCACCGATACGACTGTATATGGGGTGGCAACCTTGCAACTTTCGCTTAAATCAAAGGCGAAAAAAGGCCTCGTCGTGGCTTACTTGGTCGACGTCGATGAAAATGGTGAAGGCAAATTGATGACCCACGGCGTCTACACGTGGTCAGAGAGCGATGCGTTAGCCGATGGTCACTTTAGATTCAAAATCGAGCTCTACCATACGGCTTGGAGATTAGCTTCGGGGCATAAATTGGCCATTGCCCTGAACAGCTCAGATCCTGAGTACCAACCACCAACGTTGCTTCGTTACGGCTATACTCTTGATGACACTGAAGGCAGCTTGCGGCTCGACGTGCCGTCATTTACAGAGGCTGTAAACTAACTAAACCGAGCGCGACGTTAGCGCTCGACTTGGACAGTGGCAAATCGACAACTAGATTGATAATCCAGTCATTATGCTGGTCGGGATCAGTGATGGTCTGTTCGAGTACCCACTTGTCCGCCTCGACCTTTATAGTGAGGTGACGCGGATCGCGCGCCTGATGATCCGTAGCGATGTAAGCGTGACCTTCGTAGAAAGGTGCTAAAGCTGCGCCGAGATCATCCGCAGTCCACTTCTTGATCTCGCCCGAGTCATCGGGCACTGCCACCGCCAAAGCGGCAAGCGCTCCCTCATAATTCCGGCCACCGATAAGCCGCAGTAGACGGAACACCGCGTTGCGCACCATCACCGTAAACTCGCGCTTGTTGCGCGTAATGTCAGTAGTCTCTGCGTTCTGCTCAGGAACTGCCGCTGCCTGCGCGAGCGCCGACTTGGGCTTACGCATCCGCTCCCACTCCTCAAGCAAACTCGCGTCAATCCCACGAATCATCGCGCCAAAATATTCGATCATCGCGATGATCTCATCGGTCCGTTCGCTCTCTGGCACGGTTTGCACTAGAACTTTGTAGGTCTCCGAGAGGTAGCGGAGGAGCAAGCCTTCGACTCTCTGCAGCTCGAGATCGCGGATGTACTCTTCGAACGTCATGAATTGTTCGTAGAGGTCCCGAGCAATTTTCTTAGGACGAATATTTTCTTGTCCTACCCAAGGGTGAGACGCAGCAAAGCGATTGAAAGTTTCGTAAATGAACTCGCGATTTGGCTTCGGATACTCAAGCTTCTCGAGCTCTTCCATCCGTTCCTCGTACTCAACGCCCGCCAACTTCAACTCATAAAGCTTCTGACCTTTGATCCGATCCAGCTGTTTGCGCAGAATCAAGTCAGGATTTTCAAGGATCGATTCAATCAGAGTCAGCAGATCAAGCGCGTAGTCCGGCGACTCCCGATCCAGCAGCTTGATGGTATCTAGCAGATAGAGCGAGAGTGCGTGATTAAGGGAAAAGTCTTCCTGCAAGTCGACATTGACACGTACCTTGCTGCCGTCACGCTTATGCTTCGGTAAGATTTCCACAATGCCGCGGTCAACCAACGACCTAAATAGCTGGAATGCGGTACGGGTATGCTGCCGCTTAGCCGTAACTGTCTCATGACAGCCGCGCACTAATTCCTTCATCGCCCGACATCCGTCCGACGGCCGGCTTAAAATATTGAGGAGCATCCCGTGCGTGACTTGAAAGCGCGAGATCAACGGTTCAGGCGGGGACGTTAACAATTTATTGAAGGTATTTACGTCCCAATGGGCATAGCCTTTTTCAGGTGGCTTCTTTTTGACGATCTTGCGCGCCTTCTTCGCATCGCCTCCGGCCTTGGCCTCGAGCATCAAATTTTCAATGACGTGCGGCGGTGCCTGCACAACCACAGTGCCGCGGTCATCAAAACCTTTACGTCCGGCGCGACCGCTGATCTGCAGAAAATCACGCACACTCAAGATTCCGGTTTTATCCCCAGAATATTTACAAAGTTTGGTGAAGAGCACAGTACGAATAGGGATATTAACCCCGACACCCAAAGTATCCGTGCCGCAAATCACCTTGAGTAGACCCTGCTGCGCTAAACGCTCCACTAGTAAACGATATTTGGGCAACAACCCGGCATGATGCAAACCTATGCCGTGACGAAGGATCTTTTGTACTTCCTTTCCATAGGGGCTGGAAAACTGAACACCGACGAGAGCCTCGCTGATGAGCCTTTTTTCTTCTTTCGTGCAGACATCAACCGAAAGTAAGTTTTGTGCCTCTTCTGCACACTCTCTTTGGGTGAAGCTGACTAGGTAAACTGGCGCCTTACCACCAAACACAAGACTCTTAATGGTCTCATGCAATGGTGTCTCCTGATAAATAAAATCAAGCGGCACAGGTCTCTGAACCGAACGAATCACAACAGTGTCGAGATCGGTAACTTTCTTTAAACCCTGCTCGAAAACCGTAGTATCCCCGAGGGTCGCAGACATGAGCAGAAAGCGAGAATAAGGAAGAGTTAGTAAAGGTACCTGCCAAGCAACTCCGCGATCTCTGTCCGCGTAGTAATGAAACTCATCCATGATGATATCGTGTGCAGGCGCGGATGCTCCCTCACGGAGGGCCATGTTGGCTAGAATTTCGGCCGTGCAACATAGAATGGGCGCGTCACGGTTCACAGTGGCATCGCCAGTAGCCATACCTACAACATCGGGCCCGAACTCAGCACAGAGTGCGAGAAACTTCTCATTCACCAAAGCTTTAATCGGACAGGTATAGATTGATCTACGACCATGGGCCAGAGAGTGAAAATGCAGAGCCGTAGCCACCAACGACTTACCCGAACCAGTCGGAGTATTCAGGATGACGTTACGACCCTCATACAGAGCAAGGATCGCCTCTTCCTGCGCAGGATAGAGTTCGAGACCCTTCTCTTTGACATAAACTAGAAACCTATCAAGTAGATCGCCGCTATCGACAGGCTCACCGGTAGCCGGGAGCTGGCGCAACAGAGGACGCGATGATGTGGCAAAAGCTTGCGATTCCAACATATGTCGACTAGGTATATGCCGAACTTCCGGTCTTGCCAACTCCCAATGCAACGCCGACATGGCGGTAACATACCGAAGCAACATATAAAAAGTCACGCCCACGGCATCCTAACGAACCGCAGCCAACGGCGTTTCATAACGACAGAATTTGTGAAAAGTGAGTTTAAGTGAAGAAGATTGTTAGCTTTATCAAGAATTTGAACAACCAAAACGGCGACGCTACCCCAGGTCAAAACGCGGCCTCCGGACCAGTCAGCACCGCATCATTCCGTGAGCTAGGCTTAATCGAGCCGTTGCTCAAAGCAGTTGGCGAACTAGGTTACGCTCAGCCAACGCCAATCCAAACGGCCGCCATCCCCTCGGTTTTGCATGGTCGCGACCTACTTGGCTGCGCCCAAACAGGCACAGGCAAAACGGCAGCATTTGCTCTGCCGGTCCTTCAGCGTTTAGCCCTGGGTGAGGGACGCCGTGGTGTCCGCGCCTTAATACTGACCCCTACACGTGAGCTCGCGGCCCAGATCGACGAGAGCTTTCGTGACTACGGACGCTATCTACAATTAAACAGATCCCTGATCTTCGGTGGCGTTGGCGCCGAACCGCAAAAGCGTGCCCTCGAACGTCGGCCAGACATTCTGATCGCCACTCCCGGACGTCTTTTGGATCTTATGGGACAAGGCTGCGTGTCGTTCGACGCCCTCGAGCTCTTCGTGCTCGATGAAGCCGATCGCATGTTGGACATGGGCTTTATCAACGATGTCAAACGAGTCATCGCTAAGTTACCGAAAGTAAGACAAAATCTGCTGTTCTCGGCCACCATGCCGGCAGAGATTAAAGATCTAGTGGATAAGATTCTGCGCGATCCAGCCCGCGTCTCGGTGACCCCAACCTCATCGACCAGCGAACTGATTGACCAGTCTGTTTACTACGTTGACCGCCCAAATAAGCGGCATCTACTCATGCACGTACTCGCCAACCCTGACGTTAAACGTGCGATCGTCTTCACCCGCACCAAATCCGTGGCCAACCGAGTTGCGACTTTCGTGTCGGAGTCAGGAATCGTAGCCGAAGCTATTCACGGCAACAAGTCTCAGAGCGCACGACTACGGGCACTCAACAACTTCAAATCTGGAAGCACTCGAGTTCTCGTCGCGAGTGATCTCGCTGCGCGCGGAATCGATATCGAAGAAGTGTCGCATGTCATCAATTACGATGTACCGAATGTCGCTGAAACTTATGTCCATCGCATTGGCCGAACTGGTCGTGCCGCCAATACCGGCATCGCCGTGTCGTTCTGCGATGTCGATGAGCGTAGCTACATCATCGGTATCGAGCGGTTGATCAAGAAAAGCATTCCCGTCGTCAAAGACCACCCGTTTCCGATGCTACAAACTACACCGACCCCCAAGTCGGAACTGCCGCAACGCGGCGGTGGACAGCGGCGCTCAGGTGGCGGCGGCGACCAACGCAGCAGAAGACCCGGTGGCGGCGGTAACCAGCGCCCTGGCCGCAGCAGCCCTAGCGGCAGTCGAAATCGCGGATAACAGAATTACATAGCTGCCGCAGCTGCGGCAGCTTCGGCACGTCTTTTTAGAATGAGATGCTTTGCGTGCAATAGCCAGTGCCTGTTTAACGCGCTCTGCAGATAACCAAGAGCCAGAGGCGGCAATATGGCCATCACCGCAGCTAATGCCGGCGAGATGTGACCGTATTTGTTCTGCGATTCCATCTCGCGAATTTTTGCAGCAAGCTTAAAAGTAAACCAAATGTTAACGATCGGTAGCAGCGACATCGCTGCGCCTGTCTTTAACCATTTCGGAGCAGCGACTGCTCCTTGGGTATGAAATTCGATCTCCCGCTGGGTCGACGCGTACCAAAAAGCCCAATAAGACCCCAGAGTGAGGGGCATACTACCAACAGCCGTTGCCCACGGGTTGCGCAACTGACCGAGACGGAGGCGACTACGTGCAAGGTAGTATTCTTGCACGATAGCTTTCTTCGCGGTTGTTTTTGGTACCGGTGACGCCGGCGCGGCAGATTTTGCTGCAGATTCTGAAACTGCCTTACGCAAGGCGGAAGTCTCAGACAATCCAGATGCGACTTCAGCCGACGCTGACCGCGGGCCAACGGACTTCGTCCGCACACTAGGCTTCGGCGCTATCATCGTGGCTTTAGCAGCTTTCGTGGCTTTGGTGGCAGCCTCGAGCTTTTTTTCCATTCCCGCGGTAAGTTGAAAAATCTGCGCCAAGTCGCTTAAAGGATACCACTGGGTGAATCCCTTGCGACTGACGAGGCGTTGAACCCCATCTTGAGTTTCTGGTGGCAGAGCAAAAGCATCAGAAGCGGTCAGAGGGCCATTTAATTTGCCGTTCTCATATAAGTACCAACCATCGGGCCACGCCGAGGCTATCTCTTGTGACATGGACGGCTTTGCCAGTTGCGCCTGGTTAACTTTTGGCGCCTGACTAACTTTTGGCGTCACCAATGGTTCTATCACGTTCGCTCTCCTTAATCTGACGCATCCTTCTAGTATAGCAAATGGGCAAGCTAGCGGTATACTTTAGCCAGCGCTCCGTCTTGGCCCACAGGGCCCAACTAAGGGGAACAACATGCTAATGCAAGAGTTCACAAAACAGCTCGAGCAGCGCAATTTTCCACTCATCTGGCCGGGACAATGGGTTGCCGGTAAATGGTTGCCGGTAGGGCGCGGATCGACTCAAAAATCTTCGTTTAATCCGAATAACGGCCAAAAACTAATGGATGTATTGGTCGACAAGGAATCCATCGGACAAGCCATTGAATTTGCCTATGGCGAAAGAACGTCTATCGCCGCTCTAAACATATCTGAGCGCATGGACATCTTACAAAAGTTCCGCCAGGCCTTAGTAGATTACCAACAAACTGCGGAGCTAGTTTTAAGACTAGAAGCCGGCAAGCCCAAGTGGGAAGCTAGTGAGGACATTAGGAGCAGCGCAAATTATCTCGATTGGGTTATCAACCATGGCGAGTCCATGCTCGCAAGTTTAACCGCACCGCTAGGGGCCGGTCCCCACCGCGGAGTAAAGGCAGAGCTACTGCCAATTGGCGTTACTGCGGCATATCTACCCTTTTCGACACCGATGACCAGTTTTGTTTACTACTTCGCCGCCTCGGTATTAGCTGGCTGCCCACTGATTCTGAATTCTTCTACGCACGCCTTATTGAGTTCACTTCTGATCGCACTACTCGCGCAACAACAAAATCTTCCAGCTGCCGTGTTGCAAGTCGTGTTTGGCAACTTCAGCAGCTTTAAACAGTTAACCAGCGATAAACGCATTAGTGCAGTTCTCTACACAGGATCGCGCGAACATTGTGATCTGATTCGGCAGGAAGCACGCGGTCAAATGACGCGTCAAACAGTGCTACAATCAGGCGGAAAAAACGCTGTGATCGTGCATTCCTCAGCTAATATCGAACATGCAGTTCGGTGTGTCCTCTACGGAGCTCTTAAGACTGCCGGTCAACGCTGCACGTCTACTAGTCGAGTTTTTGTTTATAGGTCACTACTTAATGAATTCTGCGAGGCTGCTACCTCTGCATTCAAATCGGTTAAAATCGGCCGTACCGATATTGATGACGCGGGTAAGAACGACGACCACATTTTTATGGGGCCGCTCTATTCAGAAAAAGCACTAGAAAAGTATCTGCGCTTTCAAACCATGGCAAACCGAGAAGCGGAAAACACCCTACTTTGGGGACGAGCCATGAATGAAAGCGACGGTGGCTACTTCGTCTCACCAAGCCTTCACTATCTAAGCCGTTTCGACAACAACACGGCCTATCAGGGGAATTTATTATTCTCACCCGATGTGGCCATCTATGACTACGATGTGCTCGACACCGCGATAGAGCAGATAAACACCACCGATGCTGCCTTTGCCGTATCATTTATCGGTGATCCCTCCGTGCTGGAAGCGCGGCGCAGGATGTTCCTCGCGCCGAATCTCATGCTCAATACGCCCACGGTCGAAATTGAAGCTACGCTGCCACTCGGAGGCCGCCTGCAGAGTGGGCATCATCGGTTCCACGGGCCAGGCATTGCCCTTTATTTGTGTTACCCGCAAGTGGTAGCGCACGATCCGAATGCAGATGAGATGATTAGAACTTGGCCTTGGTCGGGAATTTGATTAACTTTTGGCAGTCTCGTTACAACCTGAGGACTTGCCAATGACTATCGATGCCACGATTCTAGAGCGCGCTAACTACTGGGCCACTGCCGATGTTTTCGATGCATCGACAAGATCTGAGGTAGCCGGATTAATCGCCAGCAATCAGCAAAAAGATCTAACCGACCGTTTTTATCGTGACTTGGAGTTCGGCACCGGTGGTATGAGGGGCATCCTCGGAGCAGGCACTGCCAGGATGAATATCTATAACGTGCGTAAAGCTAGTGCTGCACTAGCGACTCACATGCAAAAGGTATTTCCTGGCGAGCAACTTAAGATCGCTATCTCGCATGATTCCCGCCGTTTTTCGCGTGACTTCGCCAAAGCCACGGCTGAGGTCATGTCGGCTTATGGCATAGAGGCTCTGATCACCCGCGAACTGCGGCCTGTGCCTATGTTGTCATTTATGACTCGTCATTTCGGCTGCCACGCTGGTGTTTGCGTTACTGCCAGTCATAATCCACCGGACTACAACGGCTACAAAGTCTACTGGCAGAATGGCGGCCAATTAGTGCCACCGCACGACAAGGCCATTATCGAACGCTACAGCGCCATCAAGAACTACAGCGATATAAAAATACTTCCTTATGACCAGGCTTTGGCAAAGGGCCTCGTCCGAGAAATCGGCGCGGAACTGGACGAAGCCTACTTCGCCAAGGTTTTAGCTCTATCCCTTCGGCCAGAAGGTCGCGAAGGCTTTAAAATTGTCTACTCCCCCCTGCACGGAGCCGGTCGCTACCCCGTCGTCGAAATGCTAAATCGCTATGGGTTTAAGGACGTTACCGTAGTCCCCGAACAGGATAAGCCGGATGGAAACTTTCCGACCGTGGCGTCCCCAAATCCCGAGAATCCTGCTGCTATGGACATGGCTCGCGCCCTCGGGAAGAAACTTGGAGCCGATTTGGTGCTGGCGACGGATCCCGACTGTGACCGTATCGGCATGGAAATCCTGGTAAATGGTGAGTATGTGCGCCCGAATGGCAATCAGATAGGCGCCCTCCTCAATCACTACGTACTCAGCTCACAAAAGGAATTGGGGCGTCTACCTGCCAACCCTCTAGTGATAAAAACCGTAGTCACTACTGACCTGCAGGCTGATTTAGCGAAGGAATTCGGCGCCAGTTGTGATGAGACGCTCACAGGATTCAAATGGATCTGCCAACGTATAGAAGAATACGAGACTGGCGCTAGGAAGCCGTACCGGAAATTTGTCTGCGGTGGCGAAGAGAGCTACGGCTTTCTGGCCGACTCCTTCGTTCGCGACAAAGACGCTGTAATTTCATGCTGCCTGGCGGCAGAGATGGTGGCCTATTACAAATCTAAGGGCCAAACCGTACTCGATGCGCTAGATCAAATGTTCCAAAAACATGGAGTATATCATGAGACTCTGGCCGACTTGACCTTACCGGGCAAAGACGGCGCCGATCAGATCGCTTCTATGATGACCCGATTGCGCGCTGATCCCCCGCGCGTCATCGATGGTATAGCCGTAAAGCTGCTGCGTGATTTTGATACTTCACAGATTTTAGCGGCATCAGGAATGGGCTTCACAAAGGCTGAGGACTTGCCTTTCCCTAAATCAAATGTGCTGCAGTTTGAACTCATCGATGGCACCAAGGTTAGCGTCCGACCATCGGGCACCGAGCCCAAGATCAAGTTCTATGTGTCCGTTAAAGACCCCGACGCTAAAGGCCAAAGCGGGCCGAAACTGGACCAGCTTAAAGCTAAGTGTCGCCAAAGAGCCGAACGGATCGAGGCAATCTTTGTCGCTATGGCCAAAACCTGAGCTGACGGATCACCGACGCCCCAGAGAACCGAAGTCATTGAATTTATTGGATAAAAAAATAATATTTGGGCGGTGCACCAAAGGCGCCGCCCAACTTAAGCGCGTTATAAACCTACCAGTTTTTCCGCTCTAAACACCCAACGTGTTATAATTTAAAGCGATTGCTAAAACTCCGAGAGGCCTTGCCAATCCTGGCCATTCCTTGGGAAAGGAAGCCCTACGTGCGCTTGCACTATCTTACCAACTCCCTTTTTGCACTTGCCAGCCTAGTGCTGGCGCCGATTGGGAGCCCGTCTGCATTTGCCTATGAAAAGGCTGTAGAAGGCTCCGATGTCGTCAAAGACAAGCTTTTTCCCAAAAAGTCTGCCGTCGAGCTCGATGGTAAATTTGGGACGGTACTAAACGGATCTTATATCCAGACATTTTTGCTCAATGGTGGCTTGACCTACTATTGGTCGGAAAATTGGGGTTTTAATCTTGAGGGCATTTTTGCTCTAAACTCCGACAAAGCTGAGCGTGCCTGTATCGAGACCTTTTATAACGACCCCAACTTCGCGATTAGTAGCCAATGTGGGAGCTCAGCTAATCTTTCTCAAGATAGCCAGGGCGATGCCAACTTAGGCCCAGCGTACGTGCCGATTCGCGAAATTCAGTACATGGGTGTGGGCAATTTTGTTTGGAATCCAATTTACGGCAAGCAGCTGGTATTTCTATCTTTCACCACTTACTTCGACTTCTTTGTCAGCTTCGGTGGCGGCCTAGCTATATCCAAGTATTACCCTGAACAGACCGATTTCTTAAATGGCACCCGGCAGCGGGGAGGCCTCTTTTGTACCAAGGCTGAGGCAGCGAAACCTAATGGATGTAGTACAGACACTAATCCAGGCACCACTGATGAGAGCCTGGTTGGGATCGCCGGCAGACCTCAGCCATTATCCCAAAACAATATCGTGACGCACTTGTCAGTTGGTCAACGCTTCCATTTTATGAAGCGGTTTGAACTGCTGGCTTCACTCGATAACTACACCCTAATCGGAACGCCGCAGACCTTTGACACCTATCTCACCCTGTTTGGTGGGTTAGGGGTGCGTTTTTAAGCTAGGCGGATCATCATGAGGTCAGATCCTCCGGGCGGCGCAAAAGCGCTGCCGCCGGGGATCCACCTACGCTGCTAAGAGCAGCGTACCTACTACTATCAAACTGATATCAAAATGGAATGTCGTCCAGATTCGGCGTTTCGGGTCCGCCCATACCACCATGGTCACCCAGACCCATGTCCATGTCGTAACCGCCGCCCATACCGCCGCCCATACCGCCGCCCATGCCGGCACCGCCAGCCGAAGGCGCTGCACCGGGACGCTGTTCGGAACGCTGCGCGCCACCACCGACGAATTGCACATTTTGTGCAACAATTTCAGTCGTGTATCTTTTTTGCCCCTGCTTGTCTTCCCAGGCGCGAGTGGACAAACGACCTTCGACCATCACACTGCGGCCCTTGGCCAGATACTTGGAGCAGTTCTCAGCCTGGCGGCCCCAAACTACAATCCGATGCCATTCCGTGAATTCCTGCCGTTGCCCTTCGGGGCTGGTGCGGTAATCCGTGGTTGCCACACGTAGTGTACAGACGGCCATTTGGTTCTGGGTGTAGCGAATTTCTGGGTCTTGGCCCAGATTTCCGAGGATAACCACGCGATTTAACGACGCCATGCGTTTCGTACCTTTCTTAGCTTGCGCTGGGCCTGCGGCAGCAGTCATGCGCTGGGGACTGCAAGTTAATACCGGACCAGACTCAACGCTAACAAGGTGTTTTTAGCATTTACCGACGGTGTCCGAACGTGACATTGTAAGCTTCGATTATCATTTGCCACAACATTCGCAACCTAAGAAAACTGACATTGATGACAAGAAGCTCGAACACACTGTTATCTGTCTTGCTGACGGCAAGTATCATCTCTGTGACTGCCTGTCGCCACAAAGAAAACTTTCCACCACTGGGCACAAACCTAGCTAGTCCGGTCGACATTGCGAATAGTGAAGACGGTAAATACTTCTACACGCTAAATGCGGATTTTGATCGTAAGTACAACACTGGTTCGATTCTGGTAATGAACGATGCCGGTGAAAAGCTGCGTTCTATCGAAGTCCCACGCATGGGTCGCTCACTAAACGTCGTCGGCACGACCATGATCGCAACTGTCGATTACGGAGCCGAAGCTGGCAACAGCAAACCCCACGTATTCCTCTTCGACTTAAACGACCCTGCGAATCCCTCTCTCAAGGCTGACTTGACGGTCGAATGTAGCCCAATTGCTTCCGCCATGAGGAAGAACTACGCATATTTCTCAATAACCTGCTCTAATGGCACTTTGTACATCGGCAAATTTGGCAGCGATCTCAGCCAGTCGCAGTTGTATAAGGTTAGGCAATTCACAAGACCGTTCCGCGCAGTCTATCTCGATTCAAAACGCAACTTGTTGCTAGGATTTCCCGATCAACCAGATAAACCAAACATCGGCGATATAGAGCTAGTAGACGCCAGTGCCTATAACAAAATAGGCATCCAAACAGGCTCTGAGCCCAATGAAATACCCGATCAGTTCGAGCAGACGCGGCGCGCGTGGGCAGACCTTGGTCAACGCCAATCGTATCAATTTTTTGTCTACGACATAGCTGCAGAGGAAAAGAATGCGCCAAACTGCACGGTCTCAGCGACCACACCAACCTGTGATTTCCCCTTTAGAGAATACAATGATGCTGTATCTCAGGGTGAGTTGCGTTGGTCCTACTTCCGCTTAAAGGACTATAGCGGCGCTCCAGATGAGAGCACCTACTTCAACAACCCATCTTACAAATACTACCGCACTAATTTTTATGCCGCGCGACCTGACCCTGAAGACGCGGATGTTTTTTATCTTTCTCAACGCGGTGCACCAAATAGTAGCCCAAACGCTAATCAAATACTCCGGGTAAGGATCAATGGCGAGCTGCGGCCGAAGTTAGATACCTCGACCAACAGCTATACGTTCAACCCAACCTCGCAAGAATTTAGCTTTGAACGGGTATACGGGTTCAAGGGGCCGCAGGCAAATAAGCTGTCTTATCCCGGCGACTTCCGCGTAGTCATGATCGACAATCAAAAAACTGTAGTCGTTAACAACTTCCGCGACCTCGTCAACTGGGTGCGCAGTGACGCCACCGGCTCCTACTGGATCGGCGCCAGTTTAGTAGACGACCCGAACTGGTACTCTCAACTCAGCGGACAGCTATCGCCAGCTAACGACATTCGCACGTATTATCAGGTGGCAGTCAATGAAGCGGGCCGGGGCGCTTCCTGCTCGTTTTACGGCAATCAAATCATTTTCTTTGATGTCGTGCCCGGCGTAGCGATCAATATTATCAATCAAGTCAGGTAAGTAAGGCCATGCATTTAAAGAAGATCGTCATCTCGGGATTCAAGTCATTTGCTGATAAAATCACGATTAATTTTGATCGGGGTATCACCGGCATCGTTGGTCCCAACGGCTCTGGAAAGAGTAACGTCATCGACGCTGTGCGTTGGGTGATGGGCGAGCAGAATGCCAAAAACCTCCGCGGTGAAAAAGCCACAGATATTATCTTCGCGGGCTCTGAACGCCGCAAATCCCTCGGCATGGCTGAAGTATCGCTGGTATTTGACAATACCGATGACGATGCAATTTGCCCGCCTGAATATCGTCACGAACCGGAAATAGTTCTGACGCGCCGCCTCTATGCAGACGGTCAGCGTGAGTACATGATCAACCGCAAGTCCTGCCGTCTGAAAGATATTATCGGCTTTTTCGCTACAACAGGACTCGGTGGCCGCAGCTATTCGATGATTCAGCAAGGTCAAGTTGACCGAATCTTGAATGCAAAACCCGAGGACGTTCGCGAGATTCTCGAAGAGGCTGCAGGCACAACAGTCTATAAGAAACGTAAAGAAGAAGCTGAAAAGAAGCTGGTTCAAACGAACCTTAATCTATCGCGCATCGACGACATCCTCACCGAAGTCCAGAAACATCTAGAGACGCTCGAGACGCAAGTAGAGAAAGCTAAAGAATTTAGTGAGCAGAGCGACAAACTGAAGGAGGAAGAAACCAGCCTCCTTGCTCATAACTTTCATCACTTCAGTGATCAGCAACGTACGATCAAAGAACAGCACGAAACCGATATAGCGAAAGAAGCCGAGACGTTGGCCCAAGTCGCCAATCTCGAATCGCGTCACACTGAGCTTCAAGGCTTACTCGACGAAGCTGACCCGGAAGTACAGGCACTCCAAGAAAAAATCACTATCTCTCGTGAGCGGATTGCCAGCGGCGAGTCGACACTGAAAAGTGCAGGCGAAAGGATCGAATACGGCACCAAGCGGTTGAATGCCATTGCTGAAGAACTGGCCGAGGACGACGCCAACCTCAAAGTCCTTGAGGGACAAGTAGAAAAATCCCGCAGCGAAGTGAGCACTGCCGAAACCAGTGCCCAAGAACTCAACGAGGCGATCGCAAATTTCGAATACGAAGTGGAAAGCGCCAACGAAGCTGCTCAAGTTTACCAGAGCCGCATGGATGAACATACCGACGAAATCCGTAACGTCGAACGCCTGATTGAAAGCAACAAGTTCCGCAGCGAGCAATTAGACAAAGACCTGACGCGCCATCAACAAGAAGCTGCCCAGGAAGAAGAGCGGCTGACGCTGCTCAGCGAAGAAATCAAATCTGTTGAAGTAGACTTGCGTGGAGCCGAGGAACGAGCTGGATCCACTCAGGCTGGCCTTGATCTGGAGATCCGCGAAAAACATGACCGCGAAGCTCAAGTCGCTCAGCGCTACCTGCAAACTAAGGAAGCGAATCAGCAGCGCGATCAATTAAAAGAAAAATACCACGCAGCTAAAGCACGCTACACGTCATTAGCCGAGCTCGAGGCTGGCACTACTGATGTCACCGGGACTCTGGCGACCCTTAGGCAAAACGAACCGACACTCGACCGGTTAACGCCCGGCTTGCTGACGGACTTTATCCGCTTCGACACAGGGGCTCAAGAGCTGCCACCGAAAGCTGCCTCAGCCCTGGAACGTTGGGCAGAACGTTTGGTGGTACCTGATTTAGGTAAATTTAACGACTTAGTCCGTATCGCCAATAAACACAGCATCAGCACCTTGCCGGTATGTGTATTATCTCATGCCGAAGAAGTAGATAAGGCGGCAGCGGAGCGCTGGTCAGAGTCCACCGGTGCAGAACCACTGAGTCGGTACCTGAGTCTTGAGGGCAAAGCCGAGTCACTTGCTGGATTAACTCGGATCCTCGACCGCCTGTATTTACTGCCAGCTTTAGTTGTTGGTGATGAAGAATTAGAAAATCTTCCCAGTGGCGTCATCGTCTTTACGGCACAGGGTGTATCGTTCTCTGACGCAGACGAATTTGTCATCGGCGGCAAAGGCGCTGCCGGACTACTTAGCCGCAAAACGGAACTTGAGGCACTTGCTGCCAAACTCAAGGAATACGAGGGCGACCTAGGTCGCGCACAAGCGACAATCGACCATCTTGAATATCAAATCAACCAAGATCGGCAAATCGTTGCTGAGATAGACGCCAAGCTTCAGCAGCAAAACCGCGGCGTGCTAGAAGTGATGTCGGCACTGCAGGCAGTGCAACAGCTCTACGACCGCAAGCAAGAACTTATTCAGGCTAGCAATCAGGCTTTAGCGAAAAACCAGGCACAGATCCAAAAGCTCACCGAGGAAAGAGAGGCTCTAACCACCAGCCGCTTCTCTCTAAATCGTGAATTATCCAGTGCCAAGACTGAGCTCGATACGATCGAGCAAGATGCCGAGGCACTACTTGAACGCAAAGAGGAAGTAAGACGTCAGCACGAGTCCAAAAAACTTGAACTGGCACGTTCTGGTGCACGAGCCCAAGCTCTGCGCGATGGCTTCCTTAACTCCAAAGCTCAACTCGAATTGCTCCAAAACAAGCTGTCGCGTCGCTACGACGAACGTCACCGACTTGAGCAAGATATCACCGTAGCGCGGCAGGAAGAGGAACAAGCTAGAGCAGCTATCGAGCAATGCATCCGCGACCGCGATCAACTCCAAGAAGAATTTTCTGTTCGTCGCGAGGCGAATGCCGGTCTGATCGAAGAAACACGTGTGATAGATAACCGCCTCAGAACCCTGCGCGAAGTACACTCAGGCCTGCAACGCGGCCTTGCCGAAAGGAACGTTCATCTCGAACGACTACGCATGGCATTGGCCGGAGTCACTGAGCAGGCTCAGGAAAAATATCACCTGGATTTATCTACGTTCGAATTCACGATCGATCCCGACTTCAATCATGAGAGTCGCAGTCGTTCTGTCTCCCGACTTCGCTCAAAAATTGAGAGTATGGGTGCCGTTAATATGATGGCGCTTAAAGAATTTGAGGAAAAGAGTGAACGCCGCGACTTCATCACGAAGCAACGCGATGAAGTGCTATCCAGCATCGACCTACTAAAAGAGGCGATCACGGAGATTGAAGAAACCTCGCTGCGCAAATTCCTTGAGATCTTCGCCCGCATCAATACTGAATTTGGCCAGCTATTCCCGATTCTCTTCCCAACAGGCGAGGGCAAGTTAGAACTGACCAATCCAGAGAACCCGATGATTGGTGGGGTCGAAATCATGTGTCGACTTCCCGGCAAGAGTCAGAAGTCGATGAACCTATTCTCCGGTGGTGAAAAAGCCCTGACGGCAATGGCACTTATATTTGCCCTGTTGCGCACCAAACCGACGCCTTATTGTTTCCTCGATGAGGTTGATGCCCCACTCGATGAAGCAAACGTCGGACGTTATAACCGCGTCCTAGAGGCGCTGTCGGATCAGTTCCAATTCATTGTCATCACCCACAACAGACGGACTATGGAAGTGTTGGATGTCCTCTATGGCATTACAATGCAAGAACCAGGCGTCTCTAAAGTTGTTGGAGTCGATATGCAAAAAGACCTGCCGGGTCATCTACGCAAAGCGTTTAAAGATGACAAAGCAGGAGCGACCGCCGGCCAACCTGTGGTGGCCAGCGCTCCAGTTGAACGACCGATATCCGGCGCTACGTCGATTTGATACCAAAAAGGACGATCGTTGATCCTTTGATACCAAATTGAGCTAAAATAAAAGCTGAGGGCTCGATCGCGCGCCCAAGGCAGTTTTTAGTCTCAGTGGAGTCAAGGATGCGCTTTAATTTGATCACATCAAAAATACTAGCTCTGAGTCTAATTGCTGTTTGCACTTACCAGTGCAAGGGAGCAGGTACAAATCCGGATGGCAGCGCTGGCTCCACTGGCTCGGCTAATCCTGCAGCTACCGGCAGCTTCCTAGGCCAATGGACTGGCAAATATGCCAACAAAGACAACTCCGCTAGCCTTAATGAGACACCGGCCCGCGCAACTTTCACTGGTAACGAAGCGAAATCGGGAACTTTCCGAATTGAATTGACGCAAATCACCAATGCTTTCATCGGCGGCAACTTCACTATCATCGACCAGACATCGTTGATGTTAGACATTAAACAATCAACCATTTCAACAATCGGCCTTGCCGGCACTCAGGCACTAATAAATTATAGGCTGATCGGGAACACCTTTGAGCTGACCAATGATCAGGTGAAACTGAACTTCGCCCCAGACCTACACGCGTCTAGCAATGAAGCTAACGCACAGCCCAATAATCAGCCAGCAGCTACAAACAACGGTAGTGGGCAGGAAAGCGGCCAGACCGGTGGCAAATTGGACCCAATCGTAGGCAAATGGTTTTGCACAGACAAAGCCAACAACCAATGGCAAATGAACCTGCGCACCGACAGTATGTTTTACATTGAAATCACGAATACAAGTTCGGACCGTGGCGGGATTTGGCTGGCTGGCAATATGAACATCAGTCACGCGCAAGGCAAACCTGATGCGACCCTCAAAGTGACAACCAGTGCCATTGAAAAATATAATGGCATGGATCTCGAAATTTTCTTACGTAGCGACACCGACATGGACATGGTCCGAGTCGCCACAGGCGAAGAGATCCCGTGCACCCGCATCTGATCTGATGACTTCATCAAGAACTTCATAACGGAGTTAGGGCATCAAAAAACTGATTCAAGCCCAGGGTCACCCCTTGCGTCTGCGGGCCGACCAAACTCCATGCATAATCAATACGAAGCATCAGCCTATAAACCTGTGGCACCGAGAACCGCGCACCAATGCCCGCAGATACTCGGCCATTCGTGCCAGCATCCTGCCAGCTTGCGCCAGCTTCCCCAGCATCAATGAAGGCAGCAGACTGTAACCATAAATACTTTGACTTAAGCTCCATGTGCCGCAGCTCGACATTGGTGTATCCCGCGTGGGTTCCGTACAAAACACTGTCTGGTATACCGCGGACTGTATCTAAACCACCGAGAAAATATTCGCTCTGCAATGAATCAATCGTCGATTCGCCAATCATGGTCCGCATGGCGATATTCCAAGTCGAGCCTATCAACCGGAAATAGTAACCTTCGATTTCAGCAACGCTCGCAGTCTTGCCATTCGTCAAAACCGGACCGGCCCTAACTCTCAGTCGACTTCCCTGAAATTGAATTTGATCAACATGAATGTCATTAAATACTACCGTAGGAAGAAGCTTAAACAAGAAACGTGTCCGGTTACGCAGGAAGATACCCGGGGGAGCTGATGTGTCAGAAGACGTTGAAGCACTCGCCTGGAATGAGCTTGGATTCTCTTTTACTAGCTCTATGTCTCCGCCCACACGCCAGGGATGGATTTGGGCCCCCGAATTGTTATCAATTGGGAACAAGAGTCGTAGGCGGTTCATCGCCATGTCACTATTAATTTGCCCCAATTGTTTTCCCTGACGATCAAAAACTTGCCGACGACGAAATTCCCGCCAGAATTCTTCGCCAACATAATACCGGTCAGAATGACCTCGGGGATCGCGCCCATAAATAACAAATCCAGGTGGCGAGGTACCGAATTGTCGCGCCTCAGCCCCGAACGTCAAGAGCCGACCAAGTAGGTTTATATCGTAAAAACCTAGCACTCGCATCGGTATGCCACCGCCGTAGGCACCGCGCACAACGGGGATTGTGGTCCAACGTTCTTCTACCTCTACGTGCAGAAAAAATTCATTCGCTGGACTAGGGCGCCGTTCGAGACTGACCTTTACTTGAGTGAAAATGGCCGTCGTTGTTAATTTGCGTTCAAGTTCAGCAAGGTCGCTTTGGGTGAGCTCAGCCGGAAATTGATAGTCGATATAACTGTTGAGCCAAGCAAGGTCGGTGCGAACTAGTCCGGAGGTGGTCAGTCCGACAACTTTGAACTTAATTTCGCATGGTTCTTTTTTCTCTTCCGCTGCTTCTTCTGCTTTCACGGGAGATGCCGCAACGATCTCACCAACTGCCAAAGGTGGCGCCAAAATCAGCCACAGCAAATTGATGAGAACACCGCAGTAAAAACTGCCCCAGCGTTTCTTAAAGATAACGGTCATCGGCGAGCAAATAGTTACGCACGTAATCAGACACACCGTCCTCTAAGCTAGTCATCGGCTCGTGGTAGCCTGCTTTTTCTCTTAAACGGGTAAGCTTCGCTTCGGTGTGGTACTGATACTGATGGCGCAGAGCCTCTGGCATGTCAATAAACTCAAGACGAGGCGCCTTGTGATCTGTTGCTGCAAATACTGCACGCGCTAGGTCAGCAAAACTCCGGGCCTTGCCTGAGCCAATATTGTAAAGTCCGGACTTGGCTTTAGCTGCATTCTTAAACATATGGGCCATGATTTTTACGCAGTCTTTGACGTAGACGAAATCACGGTTCTGCTCACCATCCGCATAACCATCTCGGTAAGATTTAAACAAACGAATCGCACCCGTTTTTTGAACTTGCGGGACAAACTGAGGGATCACGCTGGACTGACTGCCCTTATGATATTCTTGCGGGCCATAGACATTGAAAAATTTTAAACCCGCCCAAAACGGCGGCGTTTGTGATTGCATCGTCACCCAATGATCAAACTTCTGCTTACTAAAACCGTAAGGGTTTAGTGGACGCAGCTTTGGGACAACCAACAGATCATCATCAAAACCTAAATCACCCTCGCCGTAGGTCGCGGCAGAGGACGCATATATGAAAGGGATTTTGTTACGAGTGCAGTACTTCCACAGCTTAATCGAGTAATTAAGGTTGTTACTCATTAAGTAATCGCAGTCAGTCTCGGTGGTCGAAGAGCTAGCGCCGAGATGGAAAATCCCTTCGATTAGAGTACCGTCAGCTCCACGGTCCAACCATGCTAATAAATCATTCTTATGTATGAAAGAATGGAAGGCGCGCTTGTTGAGGTTCTGCCATTTGTTACCAGTCCCCAGGTGATCTACCACCACTAGGTTATTCAGGCCCTGCGAATTAAGCTGCCAGAGTAGAGCACTACCGATGAAGCCAGCACCGCCAGTCACGATGATCATATATTCTCCTAGGTAGACAGAATTATAAGTTTATTTGCATTATATTGTCAAAGGACGACGGGCCCAGATTGGACCCGCCGCTCGGCTCCTTAACCCCTACCGCGAGGCCATCTTGTCGCAGCTCAAACGCCTCTTTGTCATCGACGCTATGGCTCTTGCGTTCCGCAGCTTTTATGCTCTAGGTCGCAGCTCTCTCACTGCGAACAGCGGCTTGCCAACCGGTGCCATTTACGGCTCCGCTCTTTTTATGCATAAGTTGCTCAGCGAGCAACAACCAGATTATCTCTTGGCGGTCACGGATACTCCCGAACCAACATTCCGTCACCAGCGTTACCCTGCGTATAAAGCTAATCGGGGTGAGATGCCCGAAGATCTCTCTCAGCAGATTCCATACATTTTTAGTCTTCTGCAGCATCTTCGCTGCCCTTTACTAAAAGTGCCCGGAGTCGAGGCCGATGATGTCATAGGGACTGTTGCTAAGCGGTTCGCTAGTCCTGACCTCGCAGTCTACATAGTCTCAGGTGACAAAGACTTTATGCAGATTGTCGATGATCGAATTCTGATGTTCGTCCCTAAAAAGAACGAAGACGCAGTCATTGTTGACCCCGCCGCAGTTCGCGAACGTTTTCACTGCACACCAGATCAAGTGATCGATGTCCTTGCCTTAATCGGAGATGCAGTAGACAACGTCCCAGGCGTCCACGGAATAGGAGAAAAAGGGGCAGCTAAATTAATCGAAACCTACGGCTCCTTATCCGGAATTTATGCGCACATTGACGAGATTAATGCGAAAAAGCAGCGCGAAGCCTTAATTGCCGATCGCGAAAATGCCTTTTTGTCACGAGAGCTCGTCACCCTTAAAACAGATTTAGACCTTGCGATCAGCCTTGATCAAACCATATGTCATTGGCAACAATCTGCCGCAAATCCGGAATTACTCCGCTTTTACCAAGAGCTAGGTTTTAAGTCCCTAAGCCAAAAAGTAAAGTCTGTGCTCGGAGAGTCCGCCCTGGCCTCTACCCCAGAATCACAGCCAGCTCATCATTCAGCACCTTCATTCACTGAGGTGCTCGACGACGAAACTGCTCAAAAACTCTATACCGCGGCGACATCAGCGCGCGAGTTCTTCATCACTGTCGCTGCTTCAGGATCTGATATTGTCGCTGACAAGGCCATAAATCTCGCGTTGATCACCGATCAAGGAGACGCATTTCAAGTACCTCTCAGTGAGGCAGGAATATACTATGTGCGGCCAGTTTTATCAGGTTCCGCAACCAAAGTAGCACATGGCTGGAAGCTAGCTATAGAGATGCTGCTCAATATCGGCATTGAGGTCAAAGCACCGTTCGTTGATTTGGAAATCTGTGACTACTTGATCGACCCAAATCACTACGACCATGGACTAAATTCTTTAGCCCAGCGCTATTTGGATAGACCAGAACTCCCCAGCACTCTAATAGAACAAACAGCATTACTATCCGAGCTACATAAAGTTATCTCACCGCGGATTAATGAACTCAGTCTAAATCACGTGCTATCCGTCATCGAAATGCCCTTGGTGCCAGTGCTCGCAGATATGGAGCGCACAGGCGTATTTATCGACGCTGAATATCTTGCAAGTTACTCTGACGAACTCTCCGTCCTTGCTAAAACTCTAGAAGAACAAATCTACGAGGCCGCGGGCGGGGCCTTTAATATTAACTCTTCAAAACAGCTGCAGGAATTACTCTACACCAGGCTTAAGCTGCACGAGCTTGCAGGATTGAAACGACTGAAGAAGACAAAGACTGGATTTTCTACCGATGAATCTGTGCTTTCCCAACTGGCACCGTCTCATCCGATTCCAGACCTAATCCTTCAATACCGGACAGTCACTAAACTTAAGAGCACATATGTTGACGCGTTACCCCAATTCTTAAATGCACGATCTCACCGGATACATACCAGCTTTAATCAAACGGTGGCTGCTACCGGACGACTCAGCTCAGATAAGCCAAACCTACAAAATATACCGAATCAGTCGCCCCTTGGTCGCCGCATCAGAAAAGCCTTCAAGCCACCCGAGGCTGATGCCGTATTGATCTCAGCCGATTATTCACAAGTAGAAATCCGTCTACTAGCGCACTTGGCAGAGGCGACCGATCTAATCGCAGCATTCAAGCTGGGCCTGGACGTGCACCGCGTCACGGCTGCTAAGATTTTCGGCATTCCGGAGGCAGACGTCAGCTCGGAACTTCGCTCACAAGCCAAAGCCGTCAACTTTGGTATTATTTATGGCATGGGGCCCCAACGACTGGCCGCACAGACGGGAGTTACACTATCGGCGGCCAAGGACTTTATCAGCCGATACTTTGAAGTATATCCAGGCATCAAAAGCTATACGGCTGAGTTGATAAATAGCGCGCGTGCCACAGGCTACTGCGTCACTATGTTTGGTCGCCGCCGGCCCATCCCCGAGCTTCGCGACGGCAACCAAGCCATCCAAAACAGAGGGGAAAACATCGCAGTTAATGCACCCATACAGGGCAGTGCCGCCGACTTAATCAAGTTAGCCATGATTAAAGTACATCATGCTCTAAAGGCACATCGGCTTAAGACCAAAATGCTGTTGCAGGTACATGACGAACTGGTGTTTAGCGCTCCTGAGTCCGAGGTAGAGGCCGTTGTGCCAATTATCCGCGACTGCATGGAGAACGCAATCACCACCCGAGTCCCGCTGAAAGTTGATATCAGCTGGGGCCCCGACTGGTTAGCAGCGCACTAGTCTTGGGCTGTTAAGCCAGAAACTAATTAATCTGATGCAAGAAAGCCAGGTCAAGACCTGCCGATTTTTCAATGGCTGAGAGCGATGTTTTGAAACGCTCCCAATCAGATTCCATGCTTCGCCCGCTTAGCGATTCGGTAAAACCATGCGAGTCCTCGCATGCCTGTTCGTGGTCGGTAATGGGGTCCGTGCCGTTCGATGTTACGTTAGGCATCAGAACCGAGGCTATCACCTGCGGCTTACCGGTTTTGTTCATCTTGAAGATAATCTTGAAATTGTGCGACGGCACATCAATGTCGTTGTCAGGTCCGATGTGTCCTGGGTCTTCGGCAAAAACTGGACCAGCTACAATGTAGAGGGTGTCATTCGTACCGCGCACTAAAGTGCGCGCATGATGCTCGAGGTGTTGCCAGGAAATCCGATTAAGGTTGGCCGTCTGCGGCATCATATTGGACATCAGAAACGTCTGACTATTGTCTGACACACTCAGTGTCCGGTCAGCCGACGGAATCAAGTGGCCGCGATCGAAACAACTGCCCTGATACTCTTCAGGCTCGACTGCTCGACCGACTCCGCGCTGATTCAAGTGCCGTTCCAGTTCAGGATCCACAGCAAAGTTATTTTGCCTTTGGACGTTACCCATGTCCGCACTGCTAAGTCGCCAAGCGACATAGTTTGGCTGACGATGCTGATGGTTCCAGGAAATGACATACTGCTTACGAGAGATCAAAACTTCTGGAGAGCTGCTAACTGAAGGAACCCCCACCCCGACGTTTGGGTTGCTGTCGAGAGGCAGATCACCAATGAGCTTACTGATACTTGCGGTTGAGGTCGGGAAGGCGTTCGGGTCAGCTTTACCGGTCGCTAGGCGACTTACGGAGCCATTTTGACCACATGCGATGCTAAGTCCCAAAATAAAGCTACAACAAGCACGCTGCAGGCAACAGAGAACCCGGGCATCCATAGCACCTCCGAAAATTTTGGAGTGATGATGTCGTCCGACGACCTAAATAAGGTGTAGCATTTATCTTGGCTAGCCGTCCAGAGTGCGACTCCCTAAACCCACAGAATTTTATGTTAAATTTATTTTAATAGGGGTTTTGCCCAGGGCGGCCACCCCGCAAGCTAAGCCAACTCGAGGACTACGGGCGCGTGATCAGAAGGCTTTTCGCCCTTGCGCTCGTCGCGATCAACGTAGCATCGACCAAACTGCTCGCACACCGGCAGGCTGGCGAGCAACAGGTCAATCCGCAGGCCGTGGTTCTTCTGGAACCCTAACATGCGGTAATCCCACCAAGTAAATGCGGTCTCCTGAGGGTGGATGTGACGGTATGCATCCACCAAACCAAGGTCCATGGTGGCGGCAAGTGCGGCCCGCTCGCGCTCCGAGCACAAGATCTTACCCTCCCAAAGAGCTGAGTCATGGGTGTCGATAGGCCGCGGTGCGATATTGAAGTCACCGGCCAGGATAAACCGATCGGTCGGCCGATGGTGCTCCTGTAGGTAGCGCTGCATCCTCGATAACCAGTTGAGTTTATAAAAGTATTTGTCAGACCCTACGGCTTGACCGTTAGGCACATAGGCCGACATCACGGTTAAATCGCCAAAACGCCCACTGATAAACCTCGCCTGAGGGTCATCAACACCGTCACCAAATCCGCGGACGACATCTTCGGCCGGCCTACGGCTTAGGAGTGCGACTCCATTGAAGGCCTTTTGGCCATAGACGGCGGCATGATAGCCGGCGGCCTCCACCTCAGCGAAGGGAAAGCTTTCATCCACACACTTGAGCTCCTGCAAGCAAATGACATCAGGTGCCATCCGCTCAAGAAGGGCAAGCAAACGAGACAGACGCTGGCCAACGGAGTTAACGTTCCAAGTGACGATTTTTTGCATGGGCAGAACCTAAGAGCTACGGGTTAAGCTATCAGTACTAGTTTCCGTTCAAAGGGTTTTCCACTACAGTAAGAACGGCCTAACGTTGTCGCTTAATGGCCGATTAGGGAAGGATTTTCTATGTTCGGGGTAGGCTTTTTTGAGCTAGTCATCATCGCTGTCGTAGCGCTGGTCGTAGTGGGGCCAAAGCGCCTACCGGAAGTTATGCGTCAGGCCGGACGGATGTTTGTCCACCTGCGCCGCACAGCAAATGACGTCCGCTCGACCTTTGAACAGGTCATCCGGGATGCCGAGGACGAAATGCGGCGCGAAGAGGCCCAGTCAATCCGACAATCTCTGCAGCCTGTTGTAGACGCTCGTGATGATGTGCATAAACTTCTCACAGACCAACACACTCCACCAGCAAGCAATGGCGACGTGAATCAGACTGCCACTGAGCAACAACCGTCAGCAGCACCAGCGCCTGAACTGCAACCGCACGGCGCCCAACCCTACAATCCCAATAAACCAGGCTAACAGAGCCCCAGTCGGAAAAGTTAATAGCCGTGGATCAATTTCAGCTACGAGATGGCAGCTACCACTGTGACTCATTGCCCCTCAATGAACTTAGCCAGTCCGTAGGCACGCCGGCCTACATATACTCAAAGAAGATGTTGGAGGAGCACTGCTCGGCTCTTCTTGACGCCTTCAAAAACTATCCGACAGATGCCTGCTTTGCAGTGAAATCGCTGAGTAACCTATCTATACTCAAGACTATTTTTGCAGCTGGACTCGGTGCCGATCTAGTGTCAGCGGGTGAGCTTCAAAGAGCCCTCCTAGCAGGCGCTCCTACCAATCGCATCGTCTTCTCCGGTGTCGGCAAGCAGGAGGATGAGGTACGCCAAGCTTTAAGTGCTGGAATCCTCATGTTCAATGTCGAGTCCCCTTTTGAGATCGACATGATCGCTGGCTTAGCTGCCACTGCTAACAAAACAGCCGCGATTAGCCTGCGGATCAATCCGAATATCGACGCCCAAACGAATGCAAAAATCACGACCGGTCTTTACTCAACCAAATTTGGCCTAACTGAAACTGATCTACCCGATCTCCTGAACCGGATTCGTAGTCAACCAAGCCTGCAACTGGTAGGCCTAGCCTGCCATATAGGTAGCCAAATACTAGATTTAGCTCCCCTTAGAGAGGCCGCCCAGCAAATGGCAGCCCTATCTACCAGTGTTCGGAACCTTGGCTTCGACCTCCGCTATCTAAACATGGGGGGTGGCCTAGGAATCCGCTACAGCAACGAAGAGCCACCTAGCGTGATGGAGTATGCAGAGGCACTGATTCAGGGTGTGCGTCCAACCGGCCTACGCCTCATTATTGAACCAGGACGGTCACTTGTGGGTAATATTGGCGTATTGCTGACTCGAGTCATCAGCGTCAAAAAGACACCGGAACGACACTTTGTGGTGGTCGACGCCGCAATGAACGATCTGATCAGACCGACACTATATGAGTCCTATCACACTATCACCTCAGTAAACGCCACGGTACCCAATGCACCAACAGCGCTCTGCGATATTGTGGGTCCTATCTGTGAATCAGGGGACTTTCTGGGCAAAGATCGTCAGATGCCGCTTCCGGTGGCAGGTGAGCTGCTGATGGTCCGTGGCTGCGGAGCGTATGGGTCATCAATGGCCTCGCAGTATAATAGCCGACCGCGCGCCCCTGAGATTTTAGTCGACGGCGCTCAGTTTCGCATCATTCGTCAGCGCGAGACTCTAGAATCACTGTGGGCTAACGAACTTCACGGCTTTCGTTAAGGATAGTGTGCTTCTGATTAAAAAATAAGACGGGGAACTTATGTCCCCCGTCATTATTGATGCAAAAATGTCTGCTAAGTAGCAGATTAAAACTGCTTGTTAACGAAGTCCCAGTTGACGATGTCCCACCAGCTATTGATGAAACGTGCCCGGTCGTTCCGATAATCGATGTAATAAGCATGTTCCCAGACGTCGAGAGTCAGCAGCGGCTTATGACCACTGGTCAAAGGTGTCTCAGCATCTTTTGTCTTCTCAATTGCGAGGGTGCCATTTGCCAGCTGTGTCAACCAAACCCAGCCTGAGCCAAACAGACCGACTGCGGCTTCAGAAAACTCGGCTTTGAATTTGTCAAAGCTGCCCCATTGCTTTTCAATAGCATCTTTAGCCTTGCCGCTGATCTTGGCGCCATGTGGTTTTAGGCTATGGAAGAAGAACGTGTGATTCCAGACCTGCGCCGCATTATTGAACGTGCCGCCAGATTTAGACGCCTTGATGATATCTTCCAGCGACTTGTGCTCAAGATCAGTGCCGGCAACCAGCTTGTTGAGGTTGTCGACGTAACGCTGGTGATGCTTGCCGTAATGATACTCTAGGGTCTCGCGTGACATCACTGGAGCTAAAGCATCTAAAGCATAAGGTAATTCAGGTAATTTGAAGGTCATGAGTATTCCTTTTTGTAAAAGTCAACCGCCTCGGGGTCAGAGGCTCACTCTTTACCCCAAACACGGATTTTCTTAACCAAAGCTAGCACTTCCTCGGGACTAAGAATCGATCCCCAGGCCGACATCGACGCGCTCAAGCCGACTGATTGCCCGCCGTAGGTGATGACTTTCACTATATGGGCATCATCAACTCTGGCCTGCCAATCTTTGTCGTGAAGGTTACGTGGCTTTGGATTGAGAGCCAATCCACCAGCTCCGTCGCCATAGCCCTTGGCTCCGTGACAGTTTGCACAGATGGTGGCGTAGCGCTCATCAGCATCGATAACCTTCGCACCGCCGGTTACCGGAATCTCACCGGTCTCCGTCAAATTTGCTGCGGGCTGCACGGATTGCTTCCATTCCGCCGCAAATTTCGCGTTATTTTTACTTGGGTCATACTGTTCCAAACAAGACGCCAGGAACATCGCCAAGCTTGCCGTTAACCACCATCCCAGACTGCGGTTCAAACGCATCTCTACTCCAATTGTGAAATCTAACCAATGGCCCCCTCATGGTAGCAGAGACACAGATCACTGCCAACGGTAAGCCAAGCGAGCATTAAACAGGGAGAAGTCCTTGTCCGCCCGACCGTTGGCTCCAGCATAGTAGAAGTGGGCGTAGTTCTCATCGTAACTAGCCGTATAATATTCCAAAGTCAATTGCAGGTCTGGCGCCAAAGTCGCCCCGACCCCAGCTGTCCAGGCGGCCTGATTCAACTGATTTTGTCCGCCAGTAGCTTGGCCAAGACACTGGTTATCCACATCACTTTCACAGACCTTAAATGTGCCAGAACCATTGGTGCTCAGGCGTCGCGTCGTATAATCAGCCGCCAGAAAGAAGCCGCTGCTAAAGCGGTACTTAAGACTGGCATCAACGATGGTCCGGCGCCAAGAACCCAGCACTCCGGATTGCTGGATAAACACTAGATCCGGATCTAGCTGGCAACGGCTTTGCTCCAACTGGCTCACCGTCGGGTCACCGGACATGTTGATGGCTAGGTCCTTTGTAGTGTTTCCCTGCCAAGCTAGCCCAACTTTAAACCCGTCCAATCCAACGATGCCGCCGTCCGCCACGACACCCACAGCCATACGCCGCGTTGAGTGCCCATGAGGCGACGACCCATTATTCACGGTCAAGCTACAATCAGCTTGAACTCTTTTCCTGGCATAAATGGACTCCTCGCTCCCGGCATCGTTGCCATTTGCGGAAACTCCCAGCATCAAGCTTATATACCTCTCGATGGTCATGCGTGCCTGTAAACCAAAATACTGCTGCGGTGTCACAGCACGCAAAGTCTGCCCCTCACCGTTACCGGCCACTAACATGACATTTAAGGGCATTGGGACATTTAAAGTGTAGTCTAGAGTCAGCGCTGTTTGCTTCCAACCGGCGTCCATAAATTGATTGCCAAGTGCAAGACCACTTACAGTCTGTGGCAATGCCGCTCCATCGAAGCTTTGGATCGCAAGATCAAGACTTGGCCGTGCCGTCCACACCACTTTAAACTGATCGACGATACCTAGAGCAGTGTCACTAGTGCTAGGCAATTGCGTGCGCAAGGGCGACTCTGCCCGCGATGGTCGAGGTGTAGAAAATGGATCCAAGCGTAGAGAAGCGCGAAGATTTGGCGCGGCCTGCTCACTTAGTGTCAATCGCAGCCCAGAAATGCTAATGCAGTTTTGCGCCGCACCACTACTTGCATTGAAATCATGCATGCAATCAAAACGCATAGCCAGTGCCAAAGGTGGCGAAGTCAGGCCTGTGGATGCTCCTGATGCAGCTCCTGACTCAGATCCTGGCCTATCTATAGACTTTGAGGGTTCGGCATAGGCGCTAGCGCTGAGTGCTAACCAAGATAAGGTTGGCAGTAATAAGTACGTCGATTTCAATTTCATAAATTCACCTCTATAAAATTCATCTCGACACATTAGGCATTGCTATTGAAACGGTAGGCTACTTCAAAGCCCACACGGTGTATCGTAGACTTTGATCCATCAGCATCTTGAAAACCACCAACTTTCAGCGCACCTGATCGCAACGTCCGATACTCTCGCGATATTAAGAATTGTAGCGAGAGATTACGTCCGACATCATGCAGCAATCCGCCCTCAATCTGATGGCCCTGAAGCCAAACTGTATTGGTCCGCTGCGAACTGTAGATTGACCAGCGCGAGCTATTACCGAGATTGACGCCTAAAATAGCTGCTACATCATCATTAATCGTAGTTGCAGCCTTAAGAGTGCCGCTGATCAACATCTGATTAGCCACCGGCCGCCGGCCGTGAGTTTGTTCATATCTCGTGTCTAAAGTAATGCTATTGCGATGACCGGCGACGACAAAAACACTCTCACCTGTAAGCTGACCGAATACAGATTCGTAACCACCAGCAGTCTCGGCTGAATCCAAATATCCAGCCGTGAACCCAAGCTTCAACTCCGGCTGCAAACGCCAGCTGAGCACTAAGGCTCCACCTTGATTCGGATCACGAGCTGTGGGAGCGGTGTCGAACGAGCCATGATGTTGATTCTGGCCTTCAGCACGATCTTGATCACCCAGAAATGCGTAAAAACGTACGCCAAAGGCAGCGGGAGAGGCACTTGCTGTCGCATCGGCGGCCGTGTCGAGAGCCGCACCTGGAGGCTGCCAATTGATCATAATTCCCGCGAATTTAGCTGGAAAAATAACATTCAATCCAAACCCAAGTAGCTCCGGATAGGCTGATGATTGGACTCCTAAGTTCTCCCAGACTCCCGCGCCGACGATTAAGCCAGTACCAACCCGGTAGGTTAATTGATACGCATCGAGAAGCCGAATCGTAGGAAGCGGCTTCATACCGGGATCGCCGCTGCGGGCGTCGAATTCTCTCGGTGTCATCAAATCGCTATTCTCAATCTGACGATTCACAGCATCGGGTCGCAAAACCACCCTTAAATTTGTGCTAGTCGCCGCGTACCAGTCTAGCCCAATGCGCAAATGCCGCAAACCCAGAGTCCGCGGCTGAAACACCCCATATTGACCAGTGCTCTCGGTAGTCCCTCCAGAAAGGGGCGGCAGGGCAGCTCGTACGGGCAATTGCTGGTAGGCATCGATATAGGTCAGCGCTGCATCGACATCATAGTTGAGCTGAACAGCCTCGCTGACCGAAGGCGACCTAAGTACCGCGGCCCCGGCGGCGCGTGATTCGGTGAATAGCATCAACCCAACGAGGTTAATACCAATACAAAGTTGACCCGGTCTTATTCTCATTTCCATCCCAACCCCATCCAGTCAGAGCGTCGGTTTTTTGGCGCTAACGCCAGATCTTTGACGCGCCACAGCCGTCAAAAACATGACGCTACAATTGGTAGTTTAGCCAAAGAGTCTACGAAACTTAAGTGAATCCACATAATGCCCAAACCACGGTTATTTGACACTGTTATTGCATACCCATAAGACGCTAACCCTTGTTGTACAGCCCTGTGGGAAGAAAATGCATAGCCAAAGTAAGGGCTGTGAAAGTCTGGCACGACTTTTGAAATAGAGACGCCAAGAGGACCTATGTCAAAATCAGAAAAAAAAGACGAAGGCGCGGCCGCTAAACCGGAATTGACTCCGGAGGAAGAGGCCGCAAAGTCAAAAAAGAAGAAGCTGTTGATCATCATCATCGGCGGCGTTCTCGGTCTATTCGGGATCGGCGGTGGGCTCGGATACTTCTTAGCAAGCGGTAGCTCCGCCAAGGCTAAAGCTGAGAAAGGAGACGAGCAAGGTGAAGAGGGCCAAGAAAAATCAGCCGAGGGCCACGGCGAGAAAAAAGAAGAACATGGCGGCGGCCACGGCGAGAAAAAAGAAGAGCACGGAGGCGGCCACGGCGAGAAAAAAGAGGAACACGGCGGCGGCCACGGCGAGAAAAAAGAAGAGCACGGCGAGAAAAAAGAGGAACACGGAGGCGGCCACGGCGAGAAAAAAGAGGAACACGGAGGCGGCCACGGCGAGAAAAAAGAAGAGCACGGAGGCGGCCACGGCGAGAAAAAAGAAGAGCACGGAGGCGGCCACGGCGAAGCGCCCAAGACAGAAGAGAAAAAAGACCCCAAAACTAGCAAAATCGAGGGCGTCGACTTTGGCTGCACCGTACCAATCCCACCATTCCACTTGAATTTGGGTAATCCTCTAGAAAATCATTATATTCGCCTCGAGATCGCAGTTGAATACGACTGCGAACCAATCACACGTGCCGAATTTGACAAACGCCTACCCCAGCTGCGCGATGCAGCCATTGCTGTCACAAGTCGCAAATCAAGAGAATTTCTACTAGGGCCGGATGGCAAAACGCAGCTACGGAAAGAGATCTTCAACCGCCTCAATCAGTATATGAACCACAAAGTCGACGACATCTACATCACAGATATCCTCATCGAGTGACCTAAAACTTCTGCAGGTAATAAATGAATCAAGTACTCTCGCAAAACGAGGTAGATGCGCTGCTATCGGCCGTTTCGGACAACCGGATCGACGCTGAGGACAGTAGCAGTAACGATGCAAAGCAAGGCATCGTTCATTACGACCTTGCCAATCAGGACCGCATCATTCGCGGCAGAATGCCGACGCTTGACATTATTCACGACCGATTTATTCGATTATTTCGCGTCACACTATCGAATTCCCTAAGAAAAATCGCCAATCTGAGCGTGAACTCCACGGGGCCGTTAAAGTTCAGCGAGTTCATGAATTCTTTACCGCTACCATCTTGCCTAAATATTCTGCGGCTAGACCCACTGCGTGGCGCTGCAGTCTTGGTCATTGAATCCAAGCTGCTTTACGCTTTAGTCGACAGCTTCTTCGGTGGCAACGACGTACCCTACACGAAAATTGAAGGCAAAGACTTCACCCAAATTGAAATCAAGATTGCGCGACGCGTGGTGCTTGCGGCAATCGATGACTACGAAAAAGCATGGGAGCCGGTGTATCCGCTAAAAGTCGGCTACAGCCGGACCGAAATCAATCCACAGTTTGTCGCTGTAGTACCACCCTCCGACGTTGTTATTGCTACAACATTTGATGTCGAGTTAGAGAAGGTTTCGGGAACTATAAAGGTTGTCATCCCTTACGCAACCCTAGAGCCCATTAAGTCGAAACTATCCGTCGGGTTCCAAAGTGAACAACTTGAAGTCGACTTCATTTGGATTAACCGCATTAAAGAACAGATCATGGGCACCTCGGCCAATATCAACGTCAAACTTGGCGATGCTGAAATAGCGATGCGTGATCTGATGGAGCTTCAGGCTGGAGATATTATCCAGCTAAATACCGACGCCACTAGCCCCCTAGACATTCTTGTCGAAGGGGTACCAAAGTTCCGCGGAATACCGGGGCTACTGAGAGGCAACCGCGCCCTTCGCATCGTCGAATCTCTATCCGAATAAAATTAAAAGATAAAATAAATTTGCATTTAGGAGTACACCATGGCCAACGATGGCGGCGGAATGAGCGCAGAAGATTTCGGTCTTGGTACTGACTTCGACGAAGCACTATCGGAGGCTAGCGGCGACGCCATAAAGAGTGATGTAAGTACTCCAGAAGAGGGGCGCAGCTCCCGCACCGACTTCTCGAAATTAAAAATGATCCTCGACATTCCGCTGAAAGTCTCGGTCGAACTCGGCCGCACAAAAATGCTGGTCAATGACCTATTGCAACTAGGTCAAGGCTCAGTCATCGAGCTCGACAAGATTGCAGGTGAGCCTATGGAAATCCTCATCAACGACAAGCTAGTAGCGATGGGCGAAGTTGTCGTTGTGAACGAAAAATTTGGCGTACGTCTCACCGATGTTGTCTCGCAATTTGGCTTGGGCGACATTTCGAATCTTGACAAAGCTGGCTAAAAAACGAGAGGTACTTCACTGTGACTATCACGCTTAAGTGGCGACAAACGTTTAGCGCTTGCGGTTTGGCAGCATTTTTAACCTTGTCAACAGCAGTACATGCGGTCGACAAGAAAACAGAAAATGCGACCCCAAGCTTACTAACTCTTGGTCATATTGATGGCGAGGTAGACGGAAATCTCACGACCATGACAATCAGGCTAGATAAAGAGCCGACTTGGACCAAACTAAGTGAAGTCCAGGATCACGGATCATTTCTGCAGCTCATTTTGCCGGGAACATTGGTACCAGAACCGGGAAAATTCTTCGATGGCGGAAACAAAATAATACCAAAAATAGCAGCATTTCAGCTCACGCCTAGTGATGCCGGAATAAGACTATTCGTTAACAAAAATGCCGCAAAAGTTAAACAGGCCATGATGGCCGAAACTCTAGGCAGCAGAATCATCCTGACCATCGATAACGCACTTTTGAATGGACTCATGTCGGAAAACGAATTACGCGCAGAAATCGTTGGCCCTCCGGCGCCCCGAGAACTCACTGCTGAACAAGTGATAGCCAAAACTGAAGTAAGACATGACGAGCCCGCGCCCAGTGAACGACTGAAAGCGGAGCTAAAATCAAAAATAGTCGGCTCATCGGGATCGAGTTTCGACTTTAGTGAGAAGCTAACGCAAGTAGCTCTTTTTTCCGCTGTAATGCTTATTTTATTATTAGTAAGTCGATTTTTTAAACCATTCCTCAGACGCCGCGCGGCAAGCGCAGGAGACTTCAATCCCGAGCCGCCGGTAACCATTAAGACTCTTGCTTCACTAAACCTAGCTTCGAGACAAAAAGTCTCTCTATTACAAGTTGGTGGTGAAAAGATCTTAATCGGCATCACTCCGGAAAATGTCTCATTTCTAACAACGATCGGAGCCTCGCAAAACATCGCCACAACTACTAAAGCCATCGGTGTCATGCCAACTCGCGCTGCTCAAGCTGCAATCACGGGTGCCACTCAAGACTTCTCCACAGTTCTAGCAAACAGCGAAGACACAATCGCTATGCAGCCCACACCCCAACCACGCCGACCTGCTCCAAAGCCCCCGGTTGTGAAGTCACCGCCAACTGACATACCGAATACTTCGGTGCGTACGTCAGTAAAACCCAAAGCTTCCACGGCCAACCGAATAAATATAGCTATCGATGAAGATGGCATAAAAAACGTAGCAGCAAACAGGCCAACGGTTAAACCCCCAGTTTCCTCAAACGATAATCCAGCCGGCCAGGCAGCTATTGACGACGTTACACGAATGATCCGAGAAAAACTCAAGACTCTGCGGAGCATCTAATGCACCTAATCTGGCGCCGCATAGTTATGTTACTTATGATAGGCGGCCTACTTTGGACTGCCAGCCATAACACGCCTGCTCACGCCGCCGAAACAAAGCTCCCGACAATCGGAATAGACCTAAAGGAAACCGACGATCCAGGGGACCTGGTGCCTGCCATGAAGATCATGGCACTCCTTACGGTATTGTCGATGGCTCCGGCCATCCTACTCATGATGACCTCGTTCACTCGTATTTTGGTTATTTTAAGCTTTGTGCGACAGGCACTGGGCACTAGCTCGATGCCTCCAAATCAAGTTATCGTCGGCCTTGCACTTTTTCTCACCGCTTTCACCATGTCGCCAGTGATCGATACGGTTCGCGACAAAGCCTACACACCGTACGTAGAAAAAAAGATTAAACAGGATGAGGCTCTAGAACAGCTTATCAAGCCGGTGCGCAAATTTATGTTAGCGCAAACTCACGAATCTGATCTAGCAATGTTCTTTAACATCACAAAGCAGCCAAAACCGCGGAATGCATCCGACGTCTCTATGACCACACTAATGCCCGCATTTATGGTCAGCGAGTTGAAGACAGCGTTCCAGATTGGTTTCCTAATCTATATACCCTTCCTAGTAATTGACATGGTGGTGTCGTCAGTACTTATGGCGATGGGCATGATGATGCTCCCACCTACTGTGGTTTCACTACCATTTAAATTAGTCCTTTTTGTACTCGTTGATGGATGGACATTGATCGTAGAAAATATAGTTAAGAGTTTTAATATCTGAAGCTTTAGTCTGAGAGGGCAACCATCATGACCGATCAAAAAGTAATTGATTTAGGTACTCGGGCTGTGATGGTTGCAATGCAAATATCAGCGCCTGTTTTAATCGCAGCGCTAGTTACAGGTGTGCTGATCTCGATTGTTCAAGCCGCCACACAGATCCAGGAACAAACACTTTCGTTTGTTCCAAAAATATTAATGATCACATTAGCCATGATGGTCTGTGGACCCTGGATACTTCAGATCATGACAGAATTCACCAAAGAGCTGTTCAACGGCATCCCCGGAGTCACCCACTAAAAGATGCAAGCACTGCCAGATCCAACCCACCTACTGATCGGCGCGCTAGCATTTCTGCGCGTGAGCGCCATACTATTCGCGCTACCGATGATTGGTGACCCACCCACACCGGTGCGCGTACGAGTTTTATTAGCTCTAGCAGTGACTATTGGTATTTTTCCTGTGATCCCTGCAAACTGGGCGCCCAACTTAAACACAGACTTACTCACGATCTCATCCTACCTACTGCGAGAAGTGTTGATCGGCCTAACAATCGGATTTTTTAGTAGGGTGACCTTTGACGGCCTCATGATGGGGGCCACCGTCGTGTCATTCCAAATGGGATTCGGTACAGCTAATTTATTTATGCCGGATTACAACGAACGGATGGACAGTTTCTCCGCGCTACATCGTATGCTTGTCATGCTGATCTTTCTCACACTAAGCCTACATCATATTTTCTTCACTGCGATTGCCGACACATTCCAATTGATTCCCGGCGGCGCCGCTCATTTCAGCGGTCCGCTGGCATCATTATTAATCAAATTAACTAGCGGAATTTTATCTATCGCAATTGAGTTAGCTGCGCCGATACTCGTCGCTCTATTATTTACGATGGCTGCTCTGGGTCTTGTCGCCAGAGCAGTACCAAATATGAACGCGTTTGTGATTAGCTTCCCCTTGAGCTTTACTGTCGGCCTGGTCATATACGTGGCGACCCTGCCGTTGTTTCCAGGCTGGATGTCTAGTCATTTTAGTGACATGAATATGCAACTACACGGTGCGATCCGCAGTCTGAATCTCTCGCCTTAGGTTCCTTAATATAATCTCCTTCACCCAAATCCTAGGTAGGTCACGCCATGGCTGATGAAACAGCCAGTTCTGAAGACCGCACAGAAGACGCGACACCCGAGCGACGAGACGAGTTTCGCGGGCGCGGTCAAGTGGTCGTATCACGTGAACTGACTTCGGTCTTTATATTAGGGTCTTGTGTCGTTGCCTTCACTTCAGGAGCACCAAAACTACTCAAAAGTCTTCAAAAGCTTTTGATCGCAAGTTTTGAATCACTCGCAACTCGCCGCATTGATAGCGACAATTTCGGTGCATATTTCTCCGATATGTGGCTGAACTTACTGCAGCTAATCGTTCCTATTTTCATGGTCACATCCATCGCAGCAATCTCACTAACTTTGCTGCAGACCAAATTGAACTGGTCCTGGGAGCGATTGAGTCCGGATTTATCAAAGCTCGATCCATTTTCCGGCATTGCGAGAATGTTCACATTTCAGACCATCTTAGAGTTACTTAAAAATATCGCTAAATTAATCGCAGTAGGTACCGTTGGTTACTTAATTCTTCGGAGTGAATGGGTACACGTCCCAGAGCTAATGAACTATCCGATGACTGCTACCTGGTCTTACTGGGGAAAGATCACTCGCCAACTATTCTGGTCCGTTGCTGGGTTTTTGGTCGTCATTGCTGGGCTCGACTATCTTTGGAACTTCTTTAGCAACGAACGCAAGATGCGAATGACCAAACAAGAGGTGAAAGAGGACTACAAAAGACGCGAGGTTGACCAAAACGTCAAAGCAAAAATGCGGCGAATGCAGCGCGATTTTGCTGCGCGCAAGACCATAGCTACAACTCGCACAGCGACCGTGCTAATCACAAACCCGACTCACTACTCAATTGCATTGAGGTACAATATAGGTGATCGGGCACCAGTTCTTTTAGCAAAAGGCGTCGATTTTCTCGCTTTGAATATGAGAGAAGCGGCAAAAGAAGAGCAGATTCCAATCATCGAAAATCGACCTCTTGCACGCGCTCTTTACGCGACGGTCAACGAAGGCGAAGAAATACCGGATAAGTTTTACAAGGCCGTTGCAGAGATCATCCGTTACGTTTACCGCCTCAAAGGCCGCGCCATTCCAAAGAAGCGAGTTGTAGATGCCCGCAGCAACTAAGGCTCCAGCCTCGGAGCAAAATTCCGGATCTAATGTACTGCTTGAAGCGCTGAAAAGCACTGATGTGCAATTCGCCTTGGGCGTGGTAGCGATCATCTTGATGATGGTAGTGCCGCTACCGCCCTTCATGCTCGATCTTTTGATGTCACTTTCGATCACCATCTCTCTGATGATCCTTTTGATCTCAATCTATATAAAAGAGCCTCTTGAATTCAGTACCTTCCCAACGATCTTGCTGTTGACCACCTTGTTTCGATTGGCTCTGAACGTTGCAACCACTCGAAGCGTTCTACTCAATGGCGCGACCGGAAATGTCAGTGAGGTAGTACAGTCCTTCGGCGAGTTTGTGGTGGGTGGTAATTACTTCGTTGGATTTGTAATTTTCATCATATTAGTGATCATTAACTTCATTGTTATTACGAAAGGTGCCGGCAGGGTCGCAGAGGTCGGCGCCAGGTTCACCTTGGATGCGATGCCCGGTAAGCAAATGGCGATTGATGCCGAGCTTAATGCCGGCCTAATCGACCGAGACGAAGCAAAACGTCGACGCTCGAAAATCGAGCGGGAAGCCGATTTTTATGGTTCCATGGACGGTGCAAGTAAATTCGTTCGCGGCGATGCGATCGCTGGATTGATCATCACCGGCATTAATATCATCGTCGGCCTCATTCTAGGTGTAATTCAGTATAAACTTTCGTTTGCAGACGCAGCCCAGAAGTTTACCCTACTTACAGTCGGTGATGGTCTTGTCTCTCAAATTCCAGCGCTCGTGATTTCAACGGCCTCTGGTATCGTGGTTACTAGAGCTAGCGGCGGAACCGATCTCAGCGAAGAGCTCGCCAGTCAGGTCTTCGTTCATCCAAAGGCGATGTACGTTTGTTCCGCTCTTCTCGCCGTGATGGCTTTGATTCCGGGCATGCCTTTTATTCCATTCTCCCTTTTATCTGTCGGCTTTATCATGCTCGGCCGTTTCTCGACCAAGGAGATCGTCCGCCGCGAGACGCTCAAACTTGCAGCCGCCGAGGAGAAAGTTAAGCCCGAGGGCAAAGGCGACGCCGTTGTTGAGCTGCTACATCTAGACACATTAACGCTTGAAGTCGGCGTCGAATTAGTACCCCTTGTCGATACTCAACAAGATGGCGAAGTTCTAGAGCGCATCGTGTCGGCTCGTAAGCAGTTTGCTCAGGACATCGGAATCATCGTGCCAATGGTCATGATTAGGGACAATATTCAGCTACGCCCAGACGAATATCAAATCATGCTAAAAGGCAACGTCATAGGCCAGGGCAAACTTATGCCACGACGCTTCTTAGCGATGGATCCTGGCGACGTCATCGATCCCATTGATGGCCACCGCACAAAGGAGCCAGCTTACGGCCTTGACGCAATATGGATCACGCCGGGACAACGGGATGAGGCGACGTTCCGCGGTTATACCGTGGTGAATAGCGCGACTGTGATCGTAACTCATCTAACCAAGCTGATTCAGGACCACGCCCATGAGCTAATCGGTCGCCAAGAAGTCCACTCACTGATTGAACGGTTGAAACGGGAAAATGAAAAAGTGGTCGAGGAAGTCATAGCCACTGATCGGATGACCCTTGGTGATGTGGTTAAAGTTCTGCAAAATCTCCTTGCAGAGAACGTCAGTGTCCGAGATTTGCTCAGTATCTTCGAAACTCTGGCTGACTACTGTAAGACCGTTCGAAATCCAGATGCTTTGACCCGTCATGTGCGCAAAGCTTTAGGTCGTGGTATCATTAAAAAGTATCTGGCCCCTGATGGCCAATTGGTGGTCACTACCCTCGATCGCGCCGTTGAAGATTTGCTGGTCGCCGGCCTTCAGTATCAAGAAGACGGCAGCACAGCCCTCAATGTCGAGCCCGAAATCGCCCAACGCCTCCTGAATAACACCGCTGAATGCATGCGAAATTTCGAATCCACTGGAACCCAGCCAATTTTGCTCTGCGGTGCTCGAATTAGATGGGATCTGCGCAAGCTTATCCACAGGTTTATCCCCGGCCTCATTATCCTCGCCTTCGATGAAATCCCCAGCGACAACCAGACCAAGAATATCGGTACCGTTACTCTGTAAGTTTCCTCCCAATTCGTGAACCTTGATTTAGCCCTCCTGCCAGAGTGTGATGCGGAGTCCCAACATGGATGTAAAAACTTTCGAAGCCTTTTCCATGAAAGACGCTGTCAAAGCGGTGAAGAAGGAATTGGGTTCTGAGGCCGTGATTCTCTCAACTAGGGAAAAAGCTGCGCCCGGTGGTAAGGGAACGATTTATGAACTAACCGCGGCTGCTCCCGGATCCAGAAAGGTCGGCGCCAGCGGTCCTAGGGCCCAGACCACATCGGTAGACTATGAAGCTGGCCTAGATCACATACAGGCACGCCTTTCTGCATTAGTAGATGTCGCAGCCACCAGGACGCAGGTTCAAGCGGTCGAGGCGGGCCTGCAAGAGCTCAAGTTGCTAGTCACGGAAGCACTAAGAAACAAAGAAGGCTCCCTCATCCACGACTTACCTAAGGCTATGTTGCCACTAGAACGGCAATTACGCTTAATGGGCATCAGCGATGTCACTGTCGCTGAGTTAATTAGGCACTTGCGCGCCTTACCCGCTGCAGATGACACAGATGGGGAAGGTTACTACCGTGACCAGGCCATCCGCTGGATGATGAAACGCATCAAAATAGCACCGCGCTGGTCGGTCATGGCGGGATCAGTCTCCTACCAAGCGATCATTGGCGCTTCCGGTGTCGGCAAAACCTCCATGGCTGCAAAGTTGGCTGCGCTATATGCCCTGCGTGAAAAGCATCAGGTAGTGGTCGTCTCGCTGGATCACCAACGTCTAGCAGCTGCGGAGCAAATGCGTATTTTTTGCAAGATCATTGGGTTGCCGTTTGTAGCGGCTAACAGCGTAGATGATCTTCTGAAAATTCAAGAGTTACACAAAGATGTCGAACTGGTGCTGATCGACACTGCCGGTGTTAGCTCAAAAAACTCGCAAGCGATCGCAGGACTCGCCGCACTTAAAGAGCAAGGACTACCGGTCGACTTCCATCTTTGTGTATCGGCCACGGCGAAAGAGAGCCAGGTCGAGCAGGAAATCCGTAGCTTCCTCAATCTCGGTATCAGTAGTCTGATGTTCAGCAAATTAGATGAAAGCTGGGCGTTCGGCGAGATCTTCAACGCCTCTCGCAAGTGGTCAATTCCCCTAAGTTTCTTCTCTATCGGTCAGCAAATACCAGAAGATATTGAGCGTTCGACTCGCGAACGCGTCATTGAGCGCATTTTTGGTCTTTAAGTGGAGGTCTCGTGTCCCTACTTCGTTCTGTAAAAGGCGGTGCGCGCGCTCCACTAGTCATTGCCGTGACTAGCGGCAAGGGTGGCGTTGGCAAAACACTAACGACCGTCCACTTGGCTGTAGCCGCCCAGCGACTGGGTCATTCCGTGCTGATCCTCGACGGCGATATGGGCATGGCGAATGTGGATGTTGTTCTAGGCCTGCAAGCTCGCTACAATATCAGAGATGTTCTTGATGGCCACGTTAGCCTACAGGACATCATCATCTCAGGACCACTCGGTATCGATCTCATTCCTTCTGGCTCTGGAATCTCTAGCCTTACTTCCCTAACTTACGTTCAACAGCAGCAAATCATCGATCAAATCAGCACGATCGAAAAATCGTACGATGTCTTACTAATCGATACGGGAGCTGGTATTTCCGACACCGTAACTCACTTCTGCAAAGCGGCTGACAAGGTGCTGGTCGTCACCACTCCTGAGCCACACGCTCTAACTGATGCCTATGCACTAATAAAAGTACTAGCTGAATCTCACGATATAAAACGCCCACACTTGATGATTAATCAAACTAGGTCTGAAAGCGAAGGGCTAAAGACTGCGTCGCGAATATCCGAAGTAGCTATGCGATTTCTAGATGTACAAGTTTCCCATGCTGGCAATGTTCCTATTGATCCTCAGGTACCGAAATCTGTGATGCAGCGGCGTGCAGCCTCAGAGCAGTCGACGTTCACCATTGCTGGCCAAGCCTGGACCCAAGTAGCCCGTAAATTGCTCGGCTCATCCGAGCCCAGTCAACGTGTCGATGCGCAGGACTTTTGGCGTTGCCTGCTATGGCAAGAGCCGGTGCGAGCGGAAGGAGCCAAATGAAAGGTCTGGTTAAACGCTACAAGCAGGACACCCAGGGTGTCGATGGTAAGTTGCGCGATCAACTTATCATGGACTATGCACCCTTGATCCGTTTCGTAGCTCAACGAATTGCGGCTCGACTGCCTTCAAACATCGACATCGATGACTTGATCAGCGCTGGTGTCATCGGACTCATGGATGCCATCCAAAAGTATGACCCCAGTCGAGATAACAAGTTCAAGACATACGCGGAATTTCGTATCCGCGGCGCGATACTAGATGAGCTTCGGTCTCAAGACTGGGTTCCGCGCAGTGTCCGCGACAAAGCGAAAAAAATTGAGCGCACATATCAAGAGCTGGAGCAACGCTTTGGTCGGGCTGTCAGTGATACAGAAGTATCTGCTCAGCTCGGGATGACTCTCGATGGTTACCATGGCATGGTCGCTAAAGTTAAAGCCGTGACGATGCTTTCCATCGATGAGCTAGCAGGCCCCAACCAACACGATCGCAAAAGTTTACTCGAGTGCTTGGAAAACGTTGGCTCCAAGAACCCCTTCACCCAGCTGAAGAGTAAAGGGGTCCGCCAGCTACTGATGAAAAATATTGAAGAGCTTCCAGAAAAGCAAAAATTGGTGCTGTCTCTTTACTACTACGAAGATCTCAACCTTAAGGAGATCGGAAAGATCCTCGAGGTTACGGAATCACGAGTCAGTCAGCTTCACACGCAAGCGGTGACTCGACTACGGGCGAAGCTTAAGAATCTTTTGGTGGATTGAAATCTAGAAAGTTTTGACGGGGGCGGAGATGACAGTCGGCGATCGCAATATGAAAATACTTTTGGTCGATGATATGCAGACCATGCGCCGCATTGTTAAGACGTTATTTAAACAGTTAGGATATGAAAATTTCCACGAGGCCGATAACGGAGCTGCGGCGCTGCAAGTATTAAAAAGCGTCCCAGGAATAGAATTTATTTGTTCCGATTGGAATATGCCCACCATGACGGGTTTAGACTTTCTGAAGGCGGTCCGCGCCGACCCTCAATTTAAGCATTTGCCTTTCTTGATGATCACAGCAGAGGCTGAGCGACAAAACATTGTGGACGCTGTGCAAGCTGGCGTTAGCAATTACGTGGTTAAACCGTTCACAGGACAAACTCTGCAGGAAAAATTGGCAAAGATTTTCCAAGCTCACAAGGCCAGTAAAAAGGCTAGTTAATCAAGAGGTGACGCCATGACCAACTCGAACAATGCGGATACAACAATTCCGCTTGCATCTCCAGCATCGCCTGGAGAGGTAATCGCTGAGGCCGAAGTAGTTAACACTGGATTCGACGAAGACCTGATCAAAAAGTATCCAAGGTCTAATCGAAAAGTGGTGGTAGACGTTAAACCTTACGGGCTCATTGATGACGACGGCGAATCTAAAGCACAAACCTTGCACATAAGCCCGCATGGTCTGGAGTTTCAGGGCACACAAGATTATGCTCAAGGTACTTTGCTAAAAATTCATATTGCTTTGCCGGATTATTGGAACCGAAAGCAGAGACTAGTCGACTATCGTCGCGTCGACACTCCCGGTAAATTTAAAGTTCTAGCTAAAGTAGTTCGTACTGCTGACCTAGGTAAACGCGGCAAAAAAAAGCTAGTGGTTGCGCAAGTGGTCAACATGGATGAAGTCGACGAGCAAGTACTGAAATCCTATCTTCAGGATGGCTAAATGACTAATCTCCTTCTTGCAGCACTCATCTTAATGGACCTTGGCCTGATAGTGGCCGTATACCTGTTAAGCCGACGCCGTGAGACCCATCTAGAGCTCGTCGAAGAGCTCACTGAGGAACGTCGTCTATTGGCCGAGCTTCGCACCGTGGTGCAGGAGGAGCTGGAAGCTGCGCAAGCAAAAGCCCGCAGTACTTTAGACAAAGCAGTACGCCTCGCCACCGAGGCAGAGCAAGAGGTAAAGACGGGTGGTCAGACTATAGCCAAGGAAATGGAACTGGTTGTTGCGGAACTGACGGACCGGTTTTCTGACCCCCTCAAAGAATTGTCCCGGAAACAGTCCTATCTGGAAAGTTTGCTGCGCCGCGTGGAAGACGAGAAGACTAGCCTTCAAAAACTGTTAGCCCGCGGTGAGAAAATCTGCCGCTTCTTCGACAATAGGGTGCCTTACGAAGAAGTCCTCGCAGAGATTGAAGACAAGAAGTATGCAGATGCCCGGCTACTGCTGGCCAGAGGCAAAGCACCAGGCGCTGTGGCAACCGAACTCGGAATGAGTGAAACCGAAGTCAGACTGGTAGCCGGGTTGTCCAGCCAAGCACTGTCACCCTAGCCACAGCTGCTGCGCCTTAGACAGCGAAAAAGTCGGCGACCAGCTTGTACAGTTCCCGAGGTCGCTCAGCCAGCAGCAGGTGTCCTGCTCCAGGGAGGAGCGCCAATTGGGCTCCCCTGATCGCGGCGGCCAGCTCCTCGGCCGCGGGCACGGGGATAATTTTGTCCTCCTCGCCGTGGATCACTAGAGTCGGGACGCTTATCCGGCTGGTGCTAGCACTTAGGTCCAAATTTGCCATTGCCTCCCTTTGCATATCGCTCAAACGGGCGAAGTCGCCTTCAGCAACTGACTTCGCGATTTGTTTCGCCATACTACGAATCAAGAGGGCGTTCCGTTGGGCGAAGTCGGCGGTAAAGTACGGCAAGAGTTTGGCCTCAACAGCGATAGGGTCATTGGTCCATGTCTGATCATCGCGGCGAATGTGCTGTTGATTCATGGCCGTGGACACCAGGACCAAACCGGCCACCCGAGCCGCCTTTTCGACCGCCAAAGCCTGGGCAATAAAGCCGCCCATGGAGATGCCCAAAAGTCGGGTTCTGGACACGGCTTCGGCCTCCCAAAGGGCCCCGACATCATTGACCATGTCCGCCATCGAGAAGGGCGCCAAGGTCTTGGTTTGGCCCGCTCCACGGTTATCGAGCACCAGGACCCGCCAACCACGCTCGACTAGATACCGGCCAAAAAGGCGGAAGTCGCTCAGCGACCGGTTGTGTCCATTGATTAGGGTCACCCACTGGCCGTCTTCGCCCCAAACCTCATAGTTCAACTCGGCTCCTGGTCTGCTCAGCTGCGGCACGTCCACCCCCGTTGGCCTTGGTTCCGCTCCTTCTTATCATAGTGATTTGTGTTTGGCGGCACTGTCCTAACATGTGACCGTCACGCTGATTTTCTACTTGAGAAAAAAACTTTATCGGTCACCCCTTGCCCAGTTTCTGAATTCAGCTAGGATCGCGTTCTCGGTGAAGAGCCCAGACCTCATGGGTTCCAAGGAACACCACAGATAGTGGTTGACGCTACAACACGGCACTAGATATGCTGCTTAGAGAGCTGTCTGCCCTATCTAATCAAAGGCATATACCAGCTTCCCAGGGCCTTTAATGGTCTGTCGGGGAGCCAGCGTGAGCTTTTGCCTTGGATCCACCTGGACAGACCCTGAACCGACCGACTGCAGTTCCGAATTTGGAGGTCCCGATGAATCAGCAAAACCCAATTCCTGCTCCCGCTATGCAGAGTCTCCAGCGCTCAGCTCTGGTCAACAAGGCAGCCCAAGCTGGTGCCGTTGACCCTACTCTTCGTGTTCGCAAGCGCGACGGACACCTTGAGACGGTCGATCCTCTACAAATAGTCCTCAAGGTCGCTAGGGCCGCCGAGGGCCTACCTAATATCGATCCCCAGCTGGTGGCTGACAAAGCTATCCGCGGCATTTACGACGGTGTGTGCACCACAGAACTGGACGCCTTGCTGATTAGCAACGCAGCCATGATGATCGCCGAAGAGCCAGAATACTCCAAGCTGGCAGCCCGCTTACTCGACGTCTATGTCGCTAAGGAGGTTTACATCGTCCGTGGCATCGAATCGTTCTACGAATCGATCATGGCCGGCTACCGTGTCGGAATCATCGCGCCCTCGACCTACGAGTTCGTTCGTCAGCACGCACACGTTCTGAATACCGCAATCAATCGCAAAAGTTCCAATAACTTTGAGTACTTTGGCTTGCGCACGGTCTACGATCGCTACTTGCTGCGGGACCCCAAAAGCCGCGACGTGATCGAAACCGCTCAGTATTTCTTTATGCGGGTCGCCTGCGGCCTGTCGACCAATGTCGACGAGGCCATTCGCTTCTACAACCTGATCTCATCATTTGAGTACATGCCGTCGACGCCGACTCTGTTCAACTCCGGTACGGCGCACCAGCAAATGAGTTCGTGCTACTTGCTGGATAGCCCGGCCGATGATCTCGGCTCGATCTATGACAAATATCGTGATGTGGCGATGCTGTCCAAATTCGCTGGCGGTATCGGCCTTGCCTACCACCGGGTACGGGCGCGTGGCTCGCTCATCCGCGGCACCAACGGCATGTCTAACGGCATCATCCCGTTCCTCAAGACGCTGGATTCGTCAGTAGCAGCCGTAAATCAAGGCGGCAAAAGAAAAGGCGCCGCCTGTATCTACCTAGAGACCTGGCATGCCGATGTCATGGATTTCTTGCAATTACGTAACAATACTGGTGATGAAGCATCACGTACTCACAATCTAAATCTAGCCAACTGGATCCCGGATCTATTCATGAAGCGGTTGAAAACGGACGAGCAATGGTCCCTCTTCGATCCCCATGACGTACCGCATCTGCCAGACCTTTACGGCGCTGAATTTGAGGCGGCTTATGTCGAGGCCGAAAAGGCAGGCTTAGCTAAGAAGCAAGTCAAGACCCGTGAGCTATACGCATTAATGATGAAGACCTTAGCGCAGACGGGCAACGGCTGGATCACCTTCAAAGATGCCTCTAACATCAAGTCCAATCAGACTGGTGTAGGCGAAAACGTCATCCATCTGTCCAATTTGTGCACCGAAATCCTTGAGGTGACGTCTGATCGCGAAACTGCGGTCTGTAACTTAGGTTCCCTCAACCTGGCCCGCTACGTCATCGACGGACAATTCGACTACGAGAAGCTCGCTGCCAATGTGAAGCTGGCAGTACGCTATCTGGACCGCGTCATAGACATCAATTTTTATCCGATCCCACAAGCTAAGGCATCTAATGACCGCTGGCGTCCAGTCGGACTTGGCGTTATGGGGCTACAAGATGTCTTTTTCCGCCTAAAACTGCCCTTTGATGCACCAGAAGCGCGAGCCGTCTCGGCTCGCATTCAGGAAGTGATTTACTACAATGCGCTCAAAACTAGCTGCGAGCTCGCCAAAGAGTTGGGTGCTCACAGCAACTTCACTGAGACTCGCGCGGCTAAAGGCGACCTCCAATTTGATTTGTGGGGCGTCAAACCGAGCCTGCCAGAATGGGAAGCACTACGCGCAGACATTCGCGAGCACGGTCTCCGTAATTCACTGCTGATCGCAGTTGCACCCACCGCCACTATCGCCTCGATAGTCGGTGCCTATGAATGTATCGAACCGCAAATCTCCAACCAGTTTAAGCGCGAAACGCTATCAGGGGAGTTCTTGCAGATTAACTCCTACTTGGTAGACGACCTGCGCCGTATTGGCCTGTGGAACAAGTCAATTCGCGCCAAGATCAAGCTGAATGAAGGCTCGATCCAAAATATCGACGAAATCCCGGACGAGATTAAGCAAATTTATCGCACCGTTTGGGAAATCCCGATGAGGTCTTTGATAGACATGGCAGCAGAACGCGGGCCTTACATCGACCAAAGTCAGTCGTTGAATTTGTTCATGGAGAACCCAACGATCGGAAAAGTATCTTCGATGTATGCCTATGCCTGGGAAAAAGGTCTCAAGACCACCTACTACCTACGCTCACGCTCCGCGACGAAGATCGAGAAAACCACGGTATCGAACTACACCGAAGAAGAAGCAGTTGCTTGCTCTCTCGAAAACCCAGAAGCTTGTGAGGCCTGCCAATGATGCTACTAGATCCCGGAATGAATCTCACATTGCGACCCATGCGTTACCCGTTATTTTACGAGATGTATCGCAATGCGATTAAAAACACCTGGACCGTGGACGAGGTAGATTTCTCGATGGACGTTGGAGACCTGCAGCGCATGCAGCCATCCGAGCGGCACCTTATCCATAGGCTCGTGGCTTTTTTCGCCACGGGGGACTCGATTGTCTCCAACAATTTAGTGTTGAACCTATACAAGCACATCAACTCCCCTGAAGCACGGATGTATCTGTCCCGGCAACTTTATGAAGAGGCGTTGCATGTTCAGTTCTATCTGACGCTGCTTGACACCTATCTTGAGGACGAGAAGGCACGCGCTGAGGCCTTTGCTGCGATCGAAAATATTCCTTCAATTCAGCAAAAAGGAGCCTTCTGCCTGAAGTGGATGGATTCCATCAATAAATTGGATCGGCTCGAGACCAAAGACGACCGCCGCCAATTCTTGTTAAATCTGATCTGCTTTGCCGCATGTATCGAGGGCCTGTTCTTCTTCGCCGCCTTTGCTTATGTGTACTTCCTGCGCTCTAAAGGTCTTTTGCACGGTCTGGCTGGCGGGACAAATTGGGTGTTCCGTGATGAAAGCTGTCACATGAATTTTGCCTTCAATGTGATCAAGCAAGTCCGGACTGAAGAACCAGACCTATTCGACGCTGACATGAATCGTAAGGTCATTACGATGATTGATGAGGCCATCGAGTGCGAGATGGTCTTCGCCGAAGACGTACTGTCTCTCGGTGTGGCGGGCCTCTCGACACGTGATATGCGCCAATATCTGCAATATGTCGCAGATCAGCGGCTGGCGGCCCTGCTAATTCCACCGGTATATAACGCTCGCAATCCGTTCAGCTTCTTGGAACTGCAGGACGTTCAAGAGTTAGCTAACTTCTTTGAGCGCCGCGTCTCTTCCTATCAAGTCGGCGTCAGCGGCGACGTTGCCTTCAACGAAGACTTCTAAGAAAATTCAGCATTTCAAATTAAAGGCCCCAGTCGTTAGAAAACGACTGGGGCCTGATTCATTGAGAACTGAAGGAGTTAGCAACTCGCCTTTACCTCAATCTGCCTCAGATTGGTAAAATTAGAGCGGTAAAGTACATACGGGATGACTCCCAGTAAATTTAGACTGAGCTGCCCCAGGACGATAACGTTGAAGATGTTGGCGCCACCAGTCAGACCCACCATGGTGAACAACCTCTCAAAAGCAACATGCCCAAGGCCAAGTCCACCTGGTGCCAACGGCAAAGCCGTCGTCATCACGCCAAGAGGATAGATCGTACAAAACACGTCTAAACTCGGACTCTGACCAGTCAACTGTTGCGTCAGAAACAGGCCGTACATGACTGCCCCGGATTGAATCACCACAGAAATCAAAACAGTACTTATCAGCAGCCATGGATGTTTACGGTAAGCCCGCAATGCATCGTAAATTCCGTGTATCTTAGAAAGGCCCGGAAAATTGCGCGTAAATAACCAGCGAAAAGGATCACGCCCCTCCGCAAATGGGAACATCACTACAGCATAGCCAAAGATCAGACCCAACAGACCGACAAAGATAAACACAGCTAATGGAAACAACACCGGAGTTTCGAAGAAGAACTTGGGGTTAAATAAGACTGCAGTAGCTGCCATCACGAATAACGCCGCTAATCCGACCACCCGGTCCAAAAGCACCGTCAACATCGCCGCTGTCTTACCCTGATTGGTCTGCTCACGGATAATATAGACGGCCTTGATAATATCGCCACCGACGGCGCCAGGCATGGTCGTATTGAAAAAGAGGCCGATCAGCTGTAGCCGTAAGGCTCTGAAAAAACTAGTTATAATACCAAGGCCGCGGAGCAAGACCCACCATCGCAACGTCCCTAGGAGCACGCTGCCGATACCCCAAATAGCCAAATTGCCTAGTATAATCCTCGGATCTGACACGAGAATCTTCAGTTGATCCAGATGCAGTTTGTCTGAGTGCACTAGCCACCCGAGTAAAGCTGCGACGACTGTAAGCTTCAAACAAGTTTTAAGAAAAGTGCGCATTTCTCTTTTATATTACGTTTAGCTTTCTTAGAAAAGTAAAGAAATCAGGCCCTAAGATCTCAACCTAATTCACCGACAATGCCTATGCGAGAGTCCAACGGATTTAAGCCATAGTACGGGTGATCCATGGTTAGCAATTTAACTAGCGCACAGAGCAGAATCCTTGTGGTGGATTCATCGGGGCCAGTACGACAACTGATGTCTGACACACTGCGTAAGTTACGCAACTTTGAGTCCATTGAAAGTCGCAGCAGTATTAACGATGCGCTCGAATACCTAGAGGCCGATATCGCTGATTGGCTCTTGCTGCCCTTGTCTGCAGATCAACCTGTGAACGCCCTTCATATACTCAAACTTTGCACCGAGACGCCGTCACTGCGGCACACCCGGGTGTCCCTATTTGTGAACGAGGAAGAGTATTTTGTATTGCCGAAGGCCTTCGAACTCGGCTGTCTCTCGTACCACACAAAGCCCTTCACTAAGGACACCCTGACAGTTGATATGACCGAATTATTTACGGTCTTCGACTCAAATCAGGCTAACGAAACGCTGATCTCAGCACATTACCTGAGACAGTATCTGAACAAGAACAAAGATTACGCGGCGATTGCAGAACTCCAAAAAGCGCTACTTACACTAATTCCCGGTGACATTAAAACACTGTTGCATTTAGCCGAACCTCAATTTCACCTAGGCAACCCAGAGATCGCTCGCAAGACTTTGCGACAGGTCAAACTCCTGGATGACAATCTAAAGGAGCAAGCAGACCAAGTCGCTAAGAGTTTATTTCCTGATGAGGCACTTGATCCTAGCGCCGCAGACATCACTGGCAATATCAATATTATCGACGCAAATATTGCCATAATCATAGATCCAGATGAAGCATCTGCAACTGCTGTCGAGGAAGTCTTAAAAAGTTTAGGCTGTCCGGACATCAAACGTTTCTCCGATGGACAGACTGCCTGGGATTACCTCGAAAAAAATCCTGAACCAGAACTAATTTTCATGGAATGGCGCATTCCTAAAGTCAGTGGTCCATCGATCATCCAAAGAATCCGCCACCATGGATTTCATTCGGTGCCTATCTTTATCATAAGCTCTTTGATCAAGGCCGAGGACACACCTCTTTTAAAAGAAATAGGAATTGCAAACACCATAGAGAAACCGCTGGTAAGAGAGCGCTTTATTCCGACTCTTTTACACACGATCCGGCAAGAACGACGACCAACAGAGCATGCTGTCCTCGAGCGAAAGGTCAACATGCTTCTAAATAGCGACCAAATTATCGAAGCCGAACCTCTACGACTTCAAATCCTTAACGACAAGTCGATACCGACTGGACGCAAGCGACTTATCGAGGCTGCCTTCAGCTTAGCCAAAAAGGAATACGATGCTGCGAGAGAGGCAGCATTTGACGCGCTAAAATTACTAGGAGAACAGATCGAAGTTCTCAACGTCTTGGGCAAGACTCTCATGCGGTTAAATAATTTTGAGGCTGCGCTCAAATGTTTCAAAAAGGCTCAAGATCTCTCGCCCAATAACATCGAGCGGCTATGCCTCATCGCAGAGTCAGAAACAGAACTTGGCAATGAAAAAGGCACTGCTGACGCGTTGGCACAAGCCAGCGCTGTTGATTCAGGGTCCACTGCTGTTGCCGAAGCCGCTGTTAAAGCTGCGGCGAAGAAAATTATGAGCTCGTTCGAGAACATAAAAAATATCGTATCTTATATGAACAACATGGCCGTCAGTCTAGCGCGCTCAGAAAAATACGAAGAGTCGATCGAACTATATAATAAGACGGCTGAGTCGATTCCAGAAGATCGTAAAGACCTCCAGGCTATCGTTGGATACAACACAGCATTGGCGAAAATACGTTCAAGCGACCTTAAGGGAGCATTACTAATCCTTGAGAATGTGGAAAAAATCACAGACTCAAAAATCAGCCAAAAGTCGACTATATTAGCGGAGAAACTGCGCCTGGCCATAGAAACTGGCGTGAAGGTCAAGCTACGCTCGAGCAAGCCCAAGGAAGATGCCGGTCATCAAGCTGTTGCTGATAAAAATATAAATAGTCAAAATCCTGACGAGAAACAAACAGCACATTCAACCGCCACTACAGATGCGCCTAGCACATTGCCTAATGCAGCGGTAAGCAAAACGGAGTTCAAACTCACAGCCGAGAATCTAGCAAAGCAGATGATTGCCATGGTAGATGTAAAAAGGGGCGATGTCTGCTGCTTCATGATTTACTCTAGCCCTAATCCGCCGCACTCAGGACTCGCGCCACTGTTAGAGAAGGTCCCCGTATATAAACCTCGCGACACCATAACGCGCAAAAAGTCATTCACTGGTACTGCCCGATAACACGAAACGAAGACCAGTAAGCCGGATGCTGAAAGTACTTCCTAACTACTAATTGCGCCTTCCGCATTGCTTCGGCCTTATCTGATCCCTCGGCCAAATACCGATAAAAGCGCTTCATAACAACTGCACTAGTGACATCATTGATCCGCCAAAGACTAGAAACTACAGTCTTCGCACCGGCATAGAAGAGTGCTCTGTCCATCCCAACCACATCGTCCGCGCGGGAAATACGGCCAAGACCAGTATCACAAGCGGAAAGAATGACCATGTTAGCGTTCAGCGGCAAGGTAAACATATCAGCTACGGTCAGCGAGCCCTCCTTCGCACCATTGGGAGCCAGCAGTAGCCTTGACTCGCTCGGCGCAGCAGGGCGAAATTCACCATGCACCGCTAGATGCAGAATATCCGCTGTCGGCGCCGCGTCAAAAGCCCGTGCCTTAGACGCATCCTTCCCGACATAAAGTTTTCTTTGCGGAAAATACCGACCAATAACGCCGCCCTCCTTTTCTGCAAACGGCAAATCAGCAAGCATCAATCCCTCAACCTGAGGATTCGCAATAGCAGTGATTTTGGTGTCTCTAGTAAATGGTTTGATATGGTCAACTAAAGTGAACTTAGCCATGGTCGCGCTGTCCAAATAAAACAACGAGAATTGGTCGATCATCAAAGCATGCTTGCCAACAGGCAGAGCCGCAAAAGGGACAAAATGAAGACTGCCATGAGGCACAATCGCCAACCTTTTGGCGCCAGACAATTCTTTAGCTACCGGTGCGATCAGGACATCTGCCAACTCCTGGCCTAGATAATCTGGACTCGAGTAGTTTTCCATTAACTCACGAAAATCACGAACCCGGTCCCCCAGATCTTTGGAACTTATAGGCACTACTTTGCCACTGATGTGCCCATCCTTGAGCACCCAAATCAGCAGATGATCCTTGGTCACATGATATTCAATGACTGCTGTATCGCGACCTACGAGCTCTGCTAGGTCGCGCGCACCTATCGCACTAACCTTATCGAAGTTTGAATCTTGTGCCTTATTAAGGCGGTTCATACTAGCTAGGCGTATCTTCTGCGATCCTAAGGCATCGATAAATGCACGACTACGGGACCGCTCACTAATATTCCAAGCCGACTCGACCTCCCCAAGATGCATGAGTAAATCAGAATAGTCGGAGTAAACTGCCTGAACACCAGCGTCAGAAAAGAAACCGCTACGAGATTCATCCGACTGAAGACCAGCGCGCATGGATTCTATGACTT
>CAIWTN010000030.1 GCA_903915625.1 uncultured Pseudomonadota bacterium | reverse complement strand
TAGGCATGCATCGAGTGCGGAGACAGTTCTTTGTCTACGGTATGGGACGCTGCAATGACACTTTGGCCTAAAACCTGTCCACCAAATAGACTGCGGAAGCCCAAATCCTCGCTATCGGCCTCAAATACTTGTGGGGCAACTTGCCTAACGTTCATGATTTCGATGGTATTGGGTTTCCCCGGGTTCATCAGATCCCCGCGATGCATTCGATGGTTTCCTGCTCGGACTTACTTTTATAAGTGCGCCTTCAAAGATACAGTGTCCATGTAGATCCGACACAGTGTCAATTGGGGGCGCAGATATGAACGGTCAGGGTCAATTCGGCTTGGCGTTGGTTTTATCGGGGCTTTTGTTGTTGGGTGTAGGTGGTCTCTGGTTGCTTGGCACGAAATTAGGATTCGCCTTCGGTCACTTGCCCGGCGACATTACGATAAGCTCGGGTAGGTCGCAGCTGTATATACCGCTCACAACATGTCTTTTGATAAGCGGGGCACTAAGTGCCTTAGCATGGCTTATTCGGCGCTTCTTGAGCTAACGAGGGCTCGATTTAGTTTTAGTTAAGGAATGGTGCGGACGGTCGGACTTGAACCGACACGGGTTACCCCACTGGCTTCTAAGACCAGCATGTCTACCAATTTCATCACGTCCGCAAGCATAGGCTCACTAAAGGAACCGACACCATACAGTAAGAATTAAGTTTGCTCAAGGTCCCGTTGTATCTAACTGCGCTGCTCTTTCGCCCAAGAATCTCGTAAAGACACGGTCCGGTTAAAAACCAGTTTAGACTGTGTTGAGTCCTGATCCAGGCAGAAGTATCCCAGCCTTTCAAATTGGAAACGTTGATCCGCAGTGACGTGCTCTAGACTGGGCTCAAGCATTGCGGTCGTAACCGTCGTCAACGACTCTGGATTGAGGTGGTCTTTATAATCGCCCTCTTTGACCCCACCAGGATTGGCGATGTTAAACAACCGGTCATACAGCCTCACTTCTGCTGGAATCGCTTTGCTGGCGGATACCCAGTGAATGATGCCTTTAACCTTGCGCCCGTCTGCTGGGTTCTTGCCCAGTGTATCGGCGTCATGCGAGCAACGGATCTCTATAATCTTGCCAAGGCTATCTTTGATAACCTCTTTGCATTTTATTATGTAGCCATATCTGAGCCTTACCTCGCCACCGGGGACAAGCCGGAAATATCCCTTAGGTGGATTTTCCGTGAAGTCATCAGATTCGATGTACAATTCTCGTGTGAAGGGCAGTTTGCGCGTCCCAAAAGTGGCGTCTTGGGGGTGATACGGCGCCTCAATATGCTCCACTTTGTCGGCAGGATAGTCTTCGATGACTACCTTGATTGGCTGCAACACTCCCAACACCCGCCGAGCTGATGTCTCGAGATCCTCTCTTACACAGAACTCCAGAAGACCCATATCGACGATGTTTGCCGCTTTGGCCACTCCAATGCGCTCACAAAAGTCGCGTAACGCCGCCGGTCTAAACCCACGCCTGCGCATACCGGAGATGGTTGGCATCCGCGGGTCGTCCCAAGACTTAACGTGGCCCTCGGTAACAAGCTCTTTGAGTTTTCGTTTACTAGTGACTGTATAAGTCAGGTCAAGGCGGGCAAATTCAATCTGCTTTGGTCTCGGCTGAGCAAACCCACAGTTGTCGAGAAACCAGTCGTAAAGCGGCCTATGATCTTCGAACTCAAGCGTACAGATCGAGTGGGTTATGCGTTCAAGGGCATCGGAAATACAGTGGGCAAAGTCGTACATGGGGTAGATACACCATTTTTTGCCCGTAGCATGGTGCTCTGCTTTGCGAATACGATATATCGCCGGATCGCGCATATTGATGTTGGGCGAGGTCATGTCGATCTTCGCCCTTAGTATATGCGAACCCTCTTCGTATTTACCGTCTCGCATGCCTCGCAAAATCGTCAGATTTTCCGCCACACTGCGGTCCCTATACGGGCTGTTACGCCCAGGTTCGGTTAGGGTTCCTCTGTTTTTGCGGATTTCGTCGGCACTTTGACTGTCTACATATGCTTTGTCGAGTGTGATCAACTTCTCAGCATATTCGTAGAACTTATCGAAGTAGTCAGATGCGTTGAACAAGCGGTCCTGCCAGTCGAAGCCTAGCCACTTGACGTCCTTTTGGATCGAGGCCACGTACTCGGGATCCTCGGCCACTGGATTGGTATCATCGAAACGGAGATTGCATTGGCCCCCGTACTCGAGTGCCAATCCAAAATTCAAGCAGATGGATTTGGCGTGACCAATGTGAAGATAGCCATTCGGTTCAGGGGGGAAGCGGGTGTGAACTCGTCCCTCATATTTATTAATAGCGTTGTCTTCGTTAATAATATTACGAATAAAATTCGATCCCGTAGGCTTTTCGGGATTTACCATGAGCGCCTCGCGAAGCGGTTGCCGGCGTTGACGTTAACGCCCTTGATACGCCCAAGTATAGGTAAACCCAGCGTCGCTGTCAGGTGCTTTTCAACCGAATTCTCAGAACGGCCGAGCCAACCCTTACCTCGTCAGTTGGGCGGACCAAATGCATTCCTTTTATCCGCTTGCCGTTTAAGTTAGACCCATTCGTGGAGGCTTGATCTTCGATAAATACTTCGCCTGTGTCATTGATCTTGACGAGAAGGTGTTTACGCGACATTTCCGGGTCCTGGTCAAATTTTGCAAAACTAGACGCCCGCCCAATGAAGAAGTTTCTTTGCTTTAGCTCGACCTCATCTTGAGCACCATCTGGGTAAGTGATGTTCAGGATCACAGTGGGCGTATGCGCAGACCTCAATTCGCCTTCGATCAGAGTGTCAACCAGGCTCGACTTACTTTCATTGAGGCTGCGTTGCTCTTTTGACTTAAATATTGTCGAGATATGACGCACCTGGGATTCGTCTTCGAGCTCAAAGCGAAAGGTTGTTCTACCGATGGTTACCATGTCACCAGAGGTAAGCTTTGCTTTTACGATTCTCTCGTTATTGACGAAGGTTCCATTGGTGCTGTTCATATCAAAAAGATGAAATATACCGTTGATATTTTGAATCTGACAGTGAGTGGACGAAATTTCATGATCGTTGATGACTATGTCACCCTTCTCTCGGCCAAATATCGTTCCGTCACGGCGAAGCTTTATAGCCTCGCTGTGTTGCGAATTGCCTACGGCATATAGGACGCCGCGCTTATCCTCAGAGTTTTTTTTGGTTGCCATACATTACGCTCTCAATCGACTCTGTCTTCGGCATTTTCGCATGAAAACTTAAATCTATCTTTTGCCTCAGGCTGATTTTAGCTACGATCCCTCAAGAAGGAGAAACTTGCATGACTGGTCCTCACGAACCATCGCTAACCCCCTCAGATCCTGTCGATTTTTCGGCTCTCATCATGGGCTTTTCGTCGGCCGCATTGTATTACATGGGGGTCGCTCCAGTGGCAGGCAAAATTGCCACGACCAACTTTCCTTTGGCTCGTCAAAATATTGATATCATTAAGATGTTGAGCGAGAAGACGCGCGGCAATCTAACCCCCGAAGAAGTCAGTCTTATTCAGCGGCTTATTGCGGATCTACAGCTAAAATGGCTCGAAGCCTCTAAATAGCTAAATATTCCCAGAAGAGCAGATCGGCCTAATGACTCTCATTCTATTTCCGATGCTATCCATAAGGGGAGTACACCCCCCATGGGTAGAGGGGCATAGAGTATGGACGTCTCCCGATATGAGTTCTCTTGCCAAAAGGCACTTCACCAGGGGTTGCAGTATGCACGCAGCTTGGGTCATCAGCTCCTTGAGGTAGAACACGTTGCTCTAGCGATGCTGCGAGGGGGAGCTTTAGAGCTCAAGGTTGCCGGGCGACTTCAGCGTCATCTGGAGGGACATATCGGGCGTGCTCCTCGGGTTCTAGGCACTTTTAAGATTGAGTTTGGGCAGCGGCTGGATCGTGCTCTAGACATAGCTGAGGCCAAGGCCAAAAATACTTTAGTGTCTAATACTGTCCTTTGGGATGCTCTTTGCAGGCAGTCCACGGCGATTCAGAATTTTCTTACCAGAGTTGAAGAGGAAGAGGCGGATCAGGTGCGCCGTAGCGAAGCGTTTGAGCCAATGGCTACGTCGCGGGCTTCAGGTGATTCAATGGCAAGTCCAAAATCTTCGTCAAAACGCAGCTCTGAAATGCCGATGCCGAAAAAGGACGTAGAGGAATACGATCAGGAGCTAAGGCAGTTTACGATCGATATTTCCGCTAGTGCAGAGCGTGGTGAGTTGGATCCGGTCATCGGTCGGGACAATGAAGTGAGGCGAGTCCTTGAAATCTTAGGCCGTAAGAAAAAGAATAATCCGTTACTCATTGGTGACCCCGGTGTGGGAAAGTCGGCGATCGCCGAGGCGATTGCACAGAGAATAGCCAATGGTAACGTCCCTGAGTCGATGCGCGGTAAAAGAGTTCTGTCTCTTGATCTCGGTGCGATGCTGGCTGGAGCCAAGTTCCGTGGTGAATTTGAGGCACGAATGAAAAACCTATTGAAAGCCTTGGCGGCGCTCAGTGGGAAAATCATCTTGTTTGTAGACGAAATTCACATGCTTATTGGTGCAGGTAATCACGAGGGTAGCGCAGATGCCGCCAATTTGTTGAAGCCGGCACTGGCTCGGGGAGAGCTACAGTGCCTTGGTGCCACGACGCTCGAAGAATTCCGCAAATACATCGAAAAAGATGCCGCTCTCGAGCGACGGTTTCAACCTATAACCGTTGAAGAGCCATCCTTAAGCGCTGCTCTGGCTATACTTCGGGGCATCAAAAGTCATTATGAGGTGCACCATGGTGTGCAAATTGACGACGAAGCACTTTCGGCAGCAGTCAATTTATCGGTCCGCTACTTGCCTCAACGCAAGTTACCCGACAAGGCAATAGATTTGATAGACGAGGCTGCCAGTAGGCTGCGTCTGCAAATTGATAGTGTTCCGGCGATTTTGGATCAATGGGACGCCGAAATTAGTCAGATCGAAATCGAGCGTAAGGCTATCGGTCCGCAGGATCCTGGTCAGAAATCAGCGCTTGCCAAATTGGAAGTTCGACTCGAGAAGGCCCGCGCTGAACACGGGCGCATTGATCAAATCTGGCGACAGCATCAGGCCTTGTTGCAGCGATTAAAATTGGCTGAAAAAAACCGCATTGAGGGCGTTGCGCTGTATCGAAACGCCAAGTCTAATGCCGAATTCGAGTTTGCCGCGCGATTACAGTACGGCGAGCTACCAAAATTGAACCGTGAAACTGATAAAATAAAGATAGAGCTCGATGCCTTGCAAAGAAATCATCCGTTTCTTCGTCGAGTTGTGGGGAACCGTGAGATTGCAGAGATTGTGGCGTTTTGGACACGGATTCCAGTTGGTCGCCTGTTAGAAGGTGACGGGCGTAAACTGCTTGCCCTCGAGGCTAGGCTCGGTAAGCGGATTTTTGGCCAAGATGACGCGTTGCGTCGCATTGCGCAGACCTTGAAGCGTGCTCGAGTCGGCGTGAACGATCCTCGGCGCCCACTTGGTGTTTTTCTATTTCTCGGTCCAACGGGGGTCGGCAAGACTGAAACAGCCAAAGCTTTGGCGGAAGAACTGTTCGCAGAGGAATCTAAAATTGTTCGCTTGGATATGTCTGAGTTTATGGAGCAGCATCAGATAGCGAGGCTCATTGGTGCTCCTCCTGGTTACGTTGGATTCGGTGACGGAGGGGAACTGACCGAGGCAGTAAAGCAAAGGCCATATTCTGTCGTGCTTCTTGATGAAATTGAAAAAGCGCATCCGCGAGTCCTCGATCTACTACTGCAGACATTTGATGATGGTCGACTCACAGATGGCCGCAGTCGACTGGTCGACTTTCGCAACACCCTGATAATAATGACCTCAAACATCTCTTTAGATCGGATTACCGACCCAGAAAATGCGGCTGATCGAACCATTCGAGATAACTTGTCTCAGAAATTGCGACCTGAGTTCGTCAATAGAATCGACGAGGTGGTGGTCTTTCGCCGTCTCGGCAAGAAGCAGCTCGAGCGTGTGTTGGAGAGGTTGGTGCGAGGTCTTAATGAGCGCCTGAGTGATCGACAGTTCTGCATTTCGCTTGGCCCTCGCTTGCGGTCACGGCTTCTAGCGAACAGTGCTGTTGACACAATGGGCGGACGGGCCATAAGGCGGGATTTCATCAGTTTCGTAGTTGATGCTGTATCGGAGCGAATCCTTTCACATCCTGGCCTTGCAATTGGTGCGTGGCAGCTGGAATTGGACCGTTCCGATGGCCCTAGGTGGTCCTACGAGCACCGAGTTGGGTATTATCTGCCCCCTTCGAGTAGAGAAAAGTCTCATCGGAGTTGACACCTGCCCGTACTGCAATATATTTAATCCTTCTACGGGGAAGGATTATTCATTTTTTCCTGATTTTGGGGCGTCGCCAAGTGGTAAGGCACCGGATTTTGATTCCGGCATTCGAAGGTTCGATCCCTTCCGCCCCAGCCATAAATTTTTCCTGCACTGAATATCAATAAAAATTAGGTCCTCCTTTACCTTCTCAGGAGTCAGTCATGGACGCCGAGTTAATCGTGTTTTCCGGCAATGCTAATAGAGCGTTAGCTGAGAGAATTTGCGACTGGCTAGACATGCCCCTGGGAGAAGCTGTGGTCTCGCAGTTTTCCGATGGCGAGACTCGTGTTGAGCTTAACAGCAATGTTCGTGGTAGAGATGTTTTTATCATCCAGTCCCTATCTAAGCCAACGAACCAGCATCTAATGGAAGCCATGATCATGGCGGATGCTGCGCATCGCGCCTCTGCCGCCCGCGTAACGCTTGTTGCGCCATATTTTGGCTACGCCCGGCAAGAGCGCAAAAGTGCTCCCAGGACGCCAATTTCAGCAAAGCTTGTTGCCGATCTACTGCAAACGGCCCATTTCAATCGGGTGCTTACTTTAGAGCTGCACACATCAGCAATTCAGGGCTTCTTTAACATTGCGGTCGATCATTTGTACGCTAAGCCTATCTTTAGCACTTATTTTCAACGCCTTGATAATCTTGTGGTCGTATCGCCCGATGCAGGGGGCGTTGAGCGTGCGCGGGCCATGGCAAAGCACTTTAACTGCGGCCTAGCGATTGTTGATAAACGCCGCGATAAACCAAATGAGAGCGCGGTGATGAATATTATTGGGGACGTTAAAGGAAAGAACTGTCTGATAGTTGACGACATAGTCGACACCGCCGGGTCTCTTACCAAGGCCTGCGATGCTTTATTGAGTGCAGGCGGGCTGTCGGTACGGGCTGCCATTAGCCATCCTGTTCTTAGCGGCGCAGCTATTGAAAACCTCGAGAAATCTAAACTTGAAGAGCTGGTGGTCACCGATTCGATTCAGTTATCGCCGGAGGCCAGAAAATGCTCAAAAATAACTCAATTAAGTATCGCGGAGCTGTTGGGGAAGGCGATACGTCGTATTCACAACGATGATTCTATTAGCGCATTATTTATATAAGCATCTGATTTTAAATAAAATTATGTGGATTATGGGATCTTGGTTGAAAGCTTCCCCGCTTCCCGCTATAAGACCAGGCTCTATACTGTTGGAGATGTGTGATGTCGAATAAGAATGATGTGACTATTGAGGCAACTGTTCGTACGGGAATAGGCAAAAGCTACACTCGTAAGTTGCGCCGCAATGGTAAGGTTCCTGCTGTGCTAAATAGTAAGGGCCAATCGACCATGCTTGAGCTAGATCCAAAGCTACTGCCGCGCGCTTGGCGTGATGGCGGGAAGCAGTTCGATCTGGTTTTAGAGGGTCGTACTCAGCGGGTTGAGATCAAGGAGCTTCAGTTGGATCCGGTCAAGCGCCTCTGCTTGCATGTGGATCTGGCCCCAGTTGCTTAAACCGCGCATTCTATGAAGCTCTTAGTAGGCCTCGGGAATCCTGGTCCAAAATATGAAACAACGCGTCACAATGCGGGGTTTCTCTTGTTGGACTTACTTGCTGAGGCGGCTGGAGCTGACTGGGAAAATGGGCGGTCGCGGTTTCATGGGGACATAGCGAAGGGCACATTCTTAGGCCAGAGCTGTATATTCTTGAAACCGATGACTTTTATGAACTTAAGTGGCCGAGCTGTAGGTGCTGCTTTACGGTTCTTCAAGTTAGAAGCAAAAGACATCATCGTATGCTTTGATGATGTTGATGTTCCGGTCGGTAAAGTGAAGGCTCGCGAGGGCGGTGGCCATGGAGGCCATAATGGTGTTCGAAGCATTATCGATGAGACAGGCATTAGTGAGTTTCATCGGATAAAGCTGGGTGTGGGGCGGCCACCAGATGGTCGCGATACTGCGGATTGGGTGTTGGGTGCGATGACAGATGCTGAGTTGATGAATCTTCAGGGAGATATGCTAAAAGACGTCAATGTCCGACTTAAGCAGATCTTCGATCATAAAAAGTGAGTGACTCTCTTGCTGGCGAACGGTTCGCTGGCTGCTTTAATCCATAAGGGAGATTTGAGTTGTTACGAGAATACGATTTTACCATCATCACCAAAGGCGAGTTGCCCGAAGTCGAAGCCCTCAAAGTACTTGAAGGCTACGAAGCATTGATGACCAAAGACGGCGGCGAGATTCTGAAAAAGGATCCCTGGGGCAACAAGAAATTAGTTTTCCCGATTAAGAAAAGTTTCCGGGGCAACTACGTCAATTACGATTTCGTTGGCACCCCAGAGAATTTGGCTGAGATGGAGCGCTTGATGCGAATCGACGACAACGTCCTTCGCCATTTAGTCGTACGTCTAGAGACCGGTGATGGCGACATCGACGTTGAAGCACGCAAGGCTGATCTAGCTAAGCAAGAGCGAGAAGCTCGCGAGCGAGACCTTGAGCAGAAGCGCCGTAAGGAATAATCAGATAGCCGTTTGAGGATCCAACCATGAAACTTATTTTGACCCACGAAGTGTCGAGTCTCGGTTCCATTGGCGATATCGTCAATGTGCGCAACGGCTATGCACGTAATTTTCTTTTGCCTCGCGGCCTCGCGGCTGTGGCTAACGAAGAAAACAAGGCGGCATTAGCTCACCAGAAGCGCATCTTAGACAAGAAGCGCGAACAACTGTTAGCCGCGGCTAAAGAGCTGGGTGCAAAAATCGAGAAAACCTCCGTCACTGTGACTAAGCAAGTCGGCGAAGACGAGAAGATTTTTGGTACCGTAACTGTTGCTGAGTTAGAGGCCCAACTACAGGCTGAAGGCCTGAACGTCTCCAAGAAAGATATTACGATTCTTGAAGAGATTAAAAAAGTTGGCGTATACACAGCTCAGGTTAAGCTGCACGGTGAAGTAGTGCCCAAATTTAAAGTTTGGGTCGTTGCTGCTCAGTAAGTGACCTTGAGTAAAGAAAAGCTATGACAGCACAGGTTTTGGCGCCTCCGCATTCCCTTGACGCCGAGAAGGCAGTCTTGGGTGCGGTTTTACGGGATGCGGATGCGTTCAACCTGATTGCTGACAAGCTTAAGGCTGAGCAGTTTTATCTCGATGCTCATCGCGATATTTTTCAGGCGATGTGCGAGCTGTATCAGCTGAACGAGCCGACGGATATTCTGACCGTGGCGGAAAAGCTGCGACGTCAGCACGCCGATAATGACTTCCTGGGTCCAGCGTACCTAGTTGAGCTTACCGAAAACTCCCCGTTCACGCAAAACATAGAATATTACGCTCGCGTAGTCAGCGAATACTATTTTCTCCGTCGCATCATCAATGCCTGTCAAAGCACCGTCAAAAAAGCCATGTCTTACGACGGGGAAGTTGCGGGCTTCATAGAGGACATTGAGAAAGAGTTCATCGCTATCGCTAATCAACAAGATAGTGGTGGCATAGCAACAACTCATGAAGTCCTGGATAAGACTATTGCGGAGATTGAGACTCGCTTAAATAGCGATGGAGCCATGACGGGCGTACCATCGCAGTTTTCTGATCTAGATCGAAACACAGGTGGTTGGCAGCGTAGCGACTTGGTGATTATTGCTGCTCGGCCAGGTATGGGTAAAACAGCCTTCGCATTGAACTGTGTGGTGAATTCGGTCAAGGCAGGTAAGCACACGGTAATATTTACTCTTGAGATGTCTAAGACGCAGTTAATGGAGCGTATTATCTCGAGTGAGGCACGCATTGATTCATCAAAAATGCGGAAGGGTGATCTGAATGAAGAAGAGCAAGATCGCTTGATGCATGGCATCAGGGGGATCGGCACCATGCCGGCTATGCTAGGCATAGATGAGACGCCGAGCATCTCTTTGCTTGAATTGCGATCTCGATGCCGGAGATTCAAAAAAGAGCACGGATTAGATCTAATCGTCATCGACTATTTGCAGTTGATGGGGCCGTCCGGTACAAAAAAATACGAAAGTAGAGAGCGCGAAATTTCGGAGATTTCGGGTGGTCTTAAGGCGCTGGCTAAAGAACTGAATGTGCCTGTGATTGCCTTAGCTCAGTTAAACCGAGGTGTTGAGGGTAGGCCAGATAAGGTGCCTAAACTTAGCGATCTACGAGAATCCGGATCTATGGAGCAGGATGCAGATATGATCTTGTTCCTGTATAGGGACGAGTACTACAACCCGAACTCAGAAGATGCAGGAAAGGCAATGCTACGGATTGCTAAGAACCGACATGGATCGTTACAAGACATCTATTTAGCATTCGCGCCAAATTTCTTGAAATTCACCAATCTTCAACAGTCATAAATACGCTGCTAGACGTTGAAGCCATAGAGCTTCATTTTCTTGCGCAGAGTATTACGATTAATCCCAAGAATTTTTGAAGCGTGCACCTGGTTTCCACCGGTGCGACGAAGTATCTGACTAAGCAGTGGTTTTTCTACTTTTTTCATGATCAAAGCATGCAGATCTTCGGGGTAGAAGCTGCCTATCTGATCCAGAAAACGAGAAATTTTGAGTTCCACGATAGCTTCGAGAGAATGTCTGTCTAGACGATTGGCTAGCTCTTGATCAATCTGCGAATTTTGATCTCCGCGCAGAGCGGAAACGGCACCATGAACCTCAGAAACATCTTTTGAAGTCTCTTGCTTCTCGATGAGAGTCGGATTCTGGGAGGAGGCAACAAAGGGATCCACGGGGTCACTCCAAGATTTCCGCCGCTTATACACTCTTATGGGTGCTAACTGACGGCACTCAATTTAGAGAGGATTTTTTTAACAGGCGCTCGCACAGGGTGTCAATATTCTAGCAAAATTATTTTTTTACCTTCGGAGTGCCTGAGTCCCTTTTTCTTCTGCGCAGACGTGCTACCATATAAGTATAGTCTTCAATCCAGCCTCTCTTGGTCTTGCCGAGTCCTTCGCAATGGCTTATTAATTCCTGAGCAATGATGCGAGTCGAGTTCAGGGAAAAAGTAATGCAAGGTGATCAGACACAAAATCAAAGTTCAAATTCAGACCATAATGTTTCAAAGGAAGCAGTGGGGACTAATTCTGAAATCAATACTACGGAATCGCAAGTCGCGATGGACGGAATCACGGGATCTCGGCAGTTGGAGCAAGAAATTACAGAATTAAAGGACAAATATATTAGGGTCCACGCCGAAATGGAAAATATGCGGCGTCGTCAGGAGCGCGAACGTGCTGACCTTTTGAAATACGGACTTGAAAACGTATTTAAGGATTTATTGCCAGTTCTTGATAGTTTGGAGAAAGCTTTGCCCGAAGGGGCTGATCGAGTAGCAGATCAAAGTAATGCGGCTGCTTATTATGACGGAATGATGATGGTTAAAAAACAGCTCCTAGAAGTTTGTAGGAAGCACGGCCTAGAAGCCGTTGAAGCTGCCAATGCTCCATTCGATCCGAACTTACACCAAGCGATTCAGCGCCTAGAATCTAGTGAAGTGAATGTTGATACGGTAGCGAATGAATTTGCGCGAGGCTACCAGCTTCATGGCCGCTTACTGCGTCCTGCAATGGTTAGTGTACTAACACCCGTAGGTAGCTAAACTTCGGGTTCGTTTTTATGGATGACCCCAAATCTTCTCCACGGCGGCTGCGCCCTAAAAAGACCCCCCCTAAGCCAGCCGCATCTGAATCCCCCGACCTCTCAAGTGCCGATATTTCAGCCCTAGACCTTTTTTGCAACGATTTGAACTATGAGGAAATCTCTTTTGAATCCTGGCAAAAGACTCTCGATGACCTCGATCTGGTGGTACCCCTGTGGGTATCTCCTGAACTGGCCTCGCGTGGCGGGGAAAATGTGGTCCGATTTCATCGTAACGTGCGCAAAAGTCACAAGTCGGCAGGCACTAGAGAGCCAGTGTCTTACGCATTCACTTTGCCAGTTGCGACTCAAAAGGGTGACATTTTCGTATATTCAGCACAGGGTGATCGCCTTGCGGATAAGGCTGGGGACCTAATAATTATAATCAGATTTAAATAGAAATTTAGAGTTAGCTTTTGCCAGACAGATGTTCACCTTCCTGAGTAGTGCTGAGCTTGGTCCTCAAGCTCAGACTTAGCAACGCCGATAAGCTTCAAGAGATCCCCGACCCGACAACTAGACCGATACTCGCAAGGAGAGGCTTTGATGACCGGACAAAGCATTAACCAGCTCACCGATGCCAACACCGAAATGCCGTTACTTCCGTTGAAAGACATTGTTGTCTTTCCACACATGATTGTTCCGGTTTTTATCAATGAGGATCTATGCATTAATGCTGTTGAGCATGCGCTTGCTCATCATCGAAAAATCTTCCTGTCAGCCTTCAAGGTGGCTGGCGAAAAGGGAGAGGGGCTTGGCTGCAGTCTGGAGCCCCCATTCGATGTTTACGATGTCGGTACTGTCTGTTCGATCATGCGGACTCGGAAGTTGCCCGATGGCCGTATGAAAGTTTTAGTGCAGGGCCTCTCAAAGGCTGAGATTGGACAGCTTTTGTCCAGTGATCCGTTTCCATCTGTACGTGTCAAAGTTATCGAAGAGCCTGTGATCGTCAAGAATACTCCCGAAATTGAGGCGATGATCCGGGCGACTCGCGAAAACCTTGAAAAAGTAGTGAGTCTCGGGAAGGTTTTATCACCTGATATTTTGATGGTACTGGAGGATGTCACGGATCCTGGCCGCTTGTCAGACTTAGTGGCAGCGAATCTTGGGCTGAAGGTTCAGGAAGCTCAAGGGATATTATCTGTTTACAATCCCTCTGAGCGCTTGCGCACCGTCCATCGGTATTTGTCCCGGGAAATCGAAGTATATCAAATGCAGGTCCGCATTCAGTCGCAGGCGAAAGAAGAAATTAGTCGTATGCAGCGGGAGCACTATCTCCGTGAGCAAATGCGGGCAATAAAAAGTGAACTTGGTGATGCTGACGGTAAAGAGGAAATTGATGTTCTGTGGAAGAAGTTGGATGAGGTCAAGTTGACCGCAGAGGCAAAAGAAGAGGCCTCTAGACAGTTGAGAAGACTTGAAAGAATGCATTCAGATACTAGTGAGGCTGCGCTTACTCGTACTCACGTAGAGACTATTCTGGCACTCCCTTGGGAGGTTCGGACCGATGACAAGTTGAACCTTAAAGACGTAAAAAGCGTTCTTGATTTGGATCATCATGGGCTGGATCAGGTCAAAGATCGGATCATCGAATATCTCGCTGTTAAAAAATTAAATCCGGGTGCGAAGAGCCCGATTATTTGCTTTGTGGGGCCGCCAGGTGTCGGAAAGACAAGCCTAGGAAAATCGATTGCCCGTGCCATGGGACGTCACTTCTCGCGCATTTCACTAGGAGGAGTGCGAGACGAGGCTGATATAAGGGGACACCGCAAAACTTACGTAGGTGCATACCCAGGCCGTCTCATCACGAGTTTGAAGCAGGCGAAAAGCTGTAACCCACTTATAATGCTGGACGAGATTGACAAGATGGGGGCCGACCATAGGGGCGATCCTTCATCCGCTCTCCTAGAGGTTTTGGATCCGGAGCAAAATAAGAATTTTGTGGATCATTATCTCGGGGTGGCATTTGATCTATCAGATGTATTCTTCATCGCTAACTGTAACACCCTTGATACGATCCCAGGTCCTCTGCGCGATAGGCTCGAGATCATCGAAGTGTCTGGATACTCAGAAGAGGAAAAGCTGATTATTGCGAATCAGTACCTTGTGCCTAAACAGTTGAAAGAGTCCGGGTTAAGCGATGCCGATGTAGTGTTCTCACGCAACTCCATCACAACTATAATTAATAGTTACACCAGAGAAAGCGGACTTCGGGGACTTGAAAAGCAAATTGCTTCGGTCTGCCGGAAGATAGCTAGGCAATACGCAGAGGAGGATGCTACACCCACTAGGCGCTTAACTATCAAAATGACCCCTCAGCTTGTCGAGAAGCACTTGGGAGCTAAGCGGTTTGATGACGACTTCTATCACCTGGAACCATTGACCGGCGTCTCCCTTGGTCTTGCCTACACTAGTTATGGTGGCGAGGTCCTAGCCATTGAGACCAACTTGTTACCAGGGTCTCGCGCCAAACTGGTCCTCACTGGTCAGCTAGGTGATGTAATGAAGGAGTCGGCTCAAACTGCTTTAAGTTACATAAGATCCAAAGCTGTGGAATTTGGTGTCGATGCAAAAAACTTAATGGAAAATGAAATTCACATTCATTTGCCTGCAGGAGCAGTACCCAAGGATGGGCCATCTGCAGGGATTGCGCTCGCGACATCAATACTTTCTGCCCTGCTAGGTCGCGCTCCCCGAGAGCGGATCGCCATGACAGGTGAAATTACATTGCACGGTAAAATATTGCCGATCGGTGGGTTAAAGGAGAAGGTTCTTGCAGCGCAACGTGAGGGTGTAGAACATGTGTTGCTGCCAGAAAAGAATCGCTCTGCGTTTGAGCAGTTGCCGCTTAACGTTAAAAAGCGAATCAAAATCACTTTCGTGAAAACTTATCCTGAAGTCGCTGGCATCATGTTCGGCCTAGCTGGTGAGGATTTCAACTCCGCCACCGACATTGGTTTACCCGTGTCAGTTCCTGGTGGGAAAAACCTAGCAAGTTGAAGAATGGCGCGAAAGCGCCTTTTCTAGTCGAGCTTTTTAAATTTAAAGTGATGGTTTGTTAAAGTTTCCATTACGGTGTCCTGATGAAGAGAATCGATGGTTTCGAGGTCAAGTATGACCTCGACATCATCGAACCCGATTGCATTGAATAATCTGTTGTGACTAACTTCCTGAAGGTTTGCTCCCGCTTTGCTGACCACGTTTAGTAATTCAGCGAGGCGACCGGGCCTATCTTGAATCCGCACTGCCAATCTAAAAAGACGCCCAGAGTGCTTTAGGCCGATTGGAATGATTCGTTTGAGAAGATTTACGTCTATGTTCCCGCCTGAAATTATACAAACTACAGCGCGATTATTAAGATTGTGGATAACTTTTTGATCTAATTTCCAAAGAGCTGCAACAGCAGCAGCTCCCGCCCCCTCTGCAAGCATGTGCTCCCACTCCATCAGATTCATTACGGATGAGGCTATCTCATCCTCATCGACCAGAACGATCTCATCGACGTTCTTTTCGATGATCTCGAAGGTAGTGGCACTTGGTACCTTAATTGCGATCCCGTCTGCTATGGTGTACCCGGCTGCAGCTCCGATAAGACTGTGATTGCGCACCGACTGATGCATCGCGGGGTAAGCTGTAGATTGAACACCAATAACCTGCACATCGGCTCGCACAGATTTTAAGGCAGCCGCAACACCAGCGGCTAAGCCCCCACCACCAATGCTAGCAACCACCATTCCAAGATCGGGAATCTGATCTAAAAGCTCTAATCCAATTGTTCCCTGACCTGCGATAACTCTCTCGTCATTAAAGCCGTGTAGCAACAGCCCGCCGCTATTTTTTTGCCAATCGACAGCTGCACTGTAAGCTTCTTCATAGGTCATTCCCACAAGTCGCACATCTGCGCCCAGCTCGCGGGTTGCCGCCGCCTTAACTAAGGGTGAGCGAATTGGCATAAAAATCGTGGCCTTGGTCCCTAGAAGGCGACATGTGTGAGCTACTCCCTGCGCATGATTTCCCGCGCTGGCAGCGATAACGCCCTGGCTCAACTGGCTGCTATCAACTTGAAGCAGGGCGTTCATGGCCCCTCGTATCTTAAATGAGCCTGACAGGTTTAAATTCTCGAGTTTTAGATAAACCTGAACCCCGAGCCTTTTTGAAAGGTTAATTGAGTGTTTTATTGGGGAACACGGCACGAAAGGCCTAATGCGTTGCAGGGCATCTTGGATATCTTTAAGAGTTATAAGGCTCATTGTTTGCTTTACTTTCTGATCAAAAAACCAGCTAGCATCACGTAATCGGCAACTAATCGGTTATAATTAAGTATCCAAGGCACTTTTAGGTCTTCTTCATTCAATTTTTCTGCTGCACTGCGGAGGAATTTCTTGAGCATTTTATGGATCCTAGAACAGGCGCAGCAAACAGTACCAAGATTAGCTACTATTCTCATGGGAGATTTTGCTGTCAGAGCCTTCGCATCGCTAGACTCTCTTGGCAAACTCGCTCGCCTTAGTGGTGATCGGCTGCCTAGTGCGCTCATCGTTGACTGTCGTTCTAATCGATGGTCTATCCCTCAAATCAACACAATTGCAAGAAGCAATTTGGTGAGTACTCTATTGGTGACGGTTGGCAGTAAGCCAGTGGAGGGCGTCGATGCTGAAGTGACTTTGCGTCATTATGGACCAGGTTTTGAAAGTTTGTCTTTTTCAAGGTTTGTCGCCGATTCCCTTCAATCAGCGCCATCGCCCACACAGAGCTCTGTGATCAGATACAGGGATTTAGTGTTGGAGTTCGAAAAAATGCGCTGTAGTTCCGCTTTGTCGAAGGAATCAGTGCCGTTGCCTCAGAAGGAAGCGCAGCTCCTGCGATTACTTCTAGCCCGTCGGGGACAAGCGGTGTCTCGAGCGGAGATCCAAATGTCCATTTGGCCTGAGATAAAGCTCACGCCCCGGACTATCGACAGTCATATCTCTAGGTTGCGTGGAAAGCTCGGGCAATTTGAAGTGACAATTGTCAGTGTTTATGGTGGTGGCTACGTACTTAAATAATGTCTAGGGAGGCTTAGCTTACACTAGGTAGTTTGAGCTTATATTTGCCACCAGTAGATGAAACTTTTGGCCAAGCCTCAGAGTCCAGAGTTGTCCTGGCTGGCGCACTCGGGTTGTCTACTCCCTCATTTCCCACCACATCCGTTTGAGTTGTGTGTGTTTCACCTGAAGGTGATTCAATCGATACCTTCGCGGCTTGTAATGAAGCGATTTCAGGCTGCGGCGGCGACGGTATTGAGAGGTCGAGAGTTAAAGAGGCCGACTCTGGGGTGACTATACCGTGATCTTTCGGGATATTGGATTGTTCTGGTGTTACTTCTGTTTGGCGCTGTCTAACTTTGTCAATTTCTGCAACGACTATTGTAATGTCATCAGCAAGGGGCTGGCCCGCAAAGAAATCGAAGGCACGTTTTTTAATTGCCGAAATCATCCCTTCTGGAGCCAAATTGGCAAATGTAGAAACATCGGCTAATAGGTGTTTGCGGCCCATCGCGTCACCTTTCGGTGAAGTGCACTCGATTAACCCATCGGTAAAATAGAAAATTTTGTCTCCAGCAACAAGATCGATTGTCCTCTCTTTGTATTGGGAATTGCGATCCATTCCTAAAGGAGTCCCCATTAGTTTCAGCGAAATTGGTTGAATAGTCCCGCTCTTACTAGGCTCTTTTGCCGCCTTGCCAAGCCGAGAGTCTGTTGGGCTTGTTGGCACAATAACCGGGAAATTGTGCCCAGCATTCGCATAGGTAAGAATTCCCTTATTAGTGTCAACGATCGATGCGAAAAAAGTCATACTTATAGTGCCTTGAACGGCTTCGTAGATGATTCGATTTAGGCGCTCTAGAATTGAGCCTGGCGAATCTCTAAATGAAGGTTCGTGCTTTATAATATCCGCCACAGTCATTGTAGTCGAATATGCCATTGCTGTTACTAAAGCTGCGGGAGCACCATGGCCCATGGCGTCGGCAATGAAAATGAATTCTAGACCTTCTGAAATTGTATAATGTCCCCAAAGATCGCCGCCGCATTCTGAGGCTGGAGTATAAAACCCGGCGACTCTGACACTTGGTAGATTAATAGCAGCTCGAGGAAAGAAGGTGCTCTGAACCATTTTTGCCGTTTCGAGTTCTTTTTCGACGCGCGCTTGATCTACTTGTGAAGCCATTAGGTCAACGATTTTTCGTGACATGTTATTTACAGCACTGCCAAGCGCACCTACTTCGTCGTGGCTACCAGGCGGTACTTTGTGTGCGAAGTCTCCGGCAGCAATTCGACCAGTAGCATATGTGACGGCTCTGAGGCCTTTGGTGATCTGTGAAGATGCCAAAAAACTAAACATTACTGCCATCAAAATAAAGAGGCCAGCCCATAGGCTGGTTGAAAGAAGTGTCCTTTTGACGGCTTGAGTGGCGGCATTTGCATCCTGCTCAATCACAAGTATGAGCGGGTATCGTTGTAATCGTGCATACGCTCCTACTTTATCTTTTCCTTTTCCATCTTTATAAACTTGTTCAAAGCCAGAGGGACTGTCGCTGGACAGAGCGCTTTTAAGTAGAGATCGGCTATTTATCGTTGGGCGATTTATTGTTTCTAGAGGGTCTAGTGATGCAAATATTTTGCCGCTTCGATCGATAATGCTGCTTTTTATAAAAGTCGATTTCGATAACGCTTTGTTAAGCGGTGTCTGCCAAGCCGTCAACACGGCCCAAACTACTCCCTGCGAATTTGCAACTTCAAAGCGTATAGCCAGAGTCACTAGGGGCAATTTCGAAATTTTTGCCTGACTCTCAATGGCCGAATTTGATTTTGCTTTGCCCGCCACTCCCTTTAACCAATTACTAGAGCTCGCCTTAATTAGTTCAGCCACTGCAAGAGCATCTTTGTCTTCAAAATTTTTATCGTTTACATGGGAGGTCATTGCCTCATCAATCAGAAAGAAATCTGAGCTCGTGGTGGACGGAGCTGAGAGTATTTGAATCATAAAAAAATCGGGATTAGCGTCGATAAATCGCTGAAGAACACTATTTCCATTTTTAGACTTGTCAATCTTGGAGGGGCGCATGGTCGGTAGAGCTATAGCGACCTGCGATCGCCATGTGTCAATTGTGGTTTCGATCTGATCTTTAGATCTTTCTGCCTGGCTTTGCAGCGAGTCCTGAATTTGTTCTAGCATCTGCGTGCGGAAAGTTCGAAAAAACTGCCATGAGTTTCCCGCAACCGTGATTAATACCAGCGTGCTCATGACATAGAAGAGCTTGGCTCCAAGGGATTTTAACGTTACTAATTTCAACTTAAATGCCTTTCAAAGTCCCTAATCATTAGGTTCATCGGATATTCAGTTGAAAACTGAAGTTCCGTTTCTACCAGGATGTGCGATTGCTGCGGATGTCTAAAGCCGAATGCTAGAGCTGCCGATACTCTCATCTACGAAGCGGCGATTTATTGAATCGACTTTGTTCGAGCGAGCCCGACATTTAGTAAGCGTAGATAGGTGTGCGATTTGCAGAGTGTGTCACCCATAAAGTACATCCTCATCGCTGTTTGGCTGGCCCTGGTCATCGCCATAAGCCTCGC
>CAIWTN010000029.1 GCA_903915625.1 uncultured Pseudomonadota bacterium | reverse complement strand
TTTTAATTCCATTTTTATTACTGAATTATAAGTTTTAATCACTGTACTATAAAATTTCAATTATATGTGTCTGAAAATAGGTGTCAATAGCTGTTTTTTTCATTAATTATCAATATTATTTATACTTGATTTTGAGATGATATTCTTCTTATAAATTCTCTATTTTAATTAGGTGTATTAAATAACGAAGTGCAACTTTTTTAACTGATGGTTAGATGGCAAATTATGTTTAGCATGAAAAGCTTCCTGACTTGGCAATCAGAGTTAATTAGAAAATCTACATAATTACAAATTCACCATACACTGCGACCTCCATCTATTACAACATTCTGCCCAGTCATGTAACTCGATGCATCTGAGCAAAGGAACTGTATAGCCGCCCTGTATTCATCAGCACGGGCCATTCGGCCTAGAGGGATCAGTTGCGAAAGACGCGCAACAAATTCCTCTCCCTGTCCGTTGGACACTCCACCTGGTGAAAGCGCGTTGCAGCGGATCCCGGCTTCGTGCCAGTAGGTAGCCAAGTAGCGGGTCAATCCAAGCAGGGCAGTTTTGACCACCGTATAGGTGACAGGCTTGACCGGTTGCCGCTCTTCGGGCAAACCAAGCTTTCGATAAAGTCGCTGATCGGGCGCGAAGACCGCCAGGTCAGAAGCGATGTTCAGGATCGATCCGCCCCCGTTGAGCGCCATCCAACCGCCAAATACCTGGCTGCACAGAAAAGCTCCTGTCAATCCAACCCCCAGCTGGAAATTCCACTGTTCAAGGGAAAAGTTCTCCAGACGGGAAGTCTCGACTACGCTATTGCTTTGAACTTTTGGGTCAACGGCGGCGTTGTTAACTAGAACCTGGATACCACCAAGTTTCTGCAACACGGTATCAAGGCCCGCTGCAACCGAAGCCTGACTGGTGACATCCAGTTTCAGAGCCATAGTTTGAACACCCGGAAACTCGGCGCGAACATTTGCCGCTACGACCTTAGCGCGTTCCACATCGATGTCTCCAATCACTACGCTAGCACCTATTTCCGCCAGGGCTCGCGCATGCTGTGAGCCGAGCAGTCCGGAGCCGCCAGTAATGAGGGCAATCCGACCGCTAAGATCGAATGATTTTGGAAGTTGAAGTTTGCCTTTTTTCATGATCTGGTCTGTCCGCCATCGACAACGTAGGTAGCACCGGTGATGAAAGACGCCGCGGGCGATGCAAGATAGGCCACGAGCCGAGCCACATCTTCGGGACGGCCCAGGGACTGTAGTGCAACTTCGCGCTGCAGCATCGCGTTCACATCGGCTGCGTTAACAACAAGCTTGCGTTCCCAGGTTGAGCCGGGGAACAGGATGTTGCCAGGGGCGACGCTGTTGATGCGCACACCTCGTTTGCCCATCGGCCGAGCCACATTGCGTACATAGCTTTCTAGGGCGGCCTTGGCCGCCGCATAGGGTATCGGGCAGCCCAATGCCTCCAGGCCGCAGATGGAGGAGATGCAAATTGCGTTGCCGGCAGCCGCAGCCAGCGCGTCGGTGGCGGCCCAGACCATCTGAGTGCTCGCAAGCAAGTTGAGGTCCAACACTCGGCGCCATTCCTCCGGCGTCTCCTGCCCGGGCGGCACTGAGGTGCCGCTACCCACGTTGCACACCAGAATGTCAAGGCGGCCGTGGCGCTGCAGTACCTCGCGCACCAGACGCTGGCACTCGGCTGGGTCCCTCACGTCGGCGACGAAGGCGGATGCATTGTGCAGCGCAGCCTGGGCCTGTATCAAGCGCCCCTCATCCCGCCCGTTCAAGACAACGGTGGCGCCTTCGGCCACCATCACGCGTGCGATGTCCAGACCGATGCCGGCCGATGAGCCGGTGACTAGGGCTACTTTACCGGCGAGTTCAAGATCCACTTTGCTTCCATAAGGTGCGCGTCATGTCTCGATAGCGGGAGAGCGCGCCCGAGTGATCGTTGTCCTCAGCGCGGGCGGTCTGCAGGATGAAATGGCCAGAATAACCGGCCTTTCGCAGGGAACTGAACACCGCCGCGAGGTCTGCGTTGCCCGTCCCGAGAGGCACTGTGGTACCGTTTAGTTTTCTGTCCTTAATGTGCACGTTGTCAATGCGTTGGCCATAGCTGCCAATCTCATCAATGGAAGAGAAGCCCAGCGCCGCGCTGTTGCCAATGTCGTAGTTGATGCCGAAGGCGTCCTGTGGCAGCCGTTCTATAAAATCCCGCAACCGCGCGGGCCCGAAGTCTGATTCGAATAAGATCTTCATGCCGGCACCAACAAGTCGTTGCCGAAGCATCAACACGCATTCGAGCAGCACGCTCTCGTGTTCCAGTGTCTGCAGCGAGCCGTTATCCACTAGCGGAATGAGCACATAGCGGATGCCGACCTGTTCTGAAGCATCGAGAATGGAGCACAGTTCCGCTAGCAGGGCGTCGCGGGCGGTCCCATCCACCTTATAGAAAGGCGACTGCATAAAGCAGTCGCCGGTGAGTGACAGCACACGTACCCCGTAGCGAGCCGAAAGCTCCCGGATACGGGTCTGGCCGGCTGCCGTCATCAGTGGGTTCTCGCGCAAGCGCTCTTGGTCTAGCGTCCATTCCATCAGGCCGAGGTCGAGCGCGTGGGCCAGCGGGAATTCGGATTCCCAGTCCCGCCATGGAAAGGCCTGAATTTTTCCGTCGATGCGGTCGCACAAACGGCCCTGCATAAATCCTATTTCCATTAGAGTCCTTTTGCGGCCCACCCGCCATCGACATACAAATCGATGCCGGTCACGTAACTGCTGGCTGGTGAGGCTAGGAAGATCACTGCACCTGCAAGCTCATCTGGCTCGCCCCAACGACCAAGCATGGTACGTGCGGCGCGAGCTTCGCGGCGCTCGGGATCAGTATGGCTGGCCTGCGTCATTGCTGTGAGAACATACCCGGGTACCAAGTTGTTCACGCGAATACCTTGCGTGCCGTGGTCAAGCGCAAACGCACGTGTCAGCGCGGCTAGGCCTCCCTTGGAGGCAACATAGCCGGGGTTGCCAGGAAAGCCAAGCGCCGCACCAATACTCGTGACATTGATGATTGAACCGTAGCCCTTAAGTTGCATGAACGGTAGCACGGTGCGGCAACAATCGAACACTGCAGTGAGATTACAGGTCAGAGTTTGACGAAACGCCGCCGACGGGTCTTCCGCAGTCTGAGCGGGTATAGTAATCCCAGCAGCGTTAACCAAGATGTCGATTTGCCCTTTACCGGCGAAGATCTCTTTGACCAAGTTGCCAAAGGCTGCGCTGTCAGTGACGTCGCAGGTTAGATAAAAGAAATCTTCTGCGACCCCCTGCGCGGCAGGCGAACGCCCAAGACCGAACACCGTAGCGCCAGCGCTGGCAAGACCCCGCGCGACAGCGTTGCCAATACCTCGGGAGGCACCAGTGACTATGGCCACACGGCCATCCAGCCGAAAGCGGTCGATCAGCGCGCTCATATCCGATGAAGCCCAAAGCCGCGCATGACGGAGGCGCACAGCTCGATATCCTCGGGATTGTCTATCTGGAACATCTTGTGCCGCTCCATCACGAACAGGCCGATGTGGCCACCCAACCGATTGTTGTCACGCCGCAGTTGATGCGGGCAGAACAAGTAGAAGGAGCCGTTTTCAAGGTAGCGTTTCTCGATCAGCTGGCGACGCTTGCGGTTGCGGTAGTCATAGTTGATCGACCTGGCGGTGCCGTCGGCGCCGAGTTGCCAGGTGAAGAAGTCCTCCACCTCCGTTACCGAAAGTAGCGAGTCGTAGCCTTTCTCCTGCAGGGTCTGCACACCGCCGTCGAGGTCTGACGACTCGCGGATTGGCGACGTCGCTTGCATAGCCACCACTAGGCCGACAGCCACGCCCTGAGCCTCGATGGAGTCCAGCGCATGTAGCCAGGCCGACTCGGATGTCTCCTGATCGCCAGAAATCTCTGCCGGGCGGCAGATCGGCCGGGCACCGAAGGACTCGGCCACCGACAGGATCTCGTCGTCGTCGGAAGTCACCCATACGGAATCGATGTGAGTAGCATTACTGGCCTGCAGGATCGACCATGCGATCAGCGGTTTACCGCAAACGTCAACCAGATTTTTGCGCGGGATGCCCTTGGAACCTCCGCGAGCCGGAATGATGGCGACTGTCGAGCTCACTTTGTCTCAACCCGCTTGAAGTACATGTTTTCCACCAGTCCGCAGATGATATGTCCAACGAGAATATGGCACTCCTGTATGCGAGCGGTTTCACGTGAAGGCACACTCAGGCACTCGCATAGTTCCTTCGCGCCGCCACCGGTTTCGCCAGTAAGGCAGACGGTGCGCAATTCGAGGCGCCTAGCAACTTCGATTGCCTTAAGTACGTTGGGGCTGTTGCCGCTTGTGGTGATAGGGATAAACACGTCAAAGGATCGCGCAACCGCTTCCAGTTCACGCGAGAAGACGTGGTCGTAGCCATAGTCATTGCTGATGGCGCTGATGGTGGAACTATTGGTTGCCAGCGCCATGGACGCCAGCGGGGCGCGATCGAACCTGAAGCGAGACACGAATTCAGCCGACAAGTGCTGCGCATCGGCAAAACTGCCGCCATTGCCGGCAAAGATGATCTTGCCACCGCCGCGCAGCGCCTGCAAGCAGGTCTGCGACAGGCGATCAATCTGCGCCAGCAGGCCGGCATCGGCCAGCAGAGCCTGTTTGACTGCAATCGATGCCGAGACTTCTGTGCGGATCTGTTCCAGGCTGTCGCTCATAGACGGCCTTCCAGTCTTTCCATAGCAATCCAGAATCCCTCGCCGCCATTCTTGTGACCCTGCCAGATTTCAGGGATAAAGGAAGCCGAGGGACAGCCGTGTTTGAGGACGGCGCCAAGGCGATCGAAATCGATGTCACCTTCGCCGACCTGGAGACCTTCGCCATTCAGACCCTTGGCGTCGCCAATATGGAGGTGGGCCGTAATCGGCGCAATCTGGCGCGAGAATTCGTAAAAATCCACGCCCAGATGGTTGCATGTCAACCGGCTGTGCGAAATATCGAAGCACATGCGAAGCTTGAGCTTGTGGCACCATTGCAGGATTTCGTCGATCTTGACAAAAATGTTCTGGTAGCGCTGGCCGCCGAAGTGCCAGGGAAATGGCGCCATGGTCTGGGGAATCAATTCCACACCCTCCATGTCCAACTCTTCAAGGCTGCGGGCGAAGCGCTCATAATAGCTAATTATCTGATCGGCTGGCAGCGGTTCGTCCATGCTAAAGCCGCCGATGTTGGCAACAATCAGGGGTTTGGCTGTTTTCGGGAAGAAGCGTTTCAAACTACGAGTGATTTCTATGACCCGCTGCGTCTCCTTCAGGGATGCCGCGCGATAAGCTTCGTCAGGCGTGGCTAGATCCATGAGCATGCTATTGGCAAACAGCTCTGGCGCATGGACCACGAAGTCTGCCGCATAGGTGCCAGACAGGTAGTCTGCCGGATTGAGGTCCATGTCGGAATACGACAGGTGAAACTCCCAAAGATCGGGCTTGACGAGCGCACTGTAAACCCCAAAGTCATGGTAGCGCACGGGAACGCCCCAAGATCGCGAGAATTTGTAGGAACCCGGTTCAACTCGGCGGTCACTAAGATCGGACATATAAAAGAAATCTTCTTCCTGCATGTGATGCTGCAGTGTGCGGCCCAGCAGGGCCTCGTACTTCTGCGGCGACAGGCCCTGGCCGGGACTACGCACCTTGATATGCTCCGGCTTGAGCACGGTGCCCTTGCTTAGTGCAACGGTAGCCACTAGGCTCTTGCCAAGGTTCTCGCGGTTGATCATCTCGCCCTGGGACAGGGGGCGGCTGTCCCCCGTACCAAGCGCCTGCTCAATCTCGCGGATGCCTTCGACTAACTGACACAGTTCGGCGTAGGTCAGGCTCGCGGCGTGATCAGGGCCCTCCATGCCGCGGTCCAGAGTTAAATGGCGCTCGATGATGGTAGCACCAAGTGCTACGGCCGCCAGAGACACATTAATACCGCGTTCATGCCCGGAATAGCCCACCAGAGGATGCAACTTAGCGAGGCTCGCCATCCAGCGCAGGTTTATATCGTGCAGAGGCGCTGGGTACGTGCTGTTGCAATGAAGCAGGGCAAATTCGACCTTCCGCCGAGTGAGGAAATCGACTGTGGTCCGCACTTCTTCCTCGGTACTCATGCCTGTGGACAGGATCAGGGGTTTGCCGGTTGCAGCCAGACGGTCGAGCAAAGGTAGATTGGTCACGTCGGCAGAGGCCACCTTGTAGGCGGGTACGCCAAAGCTTTCGAGAACGTCCACGCTGACGGGATCCCAAGGCGTGCATAGATAGAGGATGTTCTTATTGGCACAATATTGCGCAAGGTGAAGATGCTCGTCCAAGGTCAGTTCGAAGCGCCTCAGTAGGTCAAGCACATACTCTGTGCTGAGGTCTTCTCCATCCTTGCGCAGCGTACGCTCACGATAGACTTGTTGCAGATGCCGCATCTGGAACTTAACGCAATCGACGCCGGCGGCTTTGGCCAGATCCACCAGTTCAATGGCCCGAGCTAAGCTGCCGTTATGGTTGTTGCCGATTTCGGCAATAATGAAGATACGGCCATAGCCGATTTTATGATGGGTGATCTTCATGGCTCAGCTCTCGATTTCCATATGGTTGCTACGCTCCCTCACGGTCCAGGAACGTAGACCTTCCGACTCAAAGCGGAAGGGTTGCACACGTAAGTTGACTGACTGCAGATGCTTAATCAGTTTGTGCTTGCGGAAAGGCAACGCATAGAACAGGAAGAATCCCCCACCTCCCGCCCCCAACAGCTTACCGCCGACGGCGCCGTTCGCACAGGCCCCTTCGTAAATGCGGTCAAGGTGGCTGTTGGAGATCTTACTGCTGAACTCCCTCTTTAACATCCATGCCTTATGCAGAGATTGTCCGAATTCGAGCAATCGCCCGCGCAACAACTGGTTGCGGATTTGGTAGGAAAGGTCGACATTTGTCTTGACCTGGTCCCAGATGGCCTGCTGCCCCATGTGGTGTCGCTGGTCTTCATGGATGTTGCCCGAATCGTGCGCGATGCCCGTATCACACAGGATCAGGCTTTCCTCGAGTTCGTGTAGGACGTCGGAATGAATACGCAGCGGATGTACGACGTTTTGCTCCATATTGAATTCGATGAAGTTGAAGCCTCCAAACACAGTTGCGTATTGGTCCTGCCAGCCACCAGCCACACCAAGGTGCAAACGCTCGGCCTGGAAAGCCAGCTCAGCAAGTTCATACTGATCCCACCGATCGCGACGGAACTGATTGAAGCACCCCAAAATAGCCGCCAACACTACAGCTGACCCGCCCAAGCCGGAGTTCACAGGAAAGTCTGAGTGAAGATAAATATCAAACCCGAATTCAGGCTGAACACTTTGCAACAGGGCTCGGATCAGGCCAAAACGATCGTTCGCCTGAAGGGCATGCTCCAAGTTATCGGCATGGAACGTGTCGTTGAGATCGAGTGAGTAAATGTTGATTTTTTTGTCTCTACGCACCCTCATTACAGCATGGCTGTAAAGGGATATTGTTGAATTGACGACGGCGCCGTTCTGGACCGAGAAAAAATGTGTGAGATCAGAGCCACCCCCACCAAAACTGATTCGGACAGGCGCTCGCGAACGTGCGTAGACGGCTTCTTCCACCATCACTGGCAGGTGATCGCGGCTGACTACTCCGACTAGGCGACGCTCGCCATCGAGAATAGGAATGACACGAATTCGATGATCCAGTTTCTTTAGCAGCACTTCGCGGGGTGTTTCAGGACGCTCCGAAATGAAGTTGGCGTTAACACAATGAGCAATAGACTCATCAAGCGTGCGCCCACCCAGCAGTTCGCGTCGGATATCACCATCTGTCGCAACGCCGGTAACCCGGCCTGCGACATCCATTGAAAAAACAATGCCGCATTGGTTCAGCTCGATGCGAGAAAGCGCTTCCCGCAGGGTTGAGGATTCGTATATTAGAAATTTATCTAACTGCATAAATTGCCGATACGTCCTTCTTCAACCATTCGACAAAACCAATTGTAGTCTTCCGGTATGCCTATATCGATGAAGGTGGAGTCCAGTTCAACAGCAGTCAAAGTTCCTGATTCAGAAAGACGAGGGAAAATAATTTTCTCGAGAGAAAAAGGCTTGTTATCCCAATTCTGAAAAATATTAACATTCAGATGACATAAGCCAGCATTAATAAATCCAGAAATGGGAATGGTGCTCTTTTCAAGAAATGCATTTACAACGCCTTGATGTTTCAGTTGCACTCGACCATAACGACTTGAATCAAGAACCTTTGTAACAGCAATTGCTGGCGCTACTGCGATACTAAGCTCTCGCAAACCAGTTCCCAGCCAGGTATCTGCATTAATTAATAAAAAACTATCAGAAAGTTTAAGTTGTTGTATTGCGTACGCGACAGCTCCACCCGTATCAAGTGGTACCGGCTCAACTACCCATTGGACATAACACTCTTTTAGCAGTCCTGACTTCTGTCCATTCAAAAACTCAATGATCTGATCTGCTTTATGATGAAGGAGAAAAACGAATGACGTTTGACCTTGAGCTATCCAGTGCTTAATTTGCAAATAGAGAAATGGAATCCCGTCAACCGGTGCAAGTGCTTTTGGCGTTTCTGACATAATCGAATTAAGTCGAGTACCAAATCCGCCGGCTAATACCAACATTTTCATTTGAAGCCAACCTATTTTTCAACAATTGTTAGGTGATTCAAGAAGATCTATATTTCTTCTAAGGAAATCGATACATATATTCGGCGGACCGGCAGATGCAGGATGGCATGGTTTGTATAGTGAGGTATACCTACTCCTGATTGAACTTTCTTCTTCATTAACACTTATGTCCGATAATCTCAAATACATTTCAGTTGCCAAACCCAATATTTCTTCAGCTGTGTTTTCGATAACTTGAATTCCCGCATCATCATATAGTTTTTTATCTTTATAATGTACAATTTCCGAGTTGAAGATTTCAGGAAAACTTAAAAATCTCTTCTCTTTCAAACTCCATAATTTTTTAGGAATAAACAAATCTTGAGGACAAAAGGGGGATGCATGCAATGGAATCAGGTTGGCTTGAGCAGTTGGCTTTCCAAAGATCGTTGCAAGTAAAAAAGGACCTGCCGTAGAGCCCAAAAAGAACTTACAATGGGCAGGCAAGAAAATATCCATGAATTCAGATCGGTATTGAGATGCATAATCAATAATCTTGGGATGTCTTTGACTAGGTAATGGCTTGCCTATTTTAGCGCCCATTCTTAAAACGTACCCACCTTGTTTAGCAATATATTCAGCAGCCAACATATAATTATTAATATCACAGTCACGAAAATCATGGTGACTAAAACCACCACGATAACGCGAGGCGTGGTATGCGTTATCACGAGAATGAAGGCATACGAACCAGTCATCCTCTCCTATACCCATTTCACGCAGTAATGATTTTCCATAATTTTCTTCATTTAAATTAAAATTTATGACACGCTTATTTAAATTTTTAAAATCATTATAATTCCAATCAGTAAGATCATATGTTCTCACAAACTGGGTTCTCTTCAGAAAAGTTGCTCCAAGAATTTTAGCCAATATAATACTTTCAACAATTTTTTCACTTCTCTTAAACATATCTAAGAGGTATCTATTACTTACTGTAAACGCTGATGCATATCCTATATTTATATGGTTATCACCAGAAGAACGAATCAATCTAAGATTCATTTCTGTTTCTACTGCGAGATGTCCTATCGCCCGCAATTGCACTCGAAAAAAAACTATTTTTTTCCCTTTTAAGATCAACTTGGAAATAATCAGATATAAATAAAGAATAATCGCTGGAATACCAAAGAAGAAGTTTGCTAAAAAAAACCGCAGAATTCGTCGTAATTGATATGGGAATTTCTGATTTAGATTAATTAGTAAAGCCCGTAGGCTTGAGTTA